>DATBLA010000053.1:0-16916 GCA_036555645.1 Actinomycetota bacterium
CTGGACGGTCGCACCCGGCTCGATCACCGGCGGGCGGCGGCTCACGATGTCGCCCCCGACCTCCGCGCCCGAACGCACGACGACCCGGCCGTTGAACGCGACGACGTCTTCACGGACGACCCCCGTGATCTCGACGCCACCGTTGAAGACCACGAGCGTGCCGTCGACGGTCCCGGCGATCCTGACCGGCCCGTTGAAGATCACGGACGACCCCACCGTCGAGCCCTCGGGGACGAGGAGCCCACCGGTGACCACGACGACCTCGTCGCCGTCGTCGTCTGCACTCGTCTCCTGAGCGAACGCGCCGGACACGAGGGCGATCGTCGCGACGGTGCCCGCGAGGACCGCGAGCAGCGTGCGCGTGGTGCGCGAACCGATCCGACGACGCATCATCGCCACCCTACGGGCCGTCGCTCGCACCCGGCAACGTGGCGGCGCGCACCCCCTTCGTATACTCCGGCCTCGGTGTACCCGAAACGACTCACGCGACGGACGTTCATGAGCCGCTCCGCGGCGAGCGCGGCGGGACTCTTCCTCAGCTCGTGCTTCGGCGATCGCGTGTCCACCGCGCCGACGCCGCGACCGACGTTCGGCTCGCCCGCGCCGACGATCGATACGCGGTGGCCGATCAAGCGGGTCGTCTACCTCATGCTCGAGAACCGGAGCTTCGACAACCTGTTCGGCCGCTTCCCCGGCGCGAACGGGACCCGCGCCGGCGTCCGGTGGGGGCAGGAGGTGCCGCTCATCCGCTGCCCCGAGTGGCTCCCGGGCGATCTCGCGCACGACCGCCCCGCGTGGGAGACCTGCTACCACGACGGACAGATGGACGGGTTCGCGATCGGCGAGTACGGGCCCTACTACGCCTACTCGCAGTTCGGACGCCAGGACCTGCCGAACTACTACGGCTGGGCCGAGGACTTCGTGCTCGGCGACAACGCGTTCGCCTCGGTGCCGGGCCCGTCGTACGCGAACCACCTGTTCTTCGTCGCCGGGCAGGCGGGCGGCGTCATCGACAACCCCGAGAACATCCAGACGAACTTCCTCGGCGACGGCCGTGTGTTCAAGAGCTGGGGATGCGACGCGTACGGCGACGACGTGTACGTGAACACCCGCAACGAGAACGGCGCGATCGAGCGCCACTCGACCTGCTTCGGGTTCCAGAGCATGGGCGAGCTGCTCTCGCTGAACGGGATCGACTGGGCCTCGTACTCGGCCGACACGTATCAGGCCGGCTACATCTGGCAGGCGTACTCGGCGATCCACGACGTCTACACGAACGAGGAGCTGTGGGACGAGCACATCTGGGGCGTCGACGACCTCATGCGCGACATCGAGGCCGGCGCCCTGCCGTCGGTCACGTGGGTCACGCCCCGCTTCCAGCTCTCGGATCATCCGCCGTTCAGCACGAAGCACGCGCACAACTGGGTCACCGACATCGTGAACGGGATCATGCGCAGCCCGATGTGGGACGACATCGCGGTCTTCGTGACCTGGGACGAGTGGGGCGGCCTGTACGACCACGTCGCTCCGCCGAAGATCGACGGCGAGCAGCTCGGGTTCCGGGTCCCGATGCTCCTCATCTCCCCGTACGCGAAACGGGGCTACGTCGACGACGCGCTCACCGACTTCGCCGCGCCGCTGCGGTTCATCGCCGACAACTGGGGCCTGCGGTACCCGAGCGACCGGATCCGCGCCTCGCACAACTACGAGCACGCGTTCGACTTCGACCGGCCCCCGAGACATCCGGCGCCGCGCTCGAAGGTGCGCGCGACGAACGACTTCTGGGACTGGCCCGAAGACTACGCCGAGTGGCCCGACGTCCTGGACCCGGTCGCGCCGGCGATCCGCTACCCCTAGCGGAAGGGTTCGCGAGGGCGCTCGATAGACTCGCTGGTCGGATGCAGCGACCGCACGACCGGCGAACGTTCCTGCGCGGAACCCTGCTCACCTCGGCCGGCGCGTTCCTGGCGGCGTGCACGCGCGCGTTCGGGCGGGACGAGGCGCGGTGGCCCGATCCGATCCCGATGGGCACCGCGCCCCAGCCGGTCGACGCCTCCGCGTTCGAGACGACGACGCCGATCAAGCACGTCGTCTACATCATCAAGGAGAACCGGACCTTCGATCACATGTTCGGCAGGTTCCCCGGCGTGAACGGGGTCACGGTCGGGATGGATCGCGACGTCGAGCGTCCGCTCACGCCGGCGACCCGTGGAGCGATCCTCCAGGACATCGAACACTGCTACGAGTGCGCGATCGAGGCCTGGAACGACGGCAGGATGGACGGGTTCAATCGCAACGAGGCGGCCGACCGGGACGCGTACACGCAGTTCCTCCCCGAGGATCTCGGGAACTATTGGCACTGGGCGGAGCGCAACGTCCTGTTCGACACGTTCTTCACCTCCGCTCACGGGCCCTCGTTCCAGAACCACCTGTACGCGGTCGCGGCGCACTCGGGGTGGGCGCGGGGCAATCCGATCCAGGACGGCGACCTGCTCCGCGAGCGTCACCGCGAGACCGGCCTGTTCAAGGCGTGGGGGTGCGACTCGGTCGAGGGCGCGTACGCCGAGGTGGTGAACGAGGACGGCTCGATCGACCACGTGTTCCCGTGCTTCGACTTCGACACCGCGGGCGACCTGCTCGACGCGAAGCAGATCCCCTGGGCCTTCTACTCGGCGACGCCCTATCAGAACGGATATCTGTGGTCGGCCTACTCCGCGTTCTCGCGCTACCGCGGGAACCCGCAGCGCTGGGCGCGACACATCTTCCCGGTCGACAACCTCGTGCGCGACATCGAGCAGGGCCGCCTGCCGCCGGTGACCTGGGTGACGCCGCGGTTCGAGGTCTCCGAGCACCCCGAGTACAGCTTCTGCTGGGGCGAGTACTGGACCACCCAGGTCCTCAACGCCCTCATGTCGAGCCCGATGTGGCAGGACACCGCCGTCTTCCTCACGTGGGACGACTACGGCGGCTTCTACGACCACGAGCCGCCGCCCCAGGTGGACCGGCTCGGCCTCGGCATCCGCGTGCCGCTGCTCGTGCTGTCGCCGTACGCGAAGGAGAGCCACGTGAGCCACGAGCTCGGCGAGTTCTCCTCGGTCGTGCGGTTCATCGAGGACAACTGGGGCCTCCCACAGCTGTCCGAACGCGATCGCAACGCCACGCCGCTGCTCGACGCGTTCGATTTCGACCAATCGCCTCGCTCGCCCGACATCCGGCCGCTGCCGGCCGACTGCGAGGGGGAGATGTACCCGGACGAACCCCCACGGCGCTATCAGTCCGGTCGTTGATCCGAGGCCGTGGATCGAGCGGTCACTCCACGAGTGCGGCCGATTTGCTACCGTTCGTGACGAGGGTACCGATCGCGGTTTTCACGCTACGAGCTGTTCCCTCACCCGGCTGCTACGGCCGGCGCCGCGAAGGGCAGCAACCAGGCCCTGCCGGCGAAAGGAAGGAGGGATCGCACGTGGCAACAGGAACCGTGAAGTGGTTCAGCCCCGAGAAGGGCTTCGGCTTCATCACTCCTGAGGACGGCTCCGCCGACGTGTTCGTGCATTTCAGCGCGATCTCGGGCGAGGGATACCGCAACCTCGAGGAGAACCAGAAGGTGGAGTACGACGTGACCCAGGGGCAGAAGGGCCCCCAGGCCGCGAACGTTCGCGCCGTCTGAACCGA
The DNA here is from genome assembly GCA_036555645.1 of Actinomycetota bacterium. Taxonomy (GTDB): domain Bacteria; phylum Actinomycetota; class UBA4738; order UBA4738; family HRBIN12; genus DASSJM01. Next base: position 3,673 of record DATBLA010000053.1, read on the forward strand.
ACCGAACATGCACGAGGACCCGGCGCACCGCGCCGGGTCCTTTGCGTTCGGGGTGTCGCGAGTCACGCCTCGGCGGGCGTGGCCTCCTCCGACTCCGCCTCTTCGGCCTCGTCGTGCGAGGGAAGGAACTCGCTCTGCTCGGCCGGCCCGATCGGGGGCCCCGCCTCGATGAGACCGGCCTCCCTGTCCCGCTTCCGAGCCGTGCGCGCGAGCCGTCGCTCTTCTCGGGCGGCTGCTTTCCGTGCCGTCACGTCTCGCCGCTTGCGCTTGCCGACGCTATCGGGCATCGCATCCTCCTGGGTGGTGCCGATCGTTCCGTCGGTGCCGGCCGTTCGGACCTGGGCTCGTGGTTCGAGCGGAGCGCCGGTGAGGCCGAGCGCCGGTGCTGGATCGAGCGTCCGAGGTTCTCGGCCGAGGCCCGAGGCGGACAGGGTACCCGAACGGGACTTCGGACACACGGCGTGCGGCTCCGAACGAGCCCGGGAGCACCATCTCGCGCACCCCTCGGCATCCTTGGCGAGCCCTTAACCACGGGTTGCCCGGGCGCTTGACGGGTCGCGGCTATCAAAGAGGGGTGCGACGGCGAGTGCCGCCGCCGGAAGGAGGCGAGAGACATGGAGCGACCCACAACGAGGGCCTCGTCCTCGATCGGCGTGGCCCGGGCGCTCGCGCTCGGCACGGACGAGCGACGGAGCCGGGTCTCGTGGCTCATGGTCGCGATGGCGATCCTGGCGCTGGCCGTGATCGGCCTGGCTCGGATGGCGCCGGCGCAGGCCACCGAGCGTGACGACTCGGACCAGCAGGCCGTCACCCGGTTCGACGCCGAGGACGACGACGGACAGGGCGGACCCGGTCACGGCGGTGGCGACGACGACGGCGACGACACCGACGGTGACACGGGCACGCACGGCAACACCGGGACGCACGGCAACACCGGCACGAACACCGGGACCAACACCAACACCGGCACGAACACGGACGGTACGGGTCGCACGGGCCGAACCGGGAACACCGGGACGATGACCGACGGCACCGGCCGCACGGGCCGAACTGGGGACACGAACACGGCCACCGACGGCACCGGTCGCACGGGCCGGACCGGCAACACCGGCACGAGCACCGGGACCAACACTGACGGGACCGGCCGCACGGGCCGGACCGGCAACACCGGGACCAACACCGACGGGACCGGCCGCACGGGCCGGACCGGCAACACGAGCACCGGAACCGGGCGCGGCTAGTCGCTCACCGATCCGGACGCTGCACCGAAGGCGGTTCCCCTCGTCGGGAGCCGCCTTCGCCGTCGGTGCGACCCGCGGCGTCGACGGCGTCAGCGCAACTTGGGTCGTCCGCGGCCGAGCACTCGTCCCCGACGGAGCGACGCGATGAGCGGCTCCAATCCGTCGGCCACCCCGCCCGCGGTCGGGCGCGACGCGGGATCGGCGCTCAGGCACGCCGCCACGAGATCGGCCAGCGGCTCGGGCGTGCCGGGCATCGGCGGCGGGTCGCGCCGGGCCAGCTGCGGGAAGCGCTCGTCGGGGGAGTCCCGGTCCGCGTGCTCCTCACGCGGGAAGGGCACGACCCCTGTGATCGCGTGGAACAGCGTGGCGCCGAGTCCCCACACGTCGGCGGGCTCGCCGACCGTTGCGATGGACGGATCGCATTGCTCCGGGGCCATGTACGCGTCGGTCCCGACGGGCCCGCGCAGCCGAGCCGCGTCGTCCACCGTCCTGGCGATGCTGAGGTCGATGAGGCGCGGCGGGGCACCGAGGATGACGTTGCTCGGCTTGACGTCCAGGTGAACCACTCGCTCGTTCGCCAGGTACTGGAGCCCGCTGGCGACCTGGAACGCGAGCGGGAGCAGCTGGTGGAGGTCGAGCGGGCCCTCCGCTCGAATGCTCCTCGACAGGGTCGGCCCCTCGAGATGCTCGAGGACGAGGTGTGGGCGTTCGCCCTCGAGCACCGCGTCGAACCCGCGGACGATCACCGGGTGAGCGAGTCGCGCGAGCAGCCCCGCCTCTCGCGCGAGCGAGCGGAGCGTGTGCTCGTCACCGAGGAGGTGCGGTCGGACGACCTTGATCACGACGAGCGAGTGCAGGTGCTCGTCCCAGCCGAGGTACACCTCGAAGTCGAACCCGCCGCCGAGGGACTCGAGCGCGATCCGGCCCGGAGCGATCTCGTCGCCGTCGCGCAGTCCCCAGCTCTCGGACGGCTCGTCCCGGTTCCCCACGGATCGCACGCTACCCCGTCCGGCCGAGCAGGACGCCGCCGCATCGCTACGATGGCCACGCCCTCAGCCGACCGGAAGGACGACCCGTGGCCGCCACCTCGACGATGCTCGCCCTCGGCACCACCGCGCCGGACTTCGCGCTTCCCGACGTCTCGACCGGCCGACGGGTCGGCCTGTCCGACTTCGCCGGTCGTCGAGGGCTCCTCGTGATGTTCATCTGCCGGCACTGCCCGTACGTGAAGCACGTCCGCGCCGGGATCGCGAGCCTGGGCCGCGACTACGCGACGGCCGACCTCGGCATCGTGGCGATCAGCGCGAACGACCCGGCCGACTACCCGGAGGACTCGCCGGACGGACTGGCGGAGGAGGCGCGCGACGCCGGCTACACGTTCCCCTACCTGTTCGACGAGTCGCAGGAGGTCGCCAAGGCGTACACGGCGGCCTGCACGCCCGACTTCTTCCTGTTCGATCGCGACCGCGCCCTCGTCTATCGCGGTCAGATGGACGCGAGCCGTCCGAGCAACGACGTGCCGGTGACGGGCGCCGACCTGCGCGCGGCGATCGACGCCGTCCTGGCAGGCGAGCCCGTGTCCGAGGACCAGCACCCCAGCATCGGGTGCAGCATCAAGTGGCGCGAGGGGAACGAGCCGGACTACGCCTGAAATCGGGGCGACGGAGCGCGGCGCGGCGTCCGCGATTGCCTCCTGGCCGATGTGGGTAGGGCCACGAGCGAGACCCAACCCAAGGAGGTCGTCATGAGCGTCACGGACACGATGCGCGGATACGGCCGGAGCGCGAAGGATCGGGCCGGCGCGATGGGGCATTCGATGCGCGACCGCTCGGTGGAGAAGCGCCTCGAGCGGGCGACGGAGCAGGCCGAGCGACTCCGGTTCGAGAACGACCTGCTGCGCGACGAGGTCGAGGAGACCCGTCAGGAGCACCGGAAGATCCTCGACATGGTGGAGGAGCGTCTGCCGGTCCCCGGCCGGCGCCACCCGGGCCGCTGGCTCGTCTTCCTGGCGCTGGTGGGTGGAGCCGCCTACGCCGTCGTCCGCCGGCTGACGGTCGACGAGGACTGGGTGTCGAAGCTCCGCGCAGCACCCGACCTGCCGAGTCGCGACGCCTCGGCGGCCTGACCGGCGCGGGACCGAGCTCAGCTCGACGGCTACGCTCTGCGGCGTGCAGGACTTCGCGCCGGACGACCTCGGGTTCATCGCGGATCCGTACCCCGTCTACGCGGACCTGCGCGAGCACGCGCCGGTCGTGTACGAGCCGGAGACCGACCACTGGCTCGTCTCACGATTCGAGGACGTGAACGCGCTGCTCCGCGACCGGCGGCTCGGTCGCACGTATCTCCACGTCGCCACGCACGCCGAGATGGGACACCCGGACCCCCCGCCGTGGCACGCGCCGTTCTGGGACCTCATCAACGCCGGCATCCTCGACATGGAGCCGCCCGACCACACGCGGGTCCGCCGTCTCGTGTCGAAGGCGTTCACGCCGAAGTTCGTCGAGGGCCTGCGTCCCCGCGTGCAGGCGATCATGGACGGCCTCGTCGAGGAGGTCGCGGGCGATCGCGAGTTCGACCTCATCCGCGTCGCGGAGCCGCTCCCGGTGACCGTGATCGCGGAGATGCTCGGCGTGCCGGAGGCCGATCATCACCTCCTGCGTCCGTGGTCGGCGGACATCTGCAAGATGTACGAGCTCAACCCGCCGGTCGAGATGCAACGCGACGCCGTCCGCGCGAGCGGCGAGTTCTCCGAGTACCTGCTCGCGCTCGCCCGCGAGCGCCGGGGAGGCGACGGGCAGGACCTCATCTCCCGGCTCGCGAACGTCGTCGACGAGGGCGACACGCTCACCGAGAGCGAGCTCGTCGGCACGTGCGTGCTTCTGCTGAACGCCGGGCACGAGGCCACGGTGAACTCGACGCTCCTCGGGTGGTGGACGCTGTTCCGCCACCCCGACCGGCTCCGAGAGCTCCGGGCCGACCGGGCGCTCCTGCCCTCGGCCGTCGAAGAGCTGCTGCGGTTCGACACGCCGCTCCAGATGTTCGAGCGCTGGGTCCTCGAGCCGATCGAGGTCCGGGGTGTCGCGATCCCCAAGGGCGCCGAGCTCGGCCTGCTCTTCGGCTCGGCGAACCGGGACCCGGCCGAGTTCGAGCGGCCCGACGAGCTCGACCTGTCGCGCGACCCGAACCCCCACCTCACGTTCGGCGCCGGGATCCACTTCTGCCTCGGCGCGCCGCTCGGACGCCAGGAGCTCCAGATCTCGTTCGGGACGCTGCTCGACCGGTTCCCGAACCTCGAGCTCGCCGAGGAGCCGGAGTGGAAGCCGAACTACATCATCCGCGGGCTCCGCGGCCTTCGGGTCGCCGCCTAGCGCACCGCTCCGAACCCGACCTATACTCCGGCCACGGCGTGCCTCACGCCGAACCCGCGACCCGGCGCCCACGCCGCCGGCACGAGCGGGCAAAGGGGCTTCGCCTCGAGGCGTGAACGGTCGGCCGCAACCCCGGGACCGACGGCGCTCGGAGCGTGGGTTCGACGTCGCGCGGTCCGGAGGGAAGGACGGCATGACCGAGCAGAAGGCCCGCAAGCGCCAGGTCCGCGATCGCATGGCCAAGACCGGGGAGCGGTACACGACCGCCAGCCGGCAGCTGACGAAGTCGGCCCACATGCCGCCGCGCGCCGCCGAGCCGCCGTTCTCGGAGGAGGCGGTCCGCGCGAACACGGGCAAGGGCTGGGACGAGTGGTTCCGCATCCTCGACACGTGGAAGGGGACGACGCACACCCACACCGAGATCGCTCGACACCTCTCGACGGACCTCGGGGTGGACGGGTGGTGGGCGCAGGGCGTCACGGTCGGATACGAGCGCGCCCGAGGCATGCGCGCGCAGTACCAGCGCCCCGACGGCTTCTGCGCGTACGCCTCGAAGACGGTCCCCGTCGAGGCCGAGCGCCTGTTCCGCGCGTTCGCCGACGCCAGGTCGCGGAGCGGCTGGCTCGAGCGCGGGACGCTGAAGGCCCGGACCTCCTCGCCGCCCACGTCGGCGCGCTTCGACTTCCGTGGTGGCCCGTCGCGGGTGAACGTCTACGTCACGCCGAAGGGCCCGGCCAAAGCCACGGCCGCGATCGAACACGAACGGCTCGACGGCCCCGACGAGGTGGCGGAGATGAAGGCGTTCTGGAAGGAACGGCTGGGGGCGCTGGCCGCCCGGCTCTCGTCCTGAGGCGAACCCGTTCGGCGGCGGCCACGGCTATCCTCGGAACGTGGCGCTGTTCCGGCTGAACGAGCCCGAGGTTCCCCTCGTCGCGCCGGCGATCGTGGCGGCGTTCGACGGCTGGATCGACGCCGCGGGCGCCTCGACCGCGGCCGCCGAGCGCGTGGCCGACGGGGGGCACCCGATCGCGACCTTCGACGAGGACGTCCTGTACGACTTCCGCTCGCGCAGGCCGGTGCTCGACATCGTGGACGGCACGTTGAAGGAGCTCGCCTGGCCGCAGCTCACGCTGCGCACGGTTCGCGCCGGTGCGCGCGACCTCCTCGTGCTCACCGGCGCCGAGCCGGACTTCCGGTGGCGAGAGCTCGGACGCGACGTCCTGGATCTGTCGGTTCGCCTCGGCGTCGTCGAGTGGGTCAGCCTCGGCTCGATCCCCGCGGCCGTTCCCCACACGCGTTCGGTCCCCATCCTCGCGACGGCCTCGCGCGAGGGGCTGCTGGCCGAGGACGAGCAACAGGGGCCGGCCGGGTTGCTTCGGGTCCCGTCGGCCGCGCTGTCCACGTTCGAGCTCGCGGTGGCCGAGGCCGGACTGCCAACCGTCGGCTTCTACGCGCAGGTCCCCCACTACGTCGGCGGCCCCTACGCGGCGGCCTCGATCGCGATCCTCGAGCACGCCGGGCGCCACCTCGGGATCGACCTGCCCCTCGGACCCCTGCCCGAGGAGGCGATGGCCCAGCGGACGCGCCTGGACGAGATCGTCCAGGGCGATGACGACTCGCGAACGTACGTCGAGCGTCTGGAGTCGGTGGTGGACAACCAGGAGCTCCCCACCGGCGACGAGCTCGTCGGCGAGATCGAGCGCTTCCTCCAACAACGCGGTGACGGCGGCTCGTCCCCCGGACCCACGGCCTGATCCGGGAGCCGTCGGCCACGCCCGGTAGCATCTCGGCATGGCGGAGCCCCCCTCCGAACGCACACGGGTCCGGCGCCTTCCCGAGCGCGGCGTGTACGACCGGCCCTCGATCGACGCGATCCTCGACGAGGCGCTCATCTGCCACCTCGCGTACGTCGTGGACTCCGAGCCGCGGGTCACGCCGACGATCCATGCGCGCGTCGGGGACACGCTGTACGTCCACGGCTCGAACGCGAGCCGCACGCTTCGCGCGACGAAGGACGGCGCGCCCGTCGCGGTCGAGGTCACCCTGCTCGACGGCCTCGTCATGGCGCGAAGCGCGTTCCATCACTCGATGAACTACCGCTCGGTGATGCTCTACGGCCGGGCCCGCGAGGTGACCGACCCGACCGAGAAGTGGAACGCCCAGCGCGCGCTCGTCGATCACGTCGCCCACGGACGGGCCGAGGACGCCCGCATGCCGAACGATCGCGAGCTGAACCAGACGACGATCCTGGCCGTCCCGATCGAGGAGGCCTCCGCGAAGGTGCGGACGGGTCCCCCGAAGGACGAGGAGGAGGACCTCGCGCTGCCGATCTGGGCCGGCGTGCTCCCCCTCCGAACCGTTCCCGGCACCCCCGAACCGGATCCGTACCTTCCCGAGGACGTCGCCGCGCCCGGGTACCTGACCGACTACCGGAGGTAGCCCGCCGTGCCCGCTGCGAGCGGCCGGGCGACGATGCGCGAGAACGTCCGCGCCATGCCCTCGTCGGCCTGGGTGCTCTTCGCCGGGACGTTCGTGAACCGCCTCGGCACGTTCGTCTTCCCGTTCATGGTCCTGTACCTGACGGGCGAGCTCGGGTACTCGGTGCCCCAGGCGGGGGTCGTGCTCGCGATGTACGGACTCGGCGGATTCGTGTCCCAGGTGATCGGCGGCTGGCTCACCGACCGCTTCGGACGGCGCAACACGATCGGGTTCGCGATGCTCTCGGCCGCGGGGCTCACGCTCCTGCTGTGGCAGGCATCGAGCCTCGTGCTGATCGCCGGGCTCATGTTCCTGCTCGCCCTCGTCGCCGAGATCCACCGCCCGGCCGCCTCCGCGCTCATCGCCGACGTGGTCCCGAGCGAGCGGCGCGTCACGGCGTTCGCGCTGTTCCGGCTCGCGATCAACGTGGGATGGGCCGTCGGGCTCGCGCTCGGAGGGCTGCTCGCCGACCGGTCGTTCACGCTCCTGTTCGTCGGCGACGCGGTGACGTCGGCCACGTTCGGCGTGATCTCGCTCGTCGCGCTCCCCCACGGCGTGCGGACCTCGCGGCACGAGGAACGGCACCTCGGCGGCGCCACGCGGGCGATCCTGGCCGACCGGGGCTTCCTCCTCTTCCTCGGATCGATCCTCATCGGCTCGACGATCTACATGCAGAACGTCTCGACGTTCCCGCTCCACATCCGTGACGCGGACTTCTCGAACACGACCTACGGGCTGCTCCAGGCCCTGAACGGCGCCATCGTGGTCCTGCTCGAGCTGCCGGTCTCCGCCTGGACGCAGCGACGATCGCGCACCTCGATGGTGGGTCTGGGCGGCCTGCTCGTCGGCATCGCGTTCGCGTCCCTGCTCGTCGCCGACACCGTGCCGCTGCTCGTCGTCATGGTCCTCGTCTGGACGATCGGGGAGATCGTCTCGTCGCCGCCGGCGAGCGCGTTCGTCGCCGACCGGGCGCTCGAGCACACACGCGGGCGGTACCAGGCCAGCCTCGGGATGATGTTCTCGCTCGGAGCGGTGATCGGCCCCGTGGCCGGGACCGCCGTCTACTCGGTGGATCCGGCCGTGCTCTGGGTGGGGTGCGGGCTCGCCGGAGTCGCCTCACTCGGCCTGGCCCTGGCCGCCGGCCGCGTCCCCGGTCCCCCCGCCGGGCCCGGTGCCCTCCGGGCGGCCGGCGCGGTTGACACACCCCCACGTAGCGGGTAGATATATCGGAACGATATACGAACCCGATATATCGAAACGCAACGTCAGGAAGGGTGGACATGCTGGAGCTCGCGATCCTCGGACTGCTCAAGGAGCGGTCCATGCACGGCTACCAGCTCTCGAAGCGCCTCACGGACTCGCTCGGGGGCTTCTGGCGGGTCTCGTACGGGTCCCTGTACCCGACGCTGAAGCGCCTCGAGCGCCAGGGTGCCGTCGAGCAGGTCTACGACCGGCAGGAGGTCGGCCGGCGAAAGAACGTCTACCGCATCACCGACACGGGGGAGCGGCTGTTCCGCGAGCTCCTCGAGGAGGCCGGGCCCGACGCGACCGGTGAGGACAACCGCTTCCGCGTCCGCATGGCCTTCTTCAAGTACCTGTCGCCCGAGACGAGAATCCGCCTGCTCGAGCGCCGGCGAGCGTTCCTCGAGGAGCGCCTGTCGACGATCGTCGCCTCCTCGGCGACCACGAGCGGCGACACCTACACGATGTCCCTCATGCAGCACGGGCGCGAGAGCACCGAACAGGACATCGCGTGGCTGACCGGACTCATCGCGGCCGAGCGCCGCGCGATCGACACGACCACGGGGGGGTCGAAGCGCCGCACCGCCAATCGGGCGCTTCGAAGGAAGGAGCACACGTCATGAGCACCATCCGACTCGCGATCGTCGGCGCCGGCAACTGCGCCTCGTCGCTCGTCCAGGGACTCGAGTACTACAAGGACGCCGATCCCGGCGACGCCGTGCCGGGCCTGATGCACGTCGATCTCGGTGGATATCACGTCCGCGACGTCGAGGTCGTGGCCGCGTTCGACGTCGACGCGAAGAAGGTCGGCAAGGACGTCGCCGAGGCGATCGTCTCCGAGCCCAACAACACGATCCGGTTCGCCGACGTCCCGCCGCTCGGCGTGACGGTCCAGCGCGGGCCCACGTTCGACGGGCTCGGCCGCTACTACCGCGAGACGATCGAGGAGTCCGAGCTCCCACCGGTCGACGTCGCGCGCGCCCTGCGCGAGGTCGAGGCCGACGTCGTCGTCTCGTACCTGCCCGTCGGCTCGGAGCAGGCCGCCAAGCACTACGCGCAGGCCGCGCTCGACGCGCACGTCGCGTTCGTGAACTGCCTGCCGGTGTTCATCGCCTCCGACCGCTCGTGGGCGCAGCGGTTCGTCGAGGCGGGCGTCCCGATCGTCGGCGACGACATCAAGAGCCAGGTGGGCGCGACGATCGTCCACCGGATCCTCACGAAGCTGTTCGAGGACCGCGGCGTCAAGCTCAACCGGACGTACCAGCTGAACTTCGGCGGCAACATGGACTTCATGAACATGCTCGAGCGCGAGCGCCTCACGTCGAAGAAGGTCTCGAAGACCCAGTCCGTGCAGTCCCAGATGCGCAAGCAGCTCGACAAGCAGAACATCCACATCGGGCCGAGCGACCACGTGCCGTGGCTCGAGGACCGCAAGTGGGCGCAGATCCGTCTCGAGGGCCAGGCGTTCGGCGACGTCCCGCTCAACGTCGAGCTCAAGCTCGAGGTGTGGGACAGCCCGAACTCGGCCGGCATCGTGATCGACGGCATCCGCTGCGCGAAGCTCGCGCTCGATCGCGGCATCGCGGGCCCGCTCATCGGCCCGAGCGCGTACTTCATGAAGTCGCCACCGGTCCAGTTCAGCGACGAGGCCGCCCACGAGATGGTCGAGGAGTTCATCCTCGGCAACGGCGCCTCTTCGTCGGCGGACTGGACGGCCTTCTTCGACGTCCACCACGCCGAGGCCTAGCCCGCAGGCCGGACGCTGCCCCCGGACGGGGTTCGCGCGCGGCGCGATCGGGTAGCGTCCCTTCCTTCGCACCGGAAGGAGCCTGGATGCGTGTCATCCGGAACAACCCCGAGGCCGTCGCGGCGCCGGTCGGCAGCTACTCCCACGCCGTGCGAGTCGAGACCGGGGACGCGGCCTGGATCCACATCGCCGGTCAGGTCGCGATCGGCACCGACGGCGACCTGGTCGGCATCGGCGACATGCGGGCGCAGACCGAGCAGGTCTTCGAGAACCTGCGCGCGATCCTCGAGGCGAACGGAGCGAGCTTCGCCGACGTCGTGAAGATCACGACGTACGTCACGACGCTCGAGGACCTGGGAGGGATGCGGGAGGTCCGCGCCCGATACCTCGGCGACGATCTGCCCGCGAGCACCGCGGTGCAGATCGTGGCGCTCGTCCTGCCCGACGCGCTCATCGAGGTCGACGCCGTCGCCGTCGTGCCGGCATGACGCGGGTCGCCTTCCTCGGCCTCGGCGGGATGGGGCGCCCGATGGCTGGCCGGCTGCTCGAGGCCGGCCACGACCTCGCCGTCTGGAACCGGACACCGGGCCGGGACGACGCGCTCGTCACCGGTGGCGCCGCTCGAGCGGCGACGCCCGCCGAGGCGGCTCGGGACGCCGAGGTGGTGATCACGATGCTCACCGGGCCGTCGGCGCTCGAGGAGGTGGTCTTCGGGCCAGACGGCGTCGCGTCCGCGATCTCGCCCGCGGCAACGCTCATCGACATGTCGACCGTCGGGCCGAGACCCGTTCGCGACGCCGCCGAGCGCTTGGCGCCGGCGTCGGTCCTCGACGCCCCGGTGTTCGGGAGCGTTCCGTCGGCCGAGGCGGGGAGCCTGACGATCGTCGTCGGAGGCGAGCCGGAGGTGTTCGAGCGGCATCGGGACCTGCTCGAGGTGATGGGGACGGCGGTCCACGTCGGGCCGAGCGGCGTGGGCGCCACGGTCAAGCTCGTCTCGAACGCGGCCGCGATCGCAACGCTGGCCTCGATCGGGGAGCTCCTGGCGATGACCGACCGGACGGGGATCGACGAGGCTGCCGTGCTGGACGGGCTCGCGCTCGGACCACTGTCCTCCATCGTCGAGCGGTGGCGCGAGCGGTTCGAGGGCCGTTACGACCGGCCGGACTTCCCGCTCGCGCTCGCGCACAAGGACCTGGAGCTCGTCCTCGAAGAAGCCGAGGGCGCGGGCGTCTCGCTCACGATGACCCGAACGGCCGCCGAGCGCTCGGCCGAGGCGCTGGCGGCCGGACTCGGCGACCGTGACTTCGGGGCCCTGGCGGGCTTCCTTCGGCGAGAGCCCTAGGAGCCGGACCCGGCAACCGAGCCCCGCGGCCTACGATCCTCGCCGTGAGACCGACCCGCGAACGCGCGGCCGCGGCGCTTCGCAGCGGCGACTTCCGCCGGCTGTTCGGCATCCGTCTCGTCTCGCAGTCCGCCGACGGCCTGTTCCAGGCCGCCCTCATCGCCTCCGTCATCTTCAATCCCGAGGAGCAGAGCACGGCGCTCGGGTTCGCGATCGCCACGCTCATCGTCTCGCTGCCGTTCTCGATCCTCGGTCCGTTCACGGGGGTCTTCATCGACCGCTGGTCCCGGCGCAGGATCCTCGTGATCGCCCCGCTCCTGCGAGCCGCGTTCGCCTGGCTCGTCCTCGTCGACCCGCAGAGCGCCGCGGTCCCGTTCTACGCCGGCGCCCTGTGGGTGCTGTCGGTGAACCGCTTCTACCTCGCGACGGCCGTGGCCGTCGTCCCCAGGCTCGTCCCGACCGAGGATCTCCTGATCGCGAACTCGATGTCGATCGTCGGGGGCACGGTCGCCCTGCTCGTCGGCGTTTTCGTCGGGGGCTGGGCCTCCGACCTGATCGGCAACGGGCCGGTCATCGCACTCGCGACCGTGCAGTGGATCGTGGCATCGGCGATCGCGAGGACGATCCGCAACCCCCTCCTCCCCCACCACCTGCCGGAGACCGGAGTCCGCGACGACCTGGCGCGGGTCATGCGCGAGTTCGGCGACGGGATCTCCCGCCTCGTTCACGCCCCGCGAGCCCTCGGACCGATCACGTCGATCACCCTCGACCAGATGGGGCAGGGCATCGTGCTCGTGCTCTCGCTGTTCGTGTTCCGCGACCGGTTCGACGAGGGCGTCGGGTCGTTCTCGAACCTCATCGGCGCCGGCGGGGTCGGCGTCCTGCTCGGGATCCTGACGATCGGCATCCTCGAGCAGCGGTTCCGCAAGGAGCGGATCGTCGCCGGCGCGTTCCTCGTCGGCGGCGTGGCCCTCGTCGCCGTGGCGACGTTCGTGACCGGGTGGAGCGTGCTCGTCGCGAGCTTCGCGGTCGGGCTCACGTTCGCCTGGAAGAAGATCCCGGTCGACACGATGGTCCAGGAGGCGATCCCCGACGGCTACCGGGGGCGCGTCTTCGCCGTCTACGACGTCGCGTACAACCTCTCCCGCGTCGTCGCCGCGTTCCTGGCCATCCCCATGCTGAACGTCCTCGGCGAGGCCTGGTCGGTCGCGATCGTCGGGCTCGTCTTCCTGGCGTGGAGCCCGGTGCTGCCGCGCTGGATCGGCCACGTCCCCGAGCTCACGCTCCGCTTCTACGCGGGCGCTCGGGCGGACGAGGAGCCCCGGGCGATCGTGTGGGGCGGGGTCGAGGAGACCGTCGAGGTCGAGCGTCGAGCGCTCGAGGAGACGGACGGGATCCGGCGAACGCGGTACCGGCTCCGGATGCAGGACGGCTCGGTCGTCGAGGTGGCCCGGACCGAGCCGGACGGGGACTGGGTCCTCGACCGCGAGGTCGGCTGACCACGGATCGAGGGACCGAAGGTCGCTTCGTTCGCGAGGGCGCATGGGAGACTCGACCCATGCGAAGGCTCGTGATCCTCGCGCTGGCGTCCGTGACGGCGCTCGGCCTCGCCGCGTGCAGCGGCGACGACGCCGAGCCGAACCCGACCGCGCCAACCGGAGCGACCGTAGCCACCGGACCGACGGCCGCCACGACCGGCCCCACCGGCACGAGCGCCACCGGCCCAACCGGCGCCACCGCGGGCACCTCGCCCGAGCTCGAGGACGGCGTGCACTTCGGCAAGATCACCGAGCTCGACGGCGACGGCGAGGCGATGGTGTTCGACC
>DATBLA010000054.1:0-5772 GCA_036555645.1 Actinomycetota bacterium
GTTCGGCAAGACCGACTGGACGCTCCGCAGGCTCCAGCCGCAGAGCCCGGACCTGCTCGAGTACGAGCGCCGCCTGCTCGACGGGCTGTTCGAGGACGGCGACGAGGTCACGCTGTCGAGCCTTCGAAAGACGTTCGCCGCCCGGCTCCAGAAGGTGAAGGACGCCCTGTACGACGACCTCGTCGACCGGGGCTGGTTCGTTGCCCGGCCGGACAAGGTCCGGCAGCGGTGGACGGGGATCGGGGTCGCCGCGCTCCTCGCCGGGATCGGCGTCACGGTCGCGCTGGCGCGGTTCACGAAGCTCGGCCTGCTCGGCATCCCCCTCGTGGTCGGCGGCATCCTGCTGCTCGTCGGCGCCAAGCGGATGCCCGCCCGCACCGCGGCCGGAACCGGGATGACCCGGCGGGTGCAGGGGTTCCGCGTCGTCATCGAGAAGGCCGAGGAGCACATGTCCGCGTGGGCGGAGAAGGAGAACGTGTTCACCCGGTTCCTGCCGTACGCCGTCGTGTTCGGCGTCACCGACAAGTGGGCGCAGGCGTTCGAGGCGCTCGGCGAGCTCCCCAGGGACGACATGTCCTGGTACGTCGCGAGCCATCCGTTCGTCTACGCCGAGTTCGCCGACAGCCTGGACTCGTTCACGGTCACGACGAGCGGGACGATCGCCTCGACTCCGTCCGGGTCCGGGGGGAGCGGCTTCGGTGGCGGGGGCTTCTCGGGTGGAGGCGGCGGAGGCGGCGGGGGCGGCTCGTGGTAGGAGGTGCGTCGGCAACCGGGCCCGCATCGGCCTCCTGATAGGGTCCGGAACCGGCGCGCCCCCGCGCTCACCTGCGATGGACATCGTCCTCAGCACCGACCCGCAAGACTTCGTTCGCCGCGACTGGTCGGCGCTCGTCTCGGCCGACCCGGGCGGGACCTTCTTCCACACGCCGCAGTACCTGAAGTTGTATTGGGAGGAGTTCGCGGCACAGCCCGAGCACCTGCTGCTCGCGTTCGCCGAGGACGGGGAGTCCCAGGTCGGCGCCGTGGCGTTCGAGCGGATCGGCTCGACCCTGCGGTTCCTGGGCGGGACCGAGGTGACCGACTACCTCGGGCCGGTCGCCCTGCCGGAAGCCCGGCCGGCCGTCGCCAGCGCGCTCTCGGTGGCGCTCGCACGGGCCCCCGACTGGACCGACGCGGACCTGCGTGGACTGCCCGAGGACCGGCCGTGGCTCCGGCTGCTGGAGGAGTCGGCGATCGCGCAGGGCTGGTCGACGGAGGTCCTGGACGACCAGAACGGGGTGGCCCCGTCCCTGTCCCTCCCGGGCTCGTTCGAGGAGTACCTCGCGGCCCTGCCCTCGAAGCTCCGGCACGAGATCAAGCGGAAGGCGCGCCGACTCGAGGCGGAGGTCGGACCGTGGCACCTGTGTCTGGCCACGCGGGAGACGCTCGATGCGGACCTCGATCGCTTCGTCGAGCTGCATCGGAGCAGCGAGGGACCCAAGGGCGTGTTCATGCAGCCGGGGATGGAGATCTTCTTCCGCCGGCTTGGCGAGGCCTTCGTGCCCCGGGGGGTCTTCAACCTCACGTTCATCGAGACCGCCGACCACGCGAAGCTCGCCGGCACGATCGGCTTCCGGTTCGAGGGGACGTACTCGCTGTACAACTCCGCCTTCGACCACGCGTACCAGGCCGCCGCGCCGGGCATGGTGCTCGTGGCCGAGGACGTGCGCATCGCGATCGAGGCCGGCTGCTCGACGTTCGACCTGCTGAAGGGCGACTACGCGTACAAGTACCGGTTCGGCGCCTCGCCCAGGCCGATCAAGCGGCTCGTGATCACGCGCTGAGGAGCGCTACTCGACGAAGGCGTGAACGTGCTCGAGGACGAGGAAGGCGAGCTCCTCGTCACCGCCGACGACGAGGTTGCCGTCCTCGAGGAACGCGCTCGCGGGGATGCGGCGCCCCGCCACGAGGGCGAACGCCGTCGCCCGGCCGTTCACGAACGCGTCGGGCTTGTGATCTTCGGGCGGAGACTCCCGTGGGGCCAGACCCCAGTGCCACCGGCCGCCGCCGACCCCCTCGAGGTCGATCTGGACGCTCCGACCCGGGAACGACAGGCCCGCCTGGCCCAGGGAGTAGGGGAGCATCCGGACCGCGAGGTCGTTCGCGAGGAGCACGGGACCGTGCTGCGGGTTCTCCTCCAGGCCGGCGCCCTCTCGGATGTCCTCGCCGTGGAACCACCACTCGACGACCCGCGACTGGACGAGGTAGCGGATGCCGATGCGCCCGGCCACCCAGTCCACCTGGTGCGCCGTCCACTCCTCGGCCGGCAGCCGCGCCGCGAGATGCAGGAAGGCGCCGGCACCCGCGCCCCAGTCCTCGATGAGCTGCCGGGTGGGGGTCTCCTCGCGCGAGCGAACGGCCCACTCGTTGAAGCCGGTGACCCACAGGTCGCCGCCGTTGGCCTCGCGAAAGGCGTCGAACTCGACCGCGGGACCCCCGTCGAGCAACTGTGCGGCGGCGATGTCCTGGGCGGCCAGGTGCGCGACGATGTCCCGGTTGCGCCACCCGTCGCAGACGCTGTCCTCGTCCCACACGCCCGGCGCGGCGTACTGCATCGTGCGTCCCAGACGCGCTCGCTCGGCGTGCGCGAGCCCCAACATCCGTTCACGGTCGATCTTCACGCGGCCTCCGTCCGACGCGTTCTCACGCCCGGTCCCCTCCGGCGAATCGGGCGCGCCGTATCGTACTCGCAGCCGGTAGGGTCCCCGGCATGGGCAACGCGGTCGAGCGGTTCGCGGAGGCGGCCGGGGCGCTGGGCCATCCCGTCTCGGTGGGCGACGTTCGCCGGTTCCCCCAGGGGACGAAGACGGCGCAGGACGCGGCGAACGCGATCGGGTGCGAGGTCGGCCAGATCGTGAAGTCCCTCGTGTTCATGGCCGACGATCGTCCGACCCTCGCGCTCACGAGCGGCGCGAACCGTGTCGACGTTCGCCGGCTCGCCACGCTCGCTGGTGCCGAGGCCGTTCGCCGTGCCACGCCGGAGGAGGCACGCGAGGCTACGGGGTTCGCGGTGGGCGGCACACCGCCGTTCGGCCACCCCGAGCGCGTCCGGACCTTCGTCGACCGCGATCTCCTCGGCTACGAGGAGGTCTGGGCGGCCGCCGGCACGCCGGACTCCGTGTTCCCGATCTCACCCGGCGACCTCCAGCGGGTGGCGCGTGCCGAGGTGGCGGACCTGAAGGAAGTCCGTTCGGACGATGGGCAACCCTCCCGGAGCGGGTAAGATCGAGAGGTTCCTCTCCCGCGAACCATCCAGACGGAGGCCACATGATCCAGCTGACCGAATCCGCGGCCGGAAAGGTCAAGGAGCTCCTCACCGAGGAAGGCAGGACCGACATCGCGCTCCGCGTCGCGGTCCAGCCCGGGGGCTGCTCGGGTCTGCGGTACGCGATGTACCTGGACGATCAGCTCTCCGACAAGGATGTCGCCGAGGAGCAGTTCGGCGTCAAGATCGTGCTCGACCGGATGAGCGTGCCGTACCTGTCCGAGGCGACGATCGACTTCGTCGACACGCTCGAGGCGTCGGGGTTCACGATCGACAACCCGGCCGCCCAGGGCGGGTGTGCCTGCGGGCACTCGTTCCACTGACACCGGTTCACGAGCGTTCCAGCCGCGCCGCCTTCAGCGTGAGATAGCGCTGCTCGGGGATGCTCGCGGTCATCCGGGCCGCCAGCAGGTAGGACTCGCGCGCGCGAACGTCCTCGCCCGCCATCTCGAGCAGGTGGGCGCGTACCGCCTCGAGGCGGTGCGACCGTCGCATCCGATCGTCGGCGTCGAGCGGCTCGAGCTCGCGCAGACCGTCGGCCGGCCCGCGGACCATCGCGACGGCGACCGCCCGGTTCAGCGTCACGGCGGGACCCGGGGCGACCTGCGCCAGCACGTCGTACAGCGCCAGGATCTGGCCCCAGTCCGTCTCCTCCGGGCTGGCCGCCTCGTCGTGGACGGCGGCGATCGCCGCCTGGAGCCGGTAGGGGCCGACCGTCGCCGATCGCGGCCCCCGAGCGACGAGCGCCACACCCTCCTCGATCATCGCCCGGTCCCAGAGCTCGCGTCGTTGCTCGCCCAACGGAACGATCGATCCGTCTGCCTCCGTTCGGGCGGGGCGGCGAGCGTCGGTGAGGAGCATGAGCGCGAGCAGGCCGGCCACCTCGTCTTCGTCCGGAAGGAGCCGGCCGAGCATCCGAGTGAGCCGGATGGCCTCGGCGGTGAGATCCGTCCGGTACAGCCGTGGTCCCGACGTCGTCGTGTAGCCCTCGTTGAACACGAGATAGAGCACGTGCAGGACGGCGCCGAGTCGCTCGGCGCGCTCGGCCTCGGGGGGTAGGTCGAATCCGATGTCCGAGCTCCGGATCGACTGCTTCGCCCGGCTGATCCGTTGCGCCATCGTCGGTTCGGGGACCATGAACGCGTGCGCGATCTCCGCCGTCGTGAGTCCGCCGACCGCGCGGAGCGTCAGCGCGATCTGCGACGGAGCCGACAGCGAGGGGTGACAGCACAGGAACAGGAGCGCGAGCGTGTCGTCCGTGGCGGACGGCTCGGTCTCGGCCACCTCGAGGCGAGCGACGGCCTCCTCGCGCCGGCGCCGAGATCGGTCGCTCCGCCACTCGTCGACGAGGCGCCTGGACGCCACCGCGAGCAGCCAGCCGCGCGGGTTCTCGGGCACACCCTGCTCGTCCCAGCGGATCGAGGCCTCCAGGAGCGCCTCCTGCACGGCGTCCTCGCAGGCGTCGAAGCGGCCGTGCCGCCGGATCAGCGTCGCGAGCACCTGCGGCGCGAGCTCTCGGAGGATGTCCGCGATCGCCGGGCCCGGCGGGGCCACCACGAGGCTCAGATCTCGTCGAGCGCTGCGGCCAGACCGGCGGCGAGCTCGGCCAGGCCCTCGTCGTCCAGGATGAGCGGAGGCGAGATCTGGAGCGCCCCGATGCCGAGGGCCCGCGTGAGGACGCCGTGCGTTCGACAGGCTGCGACGAGGCGTCCGGGGAGCGTCGGGTCCTCGGCCATCGCGCCGGAGTCCAGCTGCACGGCGGCCAGCACGCCCGTTCCCGCGCGCACCTGCTCGACGAGCGGGTGATCGGCGAGCGGCGAGAGCGCCGCCGCCAGGTCGCCTTCGAGCGCGAGGGCGCGGGCGCCCAGGTCCTCCCGCTCGAGGATGTCGAGGTTGGCGAGCGCGGCCGCGGCGACGGTCGCGTGGCCCGAGTACGTGTAGCCGTGCCGGAACATCCCCGCCCCCGGCCGCCAGAACGGTTCGGCGATCCTGGGGTGCGCGACGACGGCGCCGAGCGGCAGGTACCCGCTCGAGATCCCCTTCGCGCACGTGATCAGGTCGGGCTCGAGCTCCCATCGCGAGCTCGCGAACCAGTCGCCCACCCGGCCGAAGCCGGTCACGACCTCGTCCGCCACGAACAGGACCCCGGTCTCGCGACAGATCCGCCGAACCTCCGTCAGGTACCCGTCCGGAGCCGCGAACACGCCGCCCGCTCCGATGACCGGCTCGCAGAAGAACGCCGCGACGCGCTCGGATCCGGCCGCCTCGATCGCCTCGCGCAGGGCCGGGGCCGAGTCCCACGGCACCTTCACGACGTCGCCGACCAGCCGCCCGTACCCGGCGGCGTTCGCCTCGATGCCGGCCAGGCTCGTGCCGGCGACATGCATGCCGTGGTACGCGCCCTCGCGCGTCACGAGGAGCGTCCGGTCCGTCGCACCGAGGAGCTGCCAGTAGCGGCGGGCGATCTT
>DATBLA010000055.1:0-1580 GCA_036555645.1 Actinomycetota bacterium
CAGGCCCGGGTGATAGCCGCGGAGGAGCCGCGACGCGTTCCGCACCGCGATCGGGCCGAAGCGCGCCCCCGGCCGGTACGTCACGCCGGCGTCGAAGGGAACACCGACGATGCCGACCTCGGCCCGCGGAACCTCGTCGAGACGCGGAAGCCTCGCGAACGTCGAGGGACCGGCGAAGCGGGGGATCGTTCGGGGATCGAGGGGACCCCGGGGTTCGGACGGCGCGTCCATCGGCGATGCGAGCCTAGCCGCTCGGGCCGGCCGGGCGCTCGCCGCGCGAACGGCCGGCTACTCGCCGCCCTTCTGCACGTACGCCTTGACGAACTCCTCGGCGTTCTCCTCCAGGAGCTCGTCGATCTCGTCGAGGACCTCGTCGAGCTCGCGCGCGAGGTCGTCGTGGAGGACGGTCTCGACCGGCGTGGTCTCGAGCTCGTCCGAGGTTCGATCGCGATGGTCGTGCGTCCGGCGTTCGATCTGCTGCCGCTGCATCGCTCGCTCCTCCTGTCTCTGTTGAGTGTTCGGAGGAACGCGCCGGACGGACCATCCGGAGAAGTGATCATTTCCGGCATCGGTGGCGATCGAGCCCTCGCGCGTCGGATGCCGGATCCACGCCCGAGGCGGGGAGACGAGGCCATCACGACGGACTAGTGCACGCGCCTGTCGGGAACCCTCGGCCGGCTCCTGACCCGGTGGTCAGCTGTCGCCGGACTTCCCGTGGGCGGCCTCGACGACCTCGTGCAGCGACTCGGCGGAGACGTTCGACGTGCGGCTGACGCGCTCCCGCGCGGCGCCCATGCCGTTCAGCACGGTGGCCTCGGACTCCTCGTCGGTGATCACGACGAGCGAGACCTCCCCGTCGGCGAGGAACGCCCCGAGCTCCTCGGCCTCGTGCTTGCTCAGGCCACCGGTCACGTGCCCCGCGATGTCGCCGGCCACCGCCCCCGCCCCCGCCCCGAACGCGATCGCGGCGATCCCGATCGGCGGCACGAGCGCCGCGAACAGCCCGATCGCTCCGCCGACCATCGCGCCGCCGATCGCGCCGTGCTGCTTCGTGCGCTCGCTGATCTCGACGGTCCCGTCGGCGCCGCGAACGACGACCGCGGCGTCGTGCAGGAAGATGTGCTTGTTCAGGCCGAGCTCCTTCAGCCCCTCGAGCTCGCGGTCGGCGGTCTCGGCGTCCGCGTACAGCCCGAGGCAGATGACGGTCTGGCTCATGTCGGATCGCCTCCCACGTCTGGACCGAGCACGGCGCAAGTCTCGTCCTCGGGGACCTGCCCTGGCAAACGCGGGGGCTCGGCGCCGGTCGCGCGGGTGTCGCTGCCCGCATGATGGGGGCCGTGGACGTCGAGACGCCGACCGAGCGCGACCCGGCGCAGGCCCGAGGGCTGTTCGGCCGCGGCATGCGGCTCATCGGCTCGTACATCCGCATGCACCCGAGGCCGTTCCTCATCTCGGTCGCCGGCGCCGTCGTCTTCGCGGCGACCGGCGTGGCGATCACGATCGCGCTCGGACGGGTCACCGACCAGGTGCTCCGCCCGGCGTTCGGCGCCGAGGGCGTCCCCGCGTCCACGGTCTGGCTC
>DATBLA010000056.1:0-11454 GCA_036555645.1 Actinomycetota bacterium
CCGTCGATCCCGTACATGATCTGCATCGCGCCGTCGGTGTTCGTCTCGAGGTCGGCGATGAACTGCATGAACTCGTCCGCCTCCCAGTCCAGGTTCAGCCAGTGCAGGGCCTGGAGCGTGAAGGTCGAATCGCGCATCCACGTGTACCGGTAGTCCCAGTTCCGCTCTCCGCCCGGCGTCTCGGGGAGCGAGGTGGTCAGCGCGGCCACCGTGGCTCCGGTCGGCATGTACGTCAGTCCCTTGACGACGAGGGCCGACCGTTGGATCGGCTCCCGCCAGCGGTGGTCGGGGATCCGGGCGCGCTGCAGCCAGGCGCGCCAGAAGCGGACGGTCGCCTCGATCCGGGCCGCGGCCTCGTCGGCGTCGGCCGGCGTGGCGAGGTCGGCCGCCCACGAGAGCGCGCACCATGCGCGTTCGCCCGCCCGGAGCACGTGGCGGCCGCGAACACGCTCTCCCTCGATCCCGAGAGCGAGGTCGGTCCCGAGCCGGATCGTCTGGCCGCCGCCGGTCGCGTCCGCCGTGTGGTCGTCGCCGTCTGAGACCGTCCACGTCGCGGGGACCCGGCCGTAGTCGAAGATCGGCTCGCACACGAGCTCGATCTCCACCGAACCGTCGAGACACTCGGCCGTCCGCACGAGCATGTGGTCGGCGTCGTCGTCCGCGGGCGGCCGCGTGTGAGGCGTCACGGTGTCCGAGCCCGTTCGCGTCCCGATCGTCAGCGCGTCGCGAACGACCAGCCAGCCGCCGGGGGTCCTCCACGTCGTCTCGAGGACGTTCGTGCCCGGGTCGTAGGCGACCTGCGAGGGAACGTTGATCCCGTACGGCCCGAACCGGAACGCTCCCGCCTGGCGGTCGAGGAGGCTTCCGAAGATGCTCGGCGAGTCGAAGCGGGGAACGCACAGCCAGTCGACGGCCCCGTCGGGCGCCACGAGCGCACCGGTGTGACAGTCGGACAGGAACGCGTAGTCGGCGATCGGCGGGAACGGCGACGGCATCGCCGCGCTCTGGGCCCGCGTCTCGTCGGAGGAGCTCATGCGGTCATCCACGGATCGTGCCAGCGACCGAACCCGGACAGGAGGTCGTTCGCCGCGTCGGGTCCCCAGCTCCCCGGCGCGTACGGATGGACCGGGGGCGGCGCGTCGAGCAACGGCTGCAGGACCCGCCAGGCCTCCTCGACCCCGTCCTGTCGAGTGAACCGCGCGCTGTTGCCGCGCATCGCCGCGTGCAGGAGGACCTCGTAGGGCGTCGGGCCCTCACCGCCCTCCTCGGCGAACTCCATGTCGAGACGGATCTGCTCGGGCTCCTTGACGTCCGAGCGCTGTGCGTCCACCTCGAGCCGAATGCCGGTCGAGGGATCGAGCTTGATGACGATCTGATCGGGCTCGGGAGAACGATCCTGCATGACACGAAACCCGAGCCGTGGTGGCCGACGGAAGACCAGACGCAATTCGGTCTGTGTCGTCGGCAGTCGCTTGCCCGTACGGATGAAGAACGGCACGCCCGACCATCGCCAGTTGTCGATGTCGAGCCGGAGCGCCGCGAACGTCTCGGTGGTCGAGTTCGGATCGACGCCGTCGATCGAACGGTAGCCGTCATACTGGCCCCGGACGTAGTTCGAGGGGTCGGCATCGAGCGTGCCTCGATACAGGCCCACCATCGCGTCCTTGAGCACGGCCGGATCGTGTCCCGCGGGCGGTTCCATCGCGCAGGCCCCGACAACCTGCATGAGGTGGTTCACCACGACGTCCCGGAGCGCCCCGACCGGGTCGTAGAAATGCCCGCGGTCCTCGACGCCGAAGTCCTCGGCCATCGTGATCTGCACGGACGACACGTAGTTCCGGTTCCAGACGGGCTCGAAGATCGCGTTCGCGAACCGCAGGTAGAGGATCTCTCCGAGCCCCATCTTTCCGAGGAAGTGATCGATCCGGTACAGCTGCGACTCGTCGATGTACTGGTGGATCTCCTCGGCGAGCGCGGCGGCCGACTCGCGGTCGTGGCCGAAGGGCTTCTCGACGACGACCCGCGCCGAGCCCGTCAGCCCGGCCTCGGACAGCCCCTTGATCACCGTGCCGAACAGGAAGGGTGGGATCTCGAGGTAGAACACCGGGGAGGTCGCGTCGGGGATCGCCGCGGCCACCCGCTTGTAGGTCTCGGCGTCCGAGAAGTCGCCGGCCACGTAGGCGAACCGCGCAGCGAGCCGGTCGAAGACCGCCTCGTCAAGCGGTTCCCCCGTGCCGACGATCGAGGTTCGGGCGCGCTCCTTGAGGTCGTCGACGGTCCAGTCGTCCACCGCGACCCCGACGATGGGGCAGTCGATGAGCCCTCGGCGTTCGAGCCGGTACAGCGACCTGAACGTCATCACTTTCGCCAGGTCTCCGGTGATCCCGAACACAACGAGGACGTCCGCGCTTCGAGCTTCGGGTGCTGCGTTCCCCATGGATGGCCTCCCCTGTGAATGGCTCCGGCGCAACCCAAGATGCTGCCACGAAACGACGCGAGTTGCTCACGGAGGGAACCGACTACATTGACCGTCGACAACGCGAGACAGGAGGGGCCATGCCGGATCGTCCGCGGGTCGTGGTGCTGGGGGGCGGGTTCGGGGGAGTCGGCGCGGTCAAGAAGCTGAAGCACGCGAACGCCGACGTCCTGCTCGTCGACCGGCACGATTACCACACGTTCCAGCCGCTCCTGTACCAGGTCGCCACGGACCTGCTCGAGCTGCCGACGGTGGGGCATCCGCTGCGGGACCTGTTCCACGATCACGAGAACGTCCGGGTCCGCGAGGCGACCGTCACCGGCATCGACCTGGACGAGCGGACGGTGTCGTTCGAGGGCGCGAAGCCCGAACCGTACGACTACCTCGTGCTCGGACTCGGCGCCGTCGTCAACACGTTCGGCGTCCCCGGAGCCGACGAGCACGCGTTCCCGCTCTACACGCTCCCGGATGCCGTCCGGCTCAAGAACCACATCCTCGAGCGCTGGGAGGCTGCCGATCGGGATCCGAGCCTCGTCGAGGACGGGGCGCTCAACGTCGTGATCGTCGGGGGTGGCCCGACCGGGGTCGAGAGCGCGGGCGCGCTCGCCGAGCTCTACCGGTCGAACCTCGCGAAGGACTACCCGGACATCGCGCAGGACCAGGCCAGGCTCACGCTCGTGGAAGCGAGCGGAGCCCTGCTCTCGATGTTCAAGACGAAGCTGCAGACCTACACGAAGAAGGCGCTCGAGCAGCGAACGGTGGAGGTCATGCTCGGCGAGGTCGTGGAGCACGTGGAGCCGACGCGGGTCCGCCTGAAGTCGGGAACGGAGCTCAAGGCGCACACGCTCGTGTGGGGGGCCGGGTTGCAGGCCAACCCGATCGCGACGACGCTGGGTCTGGATCTCCAGCACGGCAACCGCGTGGCCGTCGGCCCGGACCTCGGCCTCCCGGATCACCCGGAGGTGTTCGTGGTCGGAGACATCGGCTGGATCACGGATACGAAGACGGACGCGGTGCTGCCGCAGCTCGGCTCGGTTGCGCTCCAGGCCGGCGAGCACGCCGGAGAGAACATCGCCCGGCGCCTCGAGGGCAAGGAGGCGAAGCCCTTCGAGTACAAGGACAAGGGGACGATGGCGACGATCGGACGCAAGGCCGCCGTCGTGCAGCTTCCCCACGGCCGGACGTTGCGAGGGACCACCGCGTGGCTCGCATGGGGCTCGGTCCACCTGGCCCTCCTGTCCACAGGCGAGGACCGCGCGCGGGCCGTCGTGGACTGGACCTGGGCGGGGTTCACGCACGAGCGAGCCGGTCGGATCGTGGTGGATGAGACGGGGGAATAGTCCGGAATCCCACGTCGCCTCGTCCGAGCGCAGCGACCGTGGAGCGGAGCGGGCCCTCGAGCGCCGGCTGTGGGCCGAGCACCCTCGCGCCCGCCGGGTCCTGGGGCTCGCGATCGGCCTGTCCTTCGCCGCAACCGCGTGCGGGCTCGCGGTCGCGCTCCTGCTGAGCACGGTCGTCGATCGGGTCTTCCTCGGCTCGAGGACCCTGGCCGGCGTCGCCGGCATGCTCGCCGTCCTGCTCGCGCTCCAGGTGCTCCGTGGGGCGCTCCTGTGGTCGGGGGAGGTGGCGGCGCAGCGATCCGCCGAGGATCTGAAGGCGAGCCTTCGCGGGCGGTACGGGTCCGCGCTCGTCGAGCTCGGGCCGATGTACGCGAGACGAGAGCGGGCGGGTGAGCTCGTCCACACCGCCGGCGAGGGGCTGGAGGCGATCGACGGATACGTCACGCGGTTCCGTCCCGCGCGAGCTCTCGGCGTCCTCGTTCCCGTCGTGGTCGCGGCACTGGTCTTCGCGATCGATCCGTGGACCGTCTCGATCCTCGTCGTGACCGGACCCGTGCTCGTGCTCCTGCTCAGCCTCATCGGCAGGCGCGTCCGCGACCAGACGCGGCGGCGCGAACGCGAGCTCGCGTGGATGAGCGCGCACTTCCTCGACGTCCTGCACGGGTTGACCACGCTGAAGATGTTCGGACGCAGCGCCGAGCAGGCGGACACGATCGAGGAGGTCGGCCGTCGATACGGGACGACGACCATGGACGTGCTCAGGACCGCGTTCCAGACGACGCTCGTCCTCGAGTGGGGCGCGACCGCGGCCACCGCGCTCGTCGCGATCGAAGCGAGCGTCCGGCTCATGGCGGGCGATCTCCCGTTCGGGCGCGCGCTGGCGGTCCTGCTCCTCGTGCCGGAGTTCTTCGTTCCGCTTCGCCGGCTGGCGGCCGAGTACCACACGGGCAGGGCGGGGACGACGGCGGCGTCCCGCCTCTACGCGATCCTCGACGAGCCCGGTCGGATCACCGGAACCACCCACGGCCTCGAGCCCGCGCTCCCGTCGACGTTCGACGTCCGTTTCGAGGACGTCGACGTCTCATTCGACGACGGCGCGCGGATCGCGCTGGCGGGATGCTCGTTCGAGATCCCCGACGGTGCCCTCGCCGTCCTCGTGGGGCCCACCGGCGCCGGGAAGAGCACCGTCGCGAACGTGCTCCTGCGGTTCGTCGACCCCGATCGAGGACGGGTCGTCGTCGGCGGGCGGCCGCTGGCCGACCTCGAGCCCGAACAGTGGCGCACGCTCGTCGCGTACGTCCCGCAGCACCCGTACCTGTTCCGGGGATCGGTGGCGGACAACCTGCGCCTGTCGAGGCCGTCGGCAACCGACGAGGATCTCGTGCGCGCCGCGCTCGCCGCCGACGCCCATGGCTTCATCCAGCGCCTGCCCGACGGATACGCCACCGACGTGGGCGAGGGGGGCGCGCGACTGTCCGGCGGAGAGCGGCAGCGCCTGGCGATCGCGAGGGCCGTCCTGAAGGATGCCCCGCTCCTCATCCTCGACGAGCCGGTCTCGCAGCTCGACGACGAGAGCGGTTCCGCGGTGACGGGGGCGATCGAGTCGCTGGCGCGGTCGAGGACGACGTTGCTCATCGCCCACCGGCCGGGGGTGATCGCCGCCGATCATCGTGTCGTAACGCTGGACGGTGGCCGCGTGGTCGAGCTCGGCGCCGCCGAGGTTCGATCGTGACCCCTCTTCGGCGGCTGTTCGGGCTCGCGGCCCCCGTCCGCTCGTGGGTCCTCGTCGCCGGCCTCGCGAGCTTCGCGGCGTTCGGCGCGAACGTCGCCCTCATGGCGACGGCGCCCTACCTCATCTCGAAGGCGGCGCTCGTGAGCGGATTCGCGGCGCTCGCGCTGACGGTCACCGCGGTCCGGGGCTTCGCGATCGCGCGGGCGGCGCTCCGCTACGTCGAGCGGTACACCCTGCACCTCGCGGCGCTGAAGGTCCTCACACAGCTCCGGGTCGCGTTCTACCGAGGTGTCGAACCCCTCGCACCCTCGGGCCTGCGGGCGCACCGCAGCGGCGATCTCATGGTCCGCGCGGTCGCCGACGTCGACACGATGGACGCGTTCTTCGTTCGCGGCATCGTGCCGCCGGTGGCGGCGCTGCTCACGGCGTTCCTGTCGGCGGGCATCCTGGCCCTGCTCGCGCCCGCGCTCGCCGTCGTGCTCCTCGCGGGCCTGGCGGTCGCCGGCGTGGGCGTGCCCTTCGCGTCACGAGCGGCCGCCCGGCCGCACGCCGCGCGGGTGATCCGGTCGCGCGCGTCGCTCCATGCCGAGCTCGCGGACGACGTCGTCGGCCTCTCGGATCTGCTCGCGAGCGGGGCGGCATCGGGATTGGGAGACCGGCTCTCCGGCGCCTCCGCGCGGACCGGGGCCGGCCTGCGATCGCTCGCCGGCGTCCGGGGGGCCGCGGCCGCCGCCGGGGCGGTGATCGCCGGGGTCACGGCCGTCGCTCTCCTCGCGCTCGCGATCCCGCTCGTGCGGGGTGGCGAGATCGACGGGGTGTTCCTGGCCACGGTCCCGCTCATGGCGCTCGCGGCGTTCGAGGCCACGCATCCTCTCGGGGAGGCGTTCGGGACGATCGAGCTCAGCCGGGCGGCCGCCGCCCGGACGTTCGAGGTGATCGACGCGCGGCCCGCCGTCGTCGACCCGGGTTCGCCGCTCCCGCCGCCCGCCGAGGCAAGCGTGGAGTTCCGTCATGTCGGATTCGGCTACGAGCCCGGG
The DNA here is from genome assembly GCA_036555645.1 of Actinomycetota bacterium. Lineage (GTDB taxonomy): Bacteria > Actinomycetota > UBA4738 > UBA4738 > HRBIN12 > DASSJM01. Next base: position 6,586 of record DATBLA010000056.1, read on the forward strand.
GACGAGCCGGTCCTCGACGACCTGAGCTTTGCCCTCGCACCGGGTGAGCGCCTCGGGATCGTGGGGCCGAGCGGCGCGGGCAAGACGTCGGTCGTGGCCCTGCTCCTGCGGTTCTGGGATCCGTCGTCGGGGACCGTGCTCCTCGGGGGCCACGACATCGGCTCCTACCGGGCGCAGGACGTTCGATCGATGATCGGCGTGGTCCCGCAGCGGATCCATCTGTTCAACGGCTCGCTCCGGGACAACGTGCTGGTTGCGGACGGGAATGCGGATGACGACGCGATCGTCGACGCCCTGACGCGAGCCGGGCTCGGCGAGCTCCTGTCGACGGCACCCGCCGGCCTCGACACCCGCGTCGGCGAGGACGGGCTCAAGCTCAGCGGCGGGGAGCGGCAGCGCGTCGCGATCGCGCGCGTCTTCCTGTACGACGCTCCGATCCTGATCCTCGACGAGGCCACCTCACACCTCGACGCGACGACCGAGGATGTGGTGCTCGATGCGATCGACGGGTTCGCCCGCGGCCGGACCACGCTGGTGATCTCGCACCGCGCGGAGCCCCTGCGACTGGCCGGCGGCCGGGTGATCTCGCTCCCCGGTCGACCGAACGGGTCGCCAGCCCGGGGACGGCGTCCCTAGGTCGTGCCGGGCTCGGCGGTGGGCCCCTCGTCGTCGTGGACGACGAGCCAGGGAATGGCCGAGTAGGGGAGGACCGTGAGGAAGAGCGGCCACGTGGAGTCCACGGTGCTGGCGAGGCCGACGAGCCCGAACCCGATGAGGAACAGGACGATCATCGCGGCGAAGCGGCGGGACCGGCTCACGGGCCCATCCTATCCTCGCCTCGCGGCTAGCCCGCGGCCCCCTGCGCGTTCGAGGACCGGGCCGGCGGGAGGGCACCCATGACGTTGGGGAACGCGTTCGAAGCCGCCACCGGGACGTCGCCGAGGGCCTCGGACACCACATGGGGCAGATACACGCGGAACGACGCGCCTCCCGTCGAGGACTCCTCGACCCAGGCCCGCCCCCCGTGGAGCTCGGCGAAGCGCGCGACCAGCGACAGGCCGATGCCGACCCCCGGCGAATGGCTCGGGCTCGCATCGCCCTGGCGGAACGCCTCGAAGATCAGCTCGCGCAGCTCTGGTGGGATGCCGGGGCCGGCGTCGTCCACGCACACGAGCACGCCGTCGTCGTGCTCCTGGATCTCGACGCGGATCGGCGTGCCCACCGGCGTGTAGCGCACCGCGTTCGTGACGAGGTTCTCGAGGATGCGCTCCACCTGGGCCGTGTCCACGTTCGCGAACACGGGCCCGTCGTTCACGAGCTCGATGGCGTGGGTGTCGGTCGCGGACTCCTCGAGGACGCCTCGGGCGAGCCTCGTGAGGTCGGCGTAGCTGCGCCGCGGCTGCACGATCCCTCGGGCCATCCGATCGAGGTCGAGGAGGTTCGTGAGCATCCGGTGCAGCTTGCGGGCGTTCGCGCCCATCCGGTGGAGAAGGTCCTTCACGTCGTCGTCGCCGAGCTCCCCCTCGTCGCGCTCGAGCGTGAGCGCGCACCCCATGATGCTCGTGAGCGGGGTCCGCAGGTCGTGCGACACGGCCTGCAGGAACGAGTTCTGCATCTCATGCAGGGAGCGAAGCCGAGCCGAGGCCTCCTTCTCCGTCTCGAGGGCCTGGCGCAGCCGTTCCTCGGAGCGCTTCTGCTCGGTGATGTCGTACATCACGCCCTGGAGGTACTTCGGGTGGCCCTGGTCGTCGCGGAGCGGCTCGGCCTCCTCCCGGATCCACATCACCTGTCCGTCGGGCGCGGTGATCCGGTACTCCGTCTGCATCCGCGTGCCGCCCTGCAACACCTGGAGCTCCGCGCTCAGCGCGACGGCGCGGTCGTCCGGCAGGATCCGATCGCGCCAGAACGTGGGTCCGCTCATGAACTCCTGTCGATGGAACCCGAGGATCGTCTCGACCTGCGGGCTCACGTACCGCCACTGGCCCTCCTCACCGAACTCGGCGATGTAGACGACCGCGGGCAGGCCTTCGACGAGGGACCGGTACCGTTCCTCGGCTTCCCGCAACTGCCGCTCGGCCTTGCGGTACGAGTGGACGTCGACCATGGCGCCGTTCAGCCGGATGAGGACGAGCGCGAACAGCACGATCGTGCAGGCGGCGATCACCATGACGTCGCTCGGCTCGGACGCGTGGCGCGCGGCCTGGATGAACTGGACGGTCGGCGAGAGCAGGGAGGCCGCCGCCAGCAGCAGCAGCCGCCGCCGGGGCTTCTTGGGTTCTCGGATCGGTGACGGCTCGTCGAGCAGTCGCATCGTGGCATGGAGCGCACCCGCGCCCCACAGGAGGTAGAAGGCCCCCCATCCGCCCTCGAGCAGCCCCGTGGTGTTGTCGTAGCCGCCGTGCAGGACGATCCACGCGTACAGGCTGTCGGTGACGAAGAGCACGAGGACCGAGGAGCAGATGAGGAAGAACGCCGCGGGGCGGCGTCCGGTCCCGACCGCGAGCCGGACGAAGGCCGTGAACAGGACGAGGTCCATGACCGGATAGCCCATCGCGACGAGCTTCTGCGACATCGTCAGCGACTCGTCCCGCACGTACGGGGAGATGAGGAAGACCCACGACATCGTCCCGAGGCCAACGCCGACGATCAGCGAGTCGATGAGGCTGGACCGGTCGCCGCCGGGGCTCCGGCGGCGGATGAGCATGAGGATCCCGGCGACGAGGAAGGGGTAGACGAGGAGGTAGAACAGATCGCCGATCGATGGGAACGGTGTCTCGGTCCCGAAGAACTGCTCGTAGTTGTACGTGATGACGTCGCCGCCGACGAACAGCGTCATCCCGACCGCGACGAGGTACCACGGCGTGCTCTGCGCCGGCTTGTGCATCCGAACCGCGATGACGATCGCGATGGCGCCCGACAGGCCGATGAGATTGAAGATCGGCCCCATCCGGAACCCGGGCAGGAACAGGAACGCGCCGAGCGCGACGAAGCCCGTGAGCAGGTAGACGAGCCAAGCTCGGCCGCCGGTGGGCTCCGGTGCGGGAGCGTCGCCGGGCGCCGAGCGTGCAGGGGCGGAGGCGTCGGCGGGCCGGCTGTCCTTGGGACGCGGACGACCCTCGGGCGCCTCGGGCGCGCGCCCGCTCACCTCGATGCGAGACATGCCTTGACCATCGGGCGTGTGCGAGGCGTGCTTTAGGCCGACCGCCCGATGTCACCGGGTGGGCCGGGGGATGGGAGAGGGGGCCCGTCCTCGCGCCCTCGGATCGGATCGCGGTAGGATCGCGTGCCCAAAACCGGCCGACCCCGTTCCGGGCCGAAGGCGAAGGAGGAGTCGCAGGTGGCCGTACCCAGCGTCGGGAACAGCCTCGCGAAGGTCCCGATCTTCTCCGAATGCTCCAAGCGCGAGCTCGGGATCATCTCGCGAGCGGCCAAGGAGGTCTCGCACCGGGAGGGAACGGTGATCGCGCGCGAGGGTGAGCGCGGGGTGGGCCTGTTCCTCATCCTCGAGGGACGGTGCGTCGTCTCGATCGGCGGCAAGACGAAGGCCAAGCTCGGGCCCGGCGACTTCTTCGGCGAGGTGGCCCTGCTCGACGGCGGGCCGCGAACCGCGACCGTCACGGCCATGACTCCCGTCAAGCTCGTCGGGATCACGGGCTGGGTGTTCCGCGGGCTGCTCATGGAGCACCCGTCGATCGCACTGAAGACGCTCGAAGCGGTGGCCGGCCGTCTGCGCTCGGTCTCCAAGGAGCCCGTCTAGCCTGGTCCAGGTCCCGACGGGGTCATCGATGACCGAGGTCCCCGAGGAGGTCCGCCGCCTCGCCGACGAACGCCAGGCCGCTCGCGAGGCCGGAGCGTTCGCCGCCGCCGACGAGCTCCGCGATCGGATCGCAGCCCTCGGCTACCGGGTCGTCGATCGTCCCGAGGGCCCGTCGCTCGAGCCGGCGGCACCCGCCGTGTCGCCGAGGGTTCGCGCCGGCGACGTCCAGAGCCTGCTCGGCGAGACCCCGAACGCGGACGCGACGATCCAGTGGCTGGTCGAGGGGTGGGCCGACGACGTCGTGCGAGGCATCGCCGGCTTCCGGTCGGTCGCCCGGGACCGGGACGTCCAGCACGTCGTCGCCGACGTGACCGAGACCGATCCCGCGGCCTACGGGGAAGACGTCGAGGTTCTCGGGCTCGAGCCCGAGACTGGATGGGGGGCGGCTCGCAACGCCGGCCTGCGCCGCTCGCGCGGCCGCATCGTGGTCGTCGTGGACGGCTCGATCGAGCCGACCGGCGACGTCCTGGGACCGATCGAGCGGGTGCTCGCGGACCCGACGGTGGGTGTGTGCGGGCCCTTCGGGATCTCCACCCGGGACCTCCGCGAGTTCCACGAGAGCCCGGGCCCGGACGTCGACGCGGTCGAGGGGTATCTCATGGCTTTTCGGCGGGACGTCATCCGCGACGTCGGCCTGTTCGACGAACGGTTCCGCTGGTACCGGACGGCCGACATCGAGTGCTCGTTCCGGATCAAGGATGCGGGCCTGCGCGCGGTGACGGTGGAGCTCGCGGTCGCCCGCCACGAGCACCGGATGTGGGCGTCGACGCCGGCGGCGGAGCGCGACCGGCTGTCCAAGCGCAACTTCTACCGGTTCCTCGAGCGCTTCCGGGGCCGGTTCGACCTGCTGGTCGAGCCTCCACCCCTCGAGCGGGATCCCGACCCGGGCTAGGCCCGGCTCCCCGGAGGCTGCACGATGATCTCCGGCCCGGAGATCTCCTTCGCCGACCTGCCGCCGTTGCTCGCCGACTCCCGCGCCTCCTCGGTGGAAGGGATCGGCTTGGATCCGTCGAAGTACGCGTGCAGATCCGGGCCGTCGATGACCTCGGTGA
>DATBLA010000057.1:0-18575 GCA_036555645.1 Actinomycetota bacterium
GGCGCACGCCGAGGCGGTCGAGCTCCCCGGACTCGGCGAGCGCGACCGCGACGTTCAGCCCCGTCTGCCCGCCGAGCGTCGGCAGCAGGGCGTCCGGTCGCTCGCGCTCGAGGATCCGCGAGACGGACTCGGGGGTGAGCGGCTCGATGTAGGTGCGGTCGGCGAACTCGGGGTCGGTCATGATCGTGGCCGGGTTCGAGTTCACGAGCGAGACGCGGAAGCCCTCGCGCCGCAGCGCCTTGCACGCCTGCGTCCCCGAGTAGTCGAACTCGCACGCCTGTCCGATGACGATCGGGCCGGACCCGATCACGAGGATCCGTTCGAGGTCGGTGCGCCGCGGCATCAGGGGCTCCCGTCCGGGCGCATCAGGCCGCCATCAGCTCCCGGAACTCCTCGAAGATCGGCCGCGCGTCGTGGGGCCCCGGTGCGGCCTCGGGGTGGAACTGGATCGATAGCGCGGGGACGTCGAGGCATCGGAACCCCTCGAGCGTGCCATCGTTCAGGTTGCGATGGGTGAGCTCGACGCCGCCACCGGGCGTGCGCCCGATCGTCCCCTCGCTCGTCCATTCGCCCGGGTCCAGGGCGAACCCGTGGTTGTGGCTCGTGATCTCCACGCGTCCGGTTCGAAGGTCCTGGACCGGCTGGTTGATCCCTCGGTGGCCGAACGGCATCTTGTACGTCCGTCCCCCGAGCGCGAGCCCGAGCAGCTGGTGACCGAGGCAGATGCCGAGAACCGGGAGCCTGCCCAGCAGCCCGCGGGCGGCCTCGATGCCGTAGCTCGTCGCCGCCGGGTCGCCGGGGCCGTTCGACAGGACCGCGCCGTCGTAGCCGTCCTCGACGATGCGCCGCGCCGGCCAGCGCGCGGGGAACACCGTCGCCTCCATGCCGGATGCCGCCATGCGCCGCAGGATGTTCCGCTTCAGGCCGAAGTCGAGCACCGCGACCCGAAGGACCGGTCGCCCCGCGTTCGCGGGACCGACCTCCTCTCGGGCCTCGTAGGGCCGGGCGGTGCTCACGCCGCCCGCGAGGTCGGCTCCCTCCATCCGGGGCTGCGCTCGAACGCGCTCGATGAGCGATCCGGGATCGAGGTCGAGCGTCGACAGGCCACATCGCATCGCGCCGTGCTCGCGGATCCGCAGCGTCAGCCGGCGCGTGTCCACCCCCTCGAGGCCGACCACGTCCGCCGCCTCCAGCTCCTCGCGCAGCCCTCGCCTCGAACGCCAGCTCGAGGCGCGCCTGGCCGCCTCCCGCACGACGAACCCGCGAACGTGGACCCGGGACGACTCCGGGTCCTCGTCGTTCGTCCCGTAGACGCCCTGGTGCGGCCCCGTCATCGCGACGACCTGGCCCGCATAGGAGGGATCGGTGAGGACCTCCTGATATCCGACGGCGCCCGTGTTGAACACGGCCTCGCCGAACGCCTCGCCGGCGGCGCCGAAGCCGACGCCGCGGAAGACCGAGCCGTCCTCCAGCGCCAGCAGCCCGGCGGGACCCCGGCTCACCGCTGCGCCTTGCCGTCGGCGACGACGAGCTCGCCTCGAAGCATCGTGTGGACGACGCGCCCGTGGAGCGGATGGCCGATGAACGCGGAGTTGCGGCTCCGCGAGGCGAACGGGGGCTCGGGCGTCCACGCGGCGGCGGGATCGAACACGACGAGGTTGGCCGGCCGCCCGGGCTCGATCGGACCGCCGTGTCCGGCGGCCCCGAGGATCCGGGCGGGGTTCGTCGACAGCGCCTCGATCGCCCGCGCGAGCGAGATCACCTCGGGCTCCACGAGGTGCGTCATCACGACGGCGAGCGCGGTCTCCAGGCCGATCGTGCCGAACGGGGCCTGATCGAACTCGACCTCCTTGTCCTCGACGGCGTGCGGCGCGTGGTCGGTCGCGACGACGTCGATCGTTCCGTCGGCCAGGCCCGCCGCGAGCGCGGCTCGATCCTCTGGCGATCGGAGCGGTGGGTTCACCTTGCGATTCGTGTCGTAGGTGCGCAGGTCCTCGTCGCAGAACACGAGGTGGTGCGGCGTCACCTCGGCGCTCACGAGCAGCCCGTCGGCCTTGGCGCGCCGGACCATCTCCACCGAGCCCGCGGACGACAGATGGCACAGGTGGAGGCGTCCCCTCGACAGGCGCGCGAGCGCGAGGTCGCGGGCGACGACGATCTCCTCGGCCTCGCGGGGCTGGCCGGCGAGCCCGAGCGTCGTCGACGGCAGTCCCTCGTGCATCTGCCCGCCCTCGGCGAGCGTCCCGTCCTCGCAGTGCTCGGCGATCACGACGCCCTCGAAGGTGCGCGCGTACGTGAGCGCGTTGCGAAGGATCCTCGCGGTCGGGACGCAGCGGCCGTCGTCGCTGAAGATCCGAACGCCCGCCTCGACCATCTCGCCGAGCTCGGCCATCGTCTCGCCCTCGAGGCCCCGGGTGATCGCCCCGACCGGGAAGACGTCGCAGAGCCCCGCGAGCCGGCCGAGCTCGCGGACCTCGTGGATGACCGCCGCGTGATCGGCGACCGGATCCGTGTTCGCCATCGGGGCCACCGCCGTGTAGCCCCCGAGCGCCGCTGCGCGACAGCCCGTCTCGACGGTCTCCGCGTCCTCGCGTCCGGGCTGGCGCAGGTGGGTGTGCAGGTCGACGAGACCGGGCGCGAGCACCAGGCCGTCGCAGTCGAGCACGGTCTCGTTCGCACCCGGCTCGACCGGGACGACGACCCCGTCCTGCGCGACGACGTCGGCGACCTCGTCACGCCCCGACGCGGGATCGACGACCCGCGCCCCGCGAAAGCGCAGCCGCTCAGACATCGGCGGTCGCCTCCTCCGCGCCCGAGCCTCCCAGGAGGAGATACAGGAGCGACATCCGGATCGCGATGCCGTTCGTGACCTGTTCCTCGATCACCGACCGCGGCAGGTCCGCCACGTCCGAGTCGATCTCGACTCCGCGGTTCATCGGTCCGGGGTGCATGACGAGCGCTCCCTCGGGCAGCATCGTCACCCGCTCCCGGGTCAGGCCGAACAGCCGCGCGTACTCGCGAACGCTCGGGAAGTACTGCTGCCGCTGCCGCTCGCGCTGGACGCGGAGCATGTAGCACACGTCGAGCTTGGGCAGCACCGACTCGAGATCGTGGCTCACCTGGACGCCCCACGCGGTGACGTCGTCGGGGATCAACGTCGGGGGTCCGACGAGGGTCGCCTCGGCACCCATCGTGGCGAGCGCGTGCGAGAGCGACCGAGCCACGCGTGAGTGCAGGACGTCGCCGACGATCGCCACGCGCAGCCCGTCGAGGCGACCCAGCCGGTCCCGCATCGTGTACAGGTCGAGCAGCGCCTGGGTCGGGTGCTCGTGGGTGCCGTCGCCGGCGTTGATCACGCTCCCCTTGACCCACCGGGTGAGCGTGAGGGGGGATCCGCTCGACGAATGCCGGATGACGATCGCGTCCGCGCCCATCGCCTGGAGCGTGAGCGCCGTGTCCTTGAGGCTCTCGCCCTTGGCGACGCTGGTCCCGCTCGTCGTGAAGTTGATCACGTCGGCCGACAGGCGCTTGGCGGCCAGCTCGAAACTGATCCGCGTCCGCGTCGAGTTCTCGTAGAACAGGTTCACGATCGTGCGGCCGCGAAGCGCCGGCACCTTCTTGATGACCCGGGTGCCGACCTCGCGGAAGGACTCGGCCACGTCGAGGATCCGCGTGATGTCGGCCGCGCTCACGTCGTGGATCGACAGCAGGTGCTGGTTCATCCGCCCTCCGTCCCCGACGCCCGCACGCGCTCCTCCAGGACGACGGCGTCGAAGCCGTCGATCTCGGTGAGCGCGACGCGGACGTCCTCGTCCTTGCGCGTCGGCACGTTCTTGCCGACGAAGTCGGCTCGGATCGGGAGCTCGCGATGGCCGCGGTCGACGAGGACGGCGAGCTGGATCGCCGTCGGCCGGCCGAAGTCGACGAGCGCGTCCATCGCCGAGCGGATCGTCCGCCCCGTGAACAGCACGTCGTCGACGAGCACGACGGTGCGGCCGTTGATGTCGAACCCGATCCGCGTCTCGTGGACCTCGGGCGCCTCGGCGCGCATCCCGATGTCGTCACGGTAGAAGGTGATGTCGAGCGCCCCGACCGGGACGGTCGCGCCCTCGATGCGCTCGATCTCTCCCGCGAGCCGGCGCGCGAGATCGTCGCCCCGAGCCGCCACGCCGACCAGGACGACGCCGTCCGCGCCCCGGTTGCGCTCGAGGATCTCGTGGGCGATCCGCGTCACCGCCCGGCGGATCTCCCCTTCGTCCAGGAGGTGCCCCGCCGGGCTCACGAGCTTCGCCTCCCGGCGGTGTGCCCGGACGTGGCGAGCCAGGCTCGTGCCTGCGGGGCTCGGGAACGAGAAACGCCCGGCCGCGCGCGCGGCAGGGCGTCGTCATCGAGCACGATCTCGCTCCCTTCCCGGCCTCACGGGACCGGACTTAAAGGGGAAGTTCGCCTCGCAGGATACCCAGGCCCGGGCTCTCGGGCAACGGCGCGGACGCCGAAGGAACTACAGCCAAGTCCCGGGACAGGTCCTAGACTAGGGTCCGGCCCACAGGAAGGTGGCACCGATGGTGGCGTTCAGCATTGGTCCCCCCGAGATCATCCTCGTCGTCGTGATCGTCCTTCTCCTGTTCGGCGCCAAGAAGCTGCCCGAGCTCGCCCGCTCCGTGGGCAGATCCAGCAGTGAGTTCAAGAAGGGGCTGGAGGAGGGCGGCGCCGAGGGCGAGGATCCCGGCACCTCCGACACGGCGGAGAAGCGGACCGAACCCAAGGCCGAGACGCCCGACTGACCCAGCGCCGTCCGGCCAGATCGACCGGCGGTGCCGCTCACACCTCGCGAGGATCGAGCGCGCCCGCGATCTTGCCCAGGACGCCGTTCACGAACCGACCCGAGTCCTCGGTGGAGAGCTCCTTCGCCGCCCGGACCGCCTCGTCGATCACCGCCGCGACGGGGACCTCGGCGCCGAACCGCAACTCGTAGGTCGCCAGGCGCAGGATCGACCGGTCCACCGCCGCCATGCGGCCGACCCGCCAGCCCTCCGAGCTCGCGCCGATCGTCCGGTCGATCTCCGGCAGATGCGCGCGCACCCCATCGACGAGCTCGCGGGTGAACGAGGGGATCTCCCGGCCGGTGGACTCCCACTCCTCGAGCACGGCATGCGCGTCGGTGCCGGTGACGTCGGCCTGGTACAGGATGTCGAGGGCGAGCCGCCGCGCCTGCCTGCGCGGGCTCACGCGCTCACTTCACCCGTTCGATGTACGCGCCCGAGCGCGTGTCGACCTTGACCCGCTCCCCCTCCTCGAGGAACAGCGGCACCTGGACTTCGGCGCCCGTCTCGAGGGTGGCCGGCTTCATCGCGTTCGTGCGCGTGTCGCCCTTCACGGCCGGCTGCGTTCGGGTGATCGTCAGGGCGACGGAGGCGGGGAGGTCCACGGCGATCGGCACGCCCTCGTGCATCGCGACCTCGGCGGACGCGCCCTCGGCCAGCCATCCGGCTCCGTCTCCGAGGACGCCGACCTCCACGGGCACCTGCTCGTAGGTCTCCAGGTCCATGAACGTGAGCGCGTTCTCGTCGCGGTACAGGTACTGCATCTCCTTGCGCTCCACGATCGCCAGCCCGACCTTCACGCCGGCGTTGAACGTTCGCTCGACCACCGCCCCCGTCCTCAGGTTCCGCAGCTTCGTGCGGACGAAGGCCCCGCCCTTGCCGGGCTTCACGTGCTGGAACTCGACGACCTGGAACAGCGTCCCCTCGAGGTCGAGGGTCATGCCGTTCTTGAAGTCGTTCGTCGAGACGCTCACAGCACGATCATCTCCCTGGTGGAGCGAGCGATCACCCGGTGTCCGTCCTGGGTCACCTCGACCATGTCCTCGATCCGGACGCCGCCGAGGCCGGGAATGTACACGCCGGGTTCGATCGTGACGACCATCCCCGGCGCCAGGCTCGAGCCCGCGTCCCAGCGCAGGAACGGCACCTCGTGGATGTCGAGCCCCACGCCGTGACCGAGCCCGTGGGGGAACCGATCGCCGTACCCCGCATCGCGGATCACGGTCCGCGCCGCACCGTCGACCTCGATCGTCGAGGCGCCGGGCCGCACGGCCTCGACGCCGGCCCGCTGCGCCGCGGCGACGACATCGTGGATCTCGCGGAGCTCCGCCCCCGGATCGCCGAACGCGACCGTGCGGGTCATGTCCGAGTGGTAGCCGCGCGCGAGCGCGCCGAAGTCGAGCTTCACGACGTCGCCGCGGGCCAGGTGGCGATCGGCGGGCTCGTGGTGGGGCTCGGCGGCCCCCGAGCCGAACGCGACGATCGTCTCGAAGCTCCGGTCGTCGGCGCCGGCTCGCAGCATCGCCTCCTCGAGGTCGCGGGCGACCTCGCGCTCGGTGCGACCCTGTCGCAGCCCGCCCCCCTCGACGACGCGCTCGAACGCGACGTCGGCGAACCCCTGGGCGCGCTCGAGGAGCTCGATCTCGCCGGCGTCCTTCGTCTCGCGGAGGCGCTCGACCTCCGGACCCGTCGGCACGAGCTCGACGCCCTCGGCCGCCTCGGTCAGCTGCTCCCAGGACTCATACGTCAGCCAGCGCCGCTCGAACCCGGCGCGGTGCACGCCGAGAGTCCGGCAGGCCTCGACGAGGACGGCCGGGTACCCCTCCGTGTAGACGGTCCGCGGCAGGTCGGGCACCTCGTGGCTCGACTGCTCCCCGTACCGGCCGTCGGTGAGGAAGACGGCCGAGCCGTCCCGCCCGACGACGATCTGCGCGTTCGAGCCGCTGAAGCCGGTGAGGTAGCGCACGTTCGGCAAGCGGGTGACGACGAGCCCGTCCAGGTCGAGCTCCTCGAGCCGGGCGGCCAAGCGGCTTCGTCTCAGCCCGTGATCCACGGCAGCGCCTCCAGGGCCACGTGGTATCCGCCGGCGCCCGCGCCCGAGATCGTGGCCCGGCAGACGGCCGAGATCACCGACTGGCGCCGGAACTCCTCACGCGCGTGGATGTTCGTCATGTGGACCTCGACGACCGGAAGCCCGCAGGCCTCGATCGCATCGCGCAGGCTGTACGAGTAGTGCGTCAGCGCCCCGGGGTTGACGACGATCGCCTCGGCGCCCTCGACGGCCGCGCCGCCGATCCAGCCGACGAGCTCGCCCTCGTGGTCGGTCGCCCGCCACGAGGTCCGGTGACCGAGCCGTTCGGCGCGTTCGGCCACCTCGGCCATGATCTCCTCGAGCGTCTGCGTGCCGTAGCGCTCGGGATCGCGCGTTCCCAGCGTCGCGAGGTTCGGCCCGAACAGGAACAGGACCTCCACGTTCAGCCCTCCCTCGCCGTCACGCCCGACCACCGCTCCAGCAGGCGCGCGAGCACCGGCTCGGCGACGCCCTCGTGCACGATCGGGCGTCCCACGTCCTCGAGCAGCACGAACCGGATCCCGGCCCGGTACTTCTTGTCCAGCCGCAGGGCCGCCAGGACCTCGTCCGCGGGCGGGAGCGGCCCCGTCGCCTCCAGGCCCAGGGACGCGAGCAGTCGCAGATGCCGCGCCACGAGTCCCGGGACCCCGATGCCGAGCTCCTCGGACAGCCGCGCGGCGAACACCATCCCGGTGGCCACGGCCTCGCCGTGCGAGCGACCGCCGTAGGCCTCCGCCCGTTCGAGCGCGTGACCGAGGGTGTGTCCGTAGTTGAGGATCAGCCGGCGCCCGGTATCCCGCTCGTCCGAGCCGACGATGTCCGCCTTGACGCGGACGCACCGGGTCACGAGCGCCTCGAGTGCCGCCGGGTCCCGGGCGAGCACGGGTGAGGGATCCTGCTCGAGCTCGCCCAGCAGGTCCGGGTCCAGCGCGAGCGCGACCTTGGCGACCTCGCCCAGCCCGCTCCGGTACTCGCGCTCGGGCAGCGTCGCGAGCGCGTCGACGTCGGCGAGCACGGCGCGCGGCTGGTGGAACGCGCCCACGAGGTTCTTCCCCTCGGGCAGGTTCACGGCCGTCTTGCCACCGATCGACGCGTCCACCTGCGCGAGGAGCGTCGTCGGCACCTGGACGAACGCGACCCCGCGCATGTACGTCGCCGCGACGAACCCCGCGACGTCGCCCACCGACCCGCCGCCGAGCGCAGCGACGACGTCGTCGCGATGAGCCTCCTGCGTCGCGAGCTGTCGCTGGAGCGCGGCCATGACCTGGAGGGACTTCGCCTCCTCGCCGGGGGGAACGCTGAGGTGCACGACGGCCAGTCCGCGGGAGGACAGCCCGTCGGCGAGCGGCGGAAGGTACGTCGCGGCGACCGACGGGTCGGCCACGACGAACGCGCGCTCGGCGCCGAGCAGCTCCGGGAGCAGCTCGCCCGCGCGGCCGAGCAACCCGGAGCCGACGACGACCTCGTAGGCCCGCTCGGGGACGAGGACGCTCACGCGCTCCACCGGGTGAGCTCCCGTTCGACCTGTGCGGCAACCTCCTCGGGGGGCCCGCTCGCGTCGACGACGCGCGCGGCGAACTCGCGGTACAGCGACTCGCGCTCGCGGAAGAGCCGCTCGAGATCGCCGTCCTCGTGGATGAGCGGCCGGTCCGCGCCCGGCCGGACGCGCTCGCGCAGGATCTCCAGCGGCACCGACAGGAAGATCACCTCGCCGGTGGCGCGCAACGTGACGCGGTTGGCCGGTTCGAGCACGACGCCGCCGCCACACGAGACGACCGAGGGGTCCCGCGTCGCCGCCTCCACGAGGGCGGCCGCCTCGAGCTCTCGAAACCTCGCCTCGCCGTCGCGCTCGAAGATCTCCCGGATCGTCGCGCCCGCGCTGCGCTGGATCTCCTCGTCGAGCTCGACGAAGGGAACGCCAAGCAGCCGGGCGAGCTCGGGACCGACGGTCGACTTGCCCGAGCCGGGCATCCCGACGAGATAGACGATCACGCCGCCACCCCCGCGAGATCGGCGCGGGGTGGGCCGGGCGAACCGACGGCAGACGTCGCCACGGTGAGCGCACGCGACATGCGCGTCATCATAGGAGACCCCCTCCCGCGATCTTCGGCCAAAGACCGGATGGCCAAAGACCGGATGGGTAGAGACCGGATGGGTGGAGGGCGGCCCCGGATCCGGGGCCGCCCTCTCGGACCGGCGACCGCTCCCCCCGTGGGCGGCTCGCCGGACGTTCGTGGCTCAGTGCTTCTCGCAGAGATCGAACTTCTGGTCTCCGAACAGGAACCGGGCGCACCGGCCGTCGATCCGCACGAGCTTGAAGTTGCCGGCGAACACGGCGCCGGGCTCGACCGTGTACACGCGGCCGTCGACCTCGACCTCGACGCTACGGCCGTTGCCGGCCACGTTCTCCAGGACGACGTGGTGCCCACCGATGAGGATCGAGTTGCCCGGCTTCTCCGGCGGCGGTGGCGGCGGCGAGGTCGGTGGAGGGTTCGTCGGAGGCGGGGTCGTGGGTGGCGGGTTCGTCGGCGGCGGCGTGGTCGGCGGAGCGGTGGTCGGCGGAGCCGTCGTCGGCGAGGTCGGAGACGTCGTGGGGCTGACGCTGCCGCCCCCGGACAGTTCCAGGCCCGGGGGGATCGAGAACGGATCCCGGGCGCCGGCAAGGTCCACGGGCGGCAGCGTCTCGCGGGGCGTCGGTGACGGCGTCACGCTCGGAGTCGCCACGGGGCCACCTGTAGCCCCGGTGGGGAACTCCGGAAGCGCGACCTCTTCGCCGCCACTCGGGCGCAACACGAAGAAGTAGGCGAGCAGCACCAGGGGAAGCGCGATCCCGGTGATCTGCAACAGCTTCTTGTCACGGGGGGTCATCTGCATGATCAGGAAGCTCCCGGCTCGGTCGTCGGCGCGCTCGGCTCAGAGGGTGGCGTCGTGACCCCCTCGGTCGGCCCCGGGACCGAGCCGGGACCGGCGTTCGTGTCCGTCGTGAAGAACTCGACGGTGAGCTGGAGCTGCAGGTTGTTCGAGGCCGTCTCGGTGGCCTCGGGCGCGACGGCGATCGTCGTGACCTTCGCGGCGCGCGGGAGGGTCTCGAGCAGGAACAGGAACTCGTCGATCGAGAAGTAGCCGCCGGAGACCGTCACCGTCGAGGCGATCGTCGAGTACTGGCCGGTGGCGTTCGCGACGGGAGTCCCCGGCGTGAAGGCGAAGAAGTCGACCGCCGCCTGGTTGGCGGCGCCGTCGAGCAGGCGGAACAGCGAGGGCAGATCCGCGGTCGGCGGGATCTGGGCCTCGATCTCGAGGATCTCGGCTTCCGTCTCGGGCGCGTCCTCCTGCGCCTGCTGGAGGGCGCGGAGCTGCGCCTCGAGCTGGACCTCCTGGTCCTGCGCCGCCTCGAGGTCCGCCTCGACCTCCGTGACCTCGCCCATCTTCGGCAGCACGAGGAGCACGATCGCGAGGATCGCCACGATGACGGCGGCGGCTCCGGCGATGATCGGCGCGCGACGGTTGTTCACGGGGTCACCTGCCCCTGGCCACGTGCGGTCGCGGCCTCCGACGTGAGGTCCAGTCCGTTCGAGAACGTGTAGATCCCGGAGAAGGGCGCGCTCTCCTGGGCGCTGTTCACCCAGGCGTTCACCCAGCCGCGCACCTGCTCGAGTCGCGTGATCCACACCGCGATCGTCTCGGTCTCGCGAGCCACGCCGGAGAACGTCATGTTCCCGATCAGCGTCGTCGGCGTCTCCGGAGCGTCCTCGACCGGCGCCGTGGCCGTGATCTGGCCGGTGAGGTTCGTGAGGTACGAGGCGTCGGGGATGACCCGCGAGACGTCGAGCAGCGCGCCGGACCACGACACCTCGTTCACGAACAGGGACGAGAGCAGCGCCTGCTTGCCCGCGAGCTCCGCCTGGAGGTCTGCGAACTGCTGCAGGTCGTTGATCTGGCCCTGGAGCTCCTGGTTGAGGGCCTCCTGCGCCTCGAGATCGGACTGCGCGTCCGACAGCCGCTGGACCTGGAGGAAGTAGAACGCGCCGATGAGCGCGAGGACCGCGAGGCCCGCCGCCACGACGAGCGAGGTCGTCCGTCGCAGCGCCTGCCGCTGGCGAAGCTCGGGGGGAAGGAGGTTGACGTTGCTCACGAACGCCTCCGCTCGGGGATCGCCAGACCCACCGCGGCCGACAGCACGGCCTCCGCCTCGGCGGCGGCATCGGGCGAGAGCTCGAGCTCGGACTTCACGTGCTCGAACAGGCGCCCGCGATCCACCGGCACCGGGATGCGCTCCTGGAACAGCTCGAGGAACCCCTCGAGCCGCGAGCCGCCGCCGACGACCTGGAGCCGGGCCACCCGGGCTCCCGGCACCTGCGTGGCGTAGAACTCCAGCGTCGAGCGGACCTCGTCGACGAAGCTCCCCGCGCGCGAGAGCGCGATCCGGCGGACGTCCTCGGGGTTCGGCGAGCCGGACCCGTTCGGAGCGCCGCCGCCGTTCGGCGCGTCGGCCTCACCCGGCGCCGCGGGCGTGGGAACGTCGGGTGCCGAATCCGGTGTGGGCGACGGTGCCTGGGCGGCGGCCTCGGCCTGGCCTGCATCCTGGTCCGTCGCCTCGTCGGGCCCGTCGGGGGCGGGCGGCGGCGGGGGAACCGAGTCGCCGGACTCTCCCCGCTTCAGGCGCTCGGCGAGATCGTCGTCGATCCCCGTCCCCCTCGCGATCGCCAGGGTGATGTCGCGCCCTCCCGAGGGCAGCATCCGCACGAACCGAGTCGTGCCCCGGTCGTGGACGCAGATCGACGTCACGTGGGCGCCGATGTCGATGACGGCCTCGTCGCCCTCGGACTCGAGGTCGAGCGCCTGGTCCCCCATCCCCACGGCTCGGACGACGGCGAACGGCGTGAGGTCGATGTTGACCGGCTCGAGCTTGGCGCCGAGAACGGCCTCGACGAGCGTGTTCACCATCCCGCGATGCGCGGCGACGAGCAGGATGCGCTGCATCCGGCGCCCGCCCTGATCGATCTCGCCCAACGGGTCGAAGTCGAGCACGGCCTCGTCGGCGGCCATCGGGATGAACTCCTGGACCTGGAAGGGGAGCGTGTCGCGGAGCTCCTTCTCGGGAAGCCAGGGAAGCGCGATCTCGCGCACGACGACCCGCTGGTTCCCGACCCCGAGGTGCACCTGCTTCGACTTCACGCCGGCTTTGCCCCACAGCTCGCGAAGCGCCTCGGCCACCAGATCGGGCGCCCGGACCTCGCCGGCCTCGACGGCGCCCAGGGGCAGCGGGACCTGGGCCGCCCGAACGACGACGGGGACGTCCCCGGCCGCCACCTCGGCGACGCGCACGGCCGAGGAGCCGATGTCGATGCCGACCCTGGTCTTGGCCATCCTCAGGCCCCCTCGACCTGCACCGAGCGCTGGGACAGGTATCGGTCCACGTCGGACTCCCGCACCCGGTAGTTCTTCCCGACCCGAAGGGCCGGGAGCTCGCCGGCCTTGATGAGCCGGTACACGGTCATGTTCGACACCCGCATCGTGCCGGCGACCTCGGCCACCGTGAGCAGGCGGTCTCCCGCCTGCCGGCCGACCCACCCCGTCCGCGAGCGCCCCGCCACGGCTAGACCGATCGCTCCGACAGGTATCGATCCACGTCGGACTCCCGGATCCGGTAGTTCTTCCCCACCCGGATCGCCGACAGCTGGCCGCTCTTGATGAGCCGGTACACGGTCATGTTCGACACCCGCATCGTGGCCGCCACCTCGGCGACCGTGAGGAGCCGATCACCCACGAAGGGTCGGCGTTTGCCCATCGCTCACAAACTCCACATCTGTAACAGTTGCCCCAAGTACCTCATGTGCCACATCTTTCCCATCTGCCTCGTCCGCCCCTCCCTCTCACGCGGGCCGCGGAACGTAACAGGCGCCACATCTTCCGTCAATCACCCCTTCCGTCTACATTCGGCACGTTAGGCTAAATAACAAAGATGTAATTATCAGAAGTTCTCAGGAGTCACACGCAGGCACGCTGGCGGGGGCGAGACCGATCAGTTGAAGAGGCGGATGTAGGCGTCGGCGATCTGGTCGCCGAAGAAGCAGGCGACGAGGGCCCCACCTGCCATGAAGGGCCCGTACGGGATCCCGGTCTTGCGGGTGGCGCCCTGAGCGAGCGCCACGATCGCCCCCACTCCCCCGAGGACGATCCCCGCCCCGGCGGCCACGGCGACGAACCGCAACCCGAGCGAGCCGAGGACCAGGCCGATGAAGCCCGCGAGCTTCACGTCGCCCATGCCCATGCCTCGGGGCGCGATGAGGGCCACGATGAGCAGCCCGAGGCCGTAGGCGAGAAAGCCGAGCCCGCCGAGGACGACGTCGAGGGAGCCGCCGGCGAGATCGGCCACGACGATGTAGATCGCCGCGACGGGGACCGAGGGGTAGACGATCCGGTTCGGGATCTTCTTCGTCCGGATGTCGATCACCGACAGCGCCAGGAGGATCCCGAGGAAGGGGGCGAGCAGGAAGGCCTGCCACAGGTCCTCGAAGACCAGGGCCACGGCCACGAACAGGCCCGTGCAGGCGAGCTCGACGAGCGGGTAGACGGCCGAGATCCGCGCCCCGCACGAGCGGCACCGGCCTCGGAGGGCGAGCCAGGAGACGACCGGGACGAGGTCGGCGGTGCGAAGGGCCACGCCGCACCCCGGGCAGCGGGAGCGCGGCCGCAGGATGGACTCCCCCGCGGGCACCCGGGAGATGAGGACGGTGAGGAAGCTTCCGAACGCGAGGCCCAGGAGGATCGCGACCGCGATGCGGAATCCCGTGAGCACCGGCGCGCCAGTCTAGTGGAGGGCTTCGAGTCGGCCGCGCGGAGCCCGCGCGACCTGCCTCGAGGCGAGGTCAGGGGTCGGTGGGATCGTGGGCCGCCCCGCTCTCGGCCCACGTCACGATCTGCCAGGCGGACGCCACCGGGTTGAGGAACTTCGGCGGGGAGTCGTACTTCAGTCGCTGGTCGTAGTTGTAGTTCTTCGCGTATCCGGAGGTGTTGATGAGGCCGACGATGCCCCGGTACTTCTGCGCGATCGCGCCGAACAGGTTGATGGTCCCGGTCACGGTCTCGTCCCCGTACTGGTAGGTCTGGACCCGGAACGAGTGCTGCACCGTGACGAGGGCAGCGTGGAAGGTCGGGTTCCGCAGGGTTCGGGTCCCGGTGGCGGTGGCCATCGTCGAGGTCCCCGGGCTCGCGCCGCTGAACAGCGACGGGCTCGTCGACGAGCTGTTCGTGCCGGGGAGGCGGAGGCTGCACCCCTCGTCGCTCCCCGATCCGGAGTAGCCCCCGTCGCAGCCGGTCGTGGACCCGTCGTTGCGGGTCGGGTGGTAGACCTCGATGTAGTTGTTCGCCACCAGGCCGAGGAGATCGGCGCCGCCCAGGCCGGAGGTGTACGACACGCTGCCGAACAGCACGATGTTGTTGTCGGCCGCGATCGTGAGCCGCCCCGTGAGCGTCCCCTGGAGGAACACGTCCCCGTTTCGGCACTGGTACCAGGACTGCGGCATCGAGTCGTTGTTCTGGCGGAAGCCGAGCGGATGGGCCCGGTTCGGGTTGCCGCTCCCCGTCCCGCCGATCGCCTCCCGGTTGTTGAACGGGCTCGGGCATCCGTTCGTGTAGTTCGGGTCCGTCGGTGCCGAGGGCACGTTCTGGACGTACACGACGCCGTTGGGGGGCATCGAGAACCTCGTCATCGTGAACCGGCCGTACAGGCTGGTGGTCGGCGTCTGGGTCACGCTGCAGTTGATGACCTTCGTGAACGGGCTGATCACGTCGAACGTGCCCGAGGAGTTCAGCTTGATCGCCGTCGGGCCCGTGAACAGGCACCCGGTGCCGCCGAGCGAGGGGTTCGTCTCGTTCTTGATCTCCACGTTGTTCGGCGGCATCGTCAGCGGGTCGGCGTACCTCGGGTCGCCGGGCAGGAAGCTCGGGGAGGGTCCCGGCCCCCACCAGCGCTGGTCGGCCGGGTCGTCCCAGCTGTCGCTCGTGTCGCCGAGGAACGTCGGGTTTCCGTTGATCCGGATCGCGTCGTTCGTGTGGAGCGGTCCGTTGATGACGTCGACGCTCGCGAAGTTGATCTCGGTGCACGTGTCCCCGTCGGTGTCGCCGACGAAGTCCACTCGCCCGGCGATGTCCCGGCCCTCGTAGTAGCGCTTCGCGCAGTAGGTCTGCGCCTCGGCCGCGGTGTAGTCGTCGGTGCTCGTCGTGTACAGCGCCGGGTCCTTGGTCTCGAGGTCGGTGAAGTACAGGAAGTCGAGGAAGTTCCGCCGTCGCACGCTCGCGTCGATCGTTCGGGTCACGTTGCCGACCCGGCCCGTCGAGGTGACCCGCAACGTGCCGTCGACGGGAAGGAACGAGGTGTCCACCTCGTACCGGTACGACGCGTCGGTGGTGGTCCCCGGGACGGAGACCCACGTGCTGAAGGCCTCGTTGCCGTCCGGCGGCGGGTTCGAGTCCGAGTACTGCCAGTAGGAGCCGTCCTGGTTCAGGTGGAACACGTAGTCGTCGATCCCCGCCTCGGCCGCCGACAGCGCCCCGTTCCAGTCCTGGTCCCGCCGGGACAGGTTCTGCGAGCCGACCGAGTACGCCATGACGCCGGTGATCAGCGTCATGACGAACACGAGCGCGAGGAGCACGACGACGAGGACGAACCCGCCCTCGTCACGCCGCGCACGGGCCAGGAGGAGCCACCTCACGGGCCCGTCTCCCCGCTCGGCGAAGGGGTGGGCTGGGGGTTGTAGAACACGTTCGGCAGGCGGACCCGGTTGATGAGCGTCGTGTAGTCCACGGCGAGGCTCGTGTCCTTGCGGATCGCGAGCTGGACCTCGACGGCGCTGACGAGCAGCATCGCCTCGGCCGACAGCGGCGTCTCGTCGGGGGTGAACGGGATGAGCGTGCCGCCGTCGTCGTAGAAGTACGTGAAGATCGGCTGCTCGGGACCGTTCGCGATGAACTGGCCGACGAGCCGTGTGCTCGGCGAGTGCTCGGTGTACTCGCAGTTCGGCGGCGTGTCCCCGTCGTTCGGCTGCGTCACCGACTCGATGAGCTGGTCGTTGCCGTCGACGCTCAGCTCGATGCGCTTCGGACAGAAGGTCGACAGGTTGAGGTTGGCGTAGAAGGTCACGCTCTCGTCGTCGGCCTCGAGGAAGGGCGACGTCGTCGCCGACAGCCGGGCGGCCGTGCGCACGTCCTTCGTGATCACCTGCATGAGGACCCGCGCCTCGTCGAGGTTCTCGAGGCGGCGGATCCCGCCGGTCGCCGTGCGCTCGAACGTGGCGACCGACTTCAGCGTGAACGTGAGGATGAGCCCGAACAGGGCCGTCACGATCATGACCTCGACGAGCGTGACGCCGGACTCACCTCGAAGCGCCGCGCGCAGCCGCCTCACTGGGTCACCGCCACGGTGTAGGGGCCGCCGACGCCCGGCGTCAGCGTCGGGGTGTCGACGACCGTGCCGCCGACCTGGATCTGCCACGTGCCGAAGGGAAGCGCGAACGTGATCCCTCCGCCGGCGTCGGTCGTCCCGATCGAGTACGTCTCGCCGGAGGGGCACCCCGTGTCTGCCGCATGGATCGCGTTCACGGCGACCCCGGGCACCGGCTCGGCGAGGCCGTTCTGCACCGTGACGCGGACCTCGGGCATGGAGACCGTCCCGACGCTCGTCTGCCCGGGCTCGACGGCGATCGGCGCGCCGCGCTCGCCCCCCAGGTACACGGGGTCGGCGTCCAGGCACTCGCCGGCCCACACCTGGTATCCGTCCACGTAGGGGAACAGGTCGGAGATCAGTCGCGGGCTGCCGCTGCCGGCGAACGGCGCCGAGCCGGCCGGGAGCAGGTGCGTGTTCGCGATCACCAGCGGGACGGTCGACGGGGCCGACGATCCGGCGTCCGCGCCGACCAGGGTCAGGTCGAGGGCCGCGGTCCGGTCGTACAGGAACAGCAGCGACGCGGTCGCCGACGTGATCACGGTCGCCGTCTGCGACGGCGCCGGCTCGAACTGGTCGTCGACGTGGGAGGGGGCGCTCAGGCTGGCCGTGTACGAGCCGGGGGTGAGGAACGCGAAGAACACGCACCCGTCCGAGGTGGTCGTCTGCGTCTGGCTCTGCGGGCCGGCGATCGCGACGGGGATGCCCTCCTGCGCCTCACCGTCGCGGTCGAGGACCTTGATCGCCAGGTGTCCGGTGTTGATGTCGAACGTCCCCACCGGTGGGGTCACGATCGTGTGCGACTCGACGGGGGGGATCCCGTTCATGTTCCGCCACGAGACGCTCACGTTGACGCGGAGGTAGACGGGCTCGGCCCCCTGGGGGGCGTCGCACGCGCCGGCGGTCGCGTCGCTCGCGACCCAGGCCGACTCGCGCTTCACGGTGTACGGCACACCGCCGACGTCGAGCTCGGTGACGAGCTCGCCGATCGGCAGGCTCGTGAACAGGGTGCTGCGAACCGTGTCCATCTCCGCGGCCGCGAGGTTCGCCGCGACGCTGCGATGGCGGTCGTTGCGGATCATGTTCAGCGTCGTGTTCTGCATCGCCGCCACGCCGCCGATGAGGATGCCGAAGATGAGGACGGCGACCATGACCTCGATCAGCGTGAAGCCGTGCTCGTCCGCATGCAGACGAGCACGGAGCCGCCCGGCGGGCGTCCGTTCACGGGTCATGATCACCTTCACCTAGGAAGAACATCGGCCGAACGGCCGAGGGGCTTGAGCGTGCCTACCAGCCGCCCGTGCACTCGGCCACGGAGTCGACCGAGGCGAACGTCGGCCCGCTCCCCTGCAGGGTCGCGGGCGAGGCCTGCACCTGCGCCAGGCAGAAGAAGTCCCCGGACACGGACTCCGCCACCAGGAGCAGGTCCCAGCCGGCGTGGACGTGGATCGAGATCTCGCCCACGGCCGGATCCCCGCCGTCGACCCATGTGAGGGAGGGCTCGGAGTCGGTTCCCTGGGCCGCGTCGAACCCGTCCCAGTCGGCCGCCTCCGCGAAGTACGTGAGGCCGGCGGCCAGCCCGGTCCGAAGATCCGCCTGCACGGCGCGGTCCTGCGCGCGGCTGCGGGCGAACGCGAATGTCGGCAGCGCGATCGCGACCATGATGCCGATCACGAGGACGACGACCATCATCTCGACGAGCGTGAACCCACGCTCGTCGGACGGGTCCCGCCCGCGGAGCTCCCACGGCCTTCGATCGGTTCGCGATCGCATGGTGATCTCGCTCTTCCCTCGGGTTCGCTGACAACGGAGTCGCCCCGAACACGACGACTCCGGATGAACGAAGGGGCGGCCCGAACGGCCGCCCCTTCGGTCCTGCTCGAGTCGGGCCTACCAGCCGCCCGTGCACTCGGCGATGGTGTCGACGTCGGCAAACGCCGCGCCGCTACCGAACGAGGTGCCCTCGGGAGACACGTCCGAGATGCAGAAGAAGTCCCCGGAGCCACTCACGGCCACCATCAGGACATCCTCACCGGTTGCGACGGTGGGCTGCGTCACCGCAACCTCGCCGACGACAGGGGCACCAGTAAAGTCCACCCACGTCAGCGAAGGCTCGATGGCTTCGCCCTCGGACTCGTCGAACCCGAGGTAGGAGTCGGCGTCGGTGAAGTAGGTCTTCGCCGAGGCCATCCCGTTCCGCAGGTCGGACTGGGCCGCCCGGTTCTGGGCGCGCTCGCGA
>DATBLA010000058.1:0-2057 GCA_036555645.1 Actinomycetota bacterium
GCGCAACCGGCGCGCCCCCGAGGACGGTCCCCAGCCGGTTCGGATGCCGCAGTCCGTCGCCCCGCCGTGGGCCCTCGTGCCGGGCTTCGACGTCCGTCGCGTGGTCTCGGACAAGCCGTACCGATGCCCGGGCTGCGACCTCGAGGTGCGGCCGGGCGTGTGGCATCTCGTCGCGGTGCCGCAGGATTCCCCGGACGAGCGACGTCACTGGCACGAGGGGTGCTGGCGCGTCGAGCTCAATCGGACGCGCGGGCGCCGGCGCGATCCCTGACGGGGCGGGGAGACGCCGTCGCTATCATCGGGCCCGTGCCACGCCCAAGCGCCACCGCGACGATGCGACTCGAGCCGGCGGGGTGGGTCGGACGGGTGGGGGGGCGCGAGATCCGGGCGAGGTCCCGGGCCGCGTGCCTTCGGGGCCTGCGCCGGATCGCGGGAGATGACGTGGTCCTGTCGATCGAGGTCGTGCCCGAGCTCGTTGGTGTGAGCGAGGCCGCCTCGCTCCTGGGATGGGATCGCCGTCGCGTCGCGACCTACGTCGGTCGCGGCGCGTTCCCCGAGCCGATCGCGACGCTCGCATCCGGTCGGGTCTGGCGCCGGGAGGACGTCGAGGCCTTCGGGCGCGACCGGGCTCGGCGTCCGGGGCGCAGGATCTCGCGGTGACCGAGCGACTCCTGTACCTCATCCGCCACGGCCGGGCCGACTACGACAACGACGACTTCGCCGACACGCCGCGCGGGCACCAGTACGATCCGCCGCTGTCCGCGGAGGGACTCGCGCAGGCGGACGAGCTCGCGCGCCGACTCCTCATGCGAGACCCGCCGGCCGTCGTCGCCAGCTCCCCGCTTCGCCGCGCCAGGGAGACCGCGCTCGCGTACGCGGAGCCTGCCGGCCTGCCGATCCTCGAGGACATGGACCTCGCGGAGGCGTTCATCGGGGATTGGGAGAACCGCTCGTTCGAGGAGATCCTCGACACGGACGACTCGTTGCTCGCGAGCTTCCGAAACCACGATGCCTTCTGGCGACATGCCCCCGGCGCGGAGGACCTGGACGCGTTCCGCACCCGCGTGACCGGCGCCGTCGAGCGCGTCCTCGCCGACCACCCCGTGGGCAACGTGTACGTGTTCTGCCACGGCGGGGTCGTGAACGCCTACGTCGCGCCGATGTTCGGCCTCGAGCAGGAGATGTTCTTCCTCCCAGAGAACACCTCGATCAACGTCGTGGCCGCCGACGGCGAGCGACGGCACGTGCGGTTCCTGAACGACGCCCGTCACCTCACCGAGCCCCACCTGTTCCACGACGCCCCCGAGCCCTAGACTCAACCGGTCGGACCCAGACCACGTCACCCAGGAGGACCCAGATGCCCGTGCGATTCCTGTCGCAGGAGTGGACCAGCGAGCTCGAGCAGCGGCTGAACGCCAACGAGGCGTTCCGAAAGGCCACCGGGAACGTGAACGTGACGATCCAAAACGTGATCGCCACCGAGGCCGGGCCGGCCCGCTACTGGATGAAGTTCGAGTCCGGCACGGCGAGCCTGGGCGAGGGCGACGCCGAGCAGGCGGACGCGACGATCGAACAGGACTACGAGACGGCGGTCGCGCTCGCCAAGAGCGAGCTGAATCCGGTCACCGCGTTCATGACCGGCAAGATCCGGATCAACGGCAGCATGATGCTGCTCATGCAGCTCCAGGGGGCGCTGTCGGAGATCGGCAAGGAGATGCAGGAGATCGACGTCGACTACTGATCGACGCGCTCGCCGCCGTCAGGGCGCCCGGTCGGGGAGCACGGAGAAGGTCGCGGACGCTCGCGCGAGCAGCGTGCCGGTCGCGTCGACCACATCGGCCTCCGCGTAGCCGAACCGGCCTCCCCGCTTGAGGACCCTGCCTCGAGCCGTCACCACTCCCGCACCGCCCCCCGCCAGGTACGTGACCGTGAGCGAGCTCGTGACGGCCATCGTCCCCGTCGCGATCCGAGTCCGATACGCGAGCCCGCAGGCCACATCGGCCAGGGTCGCGATGACGCCTCCGTGGAGCATGCCGGCGAGGTTGAGGTGGACCTCG
>DATBLA010000059.1:0-1745 GCA_036555645.1 Actinomycetota bacterium
AGGAGCGGCCGATCGCGATGGTCACCGTGCTCGATTCGACCGTCCCGAACGTCGAGCAGGGCGACCGACTCCTCGTCAAGCTCGACGGCTCGACCGAGGGATCGCTCGGCGACGGCGAGTTCGAGACCGCCGCGCGCGAGGCGGCGACGGAGCAGCTGACCGAGGAGCGCAGCGAGATCCGGACGCTGTCCGGGTCCGAGGGCGAGGGACGCGCGTTCGTCGAGGTGCTCGAGCCGCCGCTGCGCCTGCTCATCTGCGGCGCCGGTCACGACGCGGCCCCGGTCGTCGACGCCGCGGCGGCGCTCGGCTGGAACCCGGTCGTCGTGGACGATCGTCCCGAGTTCCTGAACCACGAGCGCTTCCCGAACGCCTCGAGCTTCGTCCTCGTCGAGCGCCCCGACCGGGTCGCCGAGATCGCCCCGGTCGACGCCCGCACGTACGTCGTCGTCATGACCCACAACTTCCTGCGCGACAAGGACTACCTGCGCGCGCTCCTGTCCTCGCCCGCGCGATCGATCGCGATGCTCGGGCCGGCCGTGCGAACGGACCGGCTCGTCTCCGAGCTTCGCGCGGAGGGCGTCGAGATCTCCGGGGCCGACGCGGAGCGGATCCGAGGACCGGCCGGACTCGACCTCGGGGCCGAGGGCCCGAGCGAGATCGCGGCGGCGATCGTGGCCGAGATCGTCGCGATCAAGCGTCATCGCGGCGCCGGGTTCCTCCGCGACCGCCCCGGCCCGATCCACGAGCGCGTCGTCCCCGCGCGGCCGGCCTCGTCGTAGTCGATGGCGTTCGCGCGCCGGATCACCGCCGTCGACGCGCACGCCTGCGGCGAGCCGGGGCGGGTGATCGTCGACGGGATGCCCGACGTCCCCGGCGCCACGATGTTCGAGAAGATGGTCCACCTACGGGACCACGAGGACTGGCTGCGGCGGCTCATGCTTCGCGAGCCGCGCGGGTACCCGGCAGCGAACTGCAACCTCCTGCTCCCGCCCACCGATCCGACGGCCGATGCCGGCTACGTGATCATGGAGCAGACCGAGTACCCGCCGATGTCGGGCACGAACACGATCTGCGTGACGACCGTCCTGCTCGAGACCGGCATCGTTCGAGCGGTCGAGCCGGTGACCGAGCTCATGCTCGAGACGCCGGCAGGATTGGTGCGGGTGACCGCGCTCGTGGCAGACGGGAAGGTCACGGAGGTCACCTTCCGTAACGTCCCGGCGTTCGCGGCGTATCTGGACGCCACCGTCGACGTCCCCGAGCTCGGGCAGGTGCGCGTGGACGTCGCGTGGGGCGGGATGTTCTACGCGATCGCCGACGCGACGCCGTTCCGCCTCCACCTCGTGCCGGACGAGGGCGGGCGGATCGTTCGCATCGGCGAGATGATCAAGGCCGCCGCACGCGAGCAGCTCCCGGTCACCCATCCGGAGAACCCGGCGATCGAGGGCATCTCGATCTCCCAGCTCTCGGGACCGCCGCACGACCCGACCGCCACGCGCCGGAACGCGGTGATCGTCTCGACGGGCACGCTCGACTGGGAGCGCCCCGAGACGTGGACGGGCGCGATCGACCGCTCACCGTGCGGGACCGGGACGTGCGCCGCGATGGCCGTGCTCCACGCGAAGGGCGACCTCGGCCTGGAGGAGGACTTCGTGCACGAGGGGATCCTCGGCACCCGGTTCGTCGGCCGCCTCGTCGAGGAGACGACCGTGGGCGACCGGCCCGCGGTCGTGCCCACGCTCGGC
>DATBLA010000060.1:0-24091 GCA_036555645.1 Actinomycetota bacterium
CGGGCCGGCCGTCATCGCCGCGAGCACCTCCTCCGGCGTCATCCGGACGGCCTCGTGCAGGAGGAGCGCCTCCCGGACGTGGATCCCGGGCGGGATCGGGCCGTTGCCCAGATCGGTCCCGTACACGACGCGCCCCCCCGCCGCCCGGAACCGCACGAGGTTGTCGCACGCCGTCCGCAGCTCGGAGGTCACCTCCCCGTACGAGTGGATGTCGAGCGTCGAGACGATTCGCATCGTGCCCGCCGCCCGCTCGAGCAGCGGGTCGGGGAGCCGCTCGGTCCACGGCGTGTGCGCGAACTCGTCGATCCCGGCGCCGAGGGCCCGCTCCGCCTGCCCGGCGCCCTGGACGTGGGCGGTCACCGGCAGGTCGAGGCGGTGTGCGGTCTCGACGATCGCCGCGAGCTCCGCGTCCGAGGGCGTCGGCCCCGCCTCGGCGTTCAGGGAGACCTTGATCGCCGCGGCCCCCTTGCCCGCGAGGTCGGTCACGGCCGCCGCGGCATCCTCGGGCCCGGACAGCTCCCTCCCCGCCCCTTCGGGCGCCCATCCGGACGCGGTCGGGTACCCGCCGGGCGCGGTGAGCATCGGCCCGACGGCCCGGATGAGCGGGCCCGTGAACGAGGGCAGCTCGGAGGCTCCGGCGAGCGAGAAGATCTCTTCCGGCGCCCACGCGAGATCGCGCACGGCGGTCACGCCCCCGAGCAGGACCGCGCCGGGATCGGCCAGCCGGATGTGGACGTGCCGGTCGGCGATGCCGGGCAGGAGGCATCCGTCGACCTCGAGGTCCTCGTCCCCGGGCGGAGCGCCGGCGCGCGGGCCCGCGTAGACGACGGTCCCGGACTCGACGACGACGGCGGCGTCGCGAACCGCTCGACCGGGGCCGAGCCAGGCGAGCGGCGTTCGGATCCGCAGGCTCACGCCACGCCCGCGCTGCGGAGCGCCTTCAGCTCCTTGCGGAGATCGACGACCTCGTCACGGATCCTGGCCGCGTATTCGAACCGGAGGTCGCGCGCCGCCTCGTGCATCTCCTCCTCGAGCTGCTGGATGAGGCGCTCGAGCTCCTCGGTCGGCATCTCGGGATGCTCTTTCCGCCGGCGTTTGCGCTCCGGCGTGGCGGCCTTGCGGGTGTCCACCGCCATCGTGAGCAGGATGTCCGAGACCTTCTTGCGGATCGACTGCGGATCGATGCCGTGCTCGCGGTTGTACGTCATCTGGATCTTCCGCCGCCGCTGCGTCTCGCCGATCGCCTGCTTCATCGAGTCGGTCACCTCGTCGGCGTACATGATCACGGTGCCGTCGACGTTGCGCGCCGCCCGGCCGATCGTCTGGATCAGCGAGGTCTCCGAGCGCAGGAACCCCTCCTTGTCCGCGTCCAGGATCGCGACGAGGGACACCTCGGGCAGGTCGAGGCCCTCGCGGAGCAGGTTGATCCCGACGAGGACGTCGAACTCGCCCAGGCGCAGGTCGCGGATGATCTCGATGCGCTGGATCGTGTCGACCTCCGAGTGCAGGTACCGGACCCGAACGCCCATCTCGAGCAGGTAGTCGGT
Organism: Actinomycetota bacterium; assembly: GCA_036555645.1. Lineage (GTDB taxonomy): Bacteria > Actinomycetota > UBA4738 > UBA4738 > HRBIN12 > DASSJM01. Next base: position 1,548 of record DATBLA010000060.1, read on the forward strand.
GAGGTCCTCGGCCATCTTCTTCGTGAGCGTGGTCACGAGGACGCGCTGGCCGGCCTCGGCCCGCCGGCGGATCTCCTCGATAAGGTCGTCGACCTGGCCGCGCGTCGGACGGACCTGGACCTCGGGGTCGACGAGGCCGGTCGGCCTGACGATCTGCTCCGCAACGCGGGAGGAGGCCCGAAGCTCGTACGGTGCGGGCGTCGCCGACATGTACACGGTCTGGCCCACCTTCTTCACGAACTCGTCGAACCGCAGCGGCCGGTTGTCGAGGGCGGACGGCAGGCGGAACCCGAACTCGACGAGCGTCTCCTTGCGGGTCTTGTCCCCCTCGTACATCCCGTGGATCTGCGGGACCGTCACGTGCGACTCGTCGATGACGCACAGCCAGTCGTCGGGGAAGTAGTCCAGGAGCGTGTAGGGGGCCTCCCCGGGCGCCCGCCCGTCGATGTGCCGCGAGTAGTTCTCGATGCCCGAGCAGAACCCGACCTCGCGGAGCATCTCGAGGTCGTAGCTCGTTCGCATGCGCAGGCGCTCGGCCTCCAGGAGCTTGTTGCGGCTCTCGAGCCAGGCGAGCCGCTCCCGGAGCTCGTCCTCGATCGTGACGATCGCGCGCTGCATCCGGTGGTCCGAGGCCACGTAGTGCGAGGCCGGGAAGACCGTGATCTCGGACAGGTCGCCGAGGATCTCGCCGGTGACCGGATCGAAACGGGTGATCCGCTCGATCGTGTCCCCCCACCACTCCACGCGGACCGCGGTCTCCTCGTAGGAGGGGTGCACCTCGAGCACGTCGCCCTGGACCCGGAACTTGCCGCGGGCCAGGCTGATCTGGTTGCGAGCGTACTGGATGTCGACGAGGCGCTGCTTCGCCCACTCGAGGTCGGTGGCCACCCCCCGGTGCACGCGCAGGATCTGCCCCTCGTACTCCTCGGGGGAGCCGAGCCCGTAGATGCAGGACACGCTCGCGACGATGAGGACGTCGCGGCGGGTGAGCAGGGCCGCCGTGGCCGAGTGCCGAAGGCGTTCGATCTCGTCGTTCACCGACGAGTCCTTCTCGATGTACGTGTCGGTCGAGGGGACGTAGGCCTCGGGCTGGTAGTAGTCGTAGTACGAGACGAAGTACTCGACCGCGTTGTCGGGGAAGGCCTCGCGGAACTCGTTCGCCAGCTGGGCGGCGAGCGACTTGTTCGGAGCGATCACGAGCGTCGGCCGCTGCACCCGCTCGACGACGTTGGCGATCGTGAACGTCTTGCCCGTCCCGGTCGCCCCCAGCAGCGTCAGGTGGGGCTCGCCCGCCTGCACGCCCTCGACGAGGGCGTCGATGGCCGTGGGCTGGTCGCCGGTCGGCTCGTGATCGGCGTGGATCTCGAAGGGGGGCACGGGGCCGATTGTAGGGCCGCGTGGGGACGCTCAGCGGGGGAGGGACCGGACCTCCGGCGTCACATCCGGCCGGCGTCGATGATGCTCTGGAGGAACCGCCGCGTGCGCTCGTGCTCGGGCGAGCTGAAGATGCGGTCCGGCGGGCCCTGCTCGAGGATCACGCCGCCGTCCAGGAAGCAGACGCGGTTCGCGATGTCCCTGGCGAACCCCATCTCGTGCGTGGCGATCACCATCGTCATCCCCGAGCTCGCGAGCTCGCGGATCACGTTGAGGACCTCGGCGACGAGCTCGGGGTCGAGCGCGCTCGTGACCTCGTCGAGCAGCATGACGTCCGGCCGCATCGCCAGCGCCCGGACGATCGCCACCCGCTGCTGCTGGCCGCCCGACAGGCGGTCCGGGTAGTCGTCGCGCTTGTCGAGCAGGCCGAAGCGACCGAGCAGCTCGTCCGCTGCGGCCTCGGCCTGCGTCCTCGACATCCCGAGCGCCTCGACCGGGCCGAGCGTCACGTTGCGGAGCACGCTCATGTGCGGGAACAGGTTGAACGCCTGGAAGACGATCCCGATCCGCTGGCGGATGCGGTTCACGTCCACGCCCCCCGCCGTGATCTCCTCCCCCTCGATGAAGATCCGGCCCGCGTCGACCTCCTCGAGGAGGTTGATGCATCGCAGGAACGTGGACTTGCCCGAGCCCGATGCCCCGATGAGACACACGACCTCGTGCTCCCGAACATCGAGGTCGATCCCCCTGAGGACCTCGAGCGCGCCGAACGACTTGCGGATGCCGTCGACTCGCAGCGCGTGGCCGTTGGATCCGACGCTCATCCGACGCCACCCATCTCCCGTCGCCGGCGTCCGCGCAGGATGAGCCAGTCGGTGAACCGGGCGAGCGGGATCGTCACCAGCACGAACAACATCGCAGCAGCGAGGAACGGCGTGAAGTTGAACGTCGCGGCGCTGTCGATCTGCGCCTGCCGGAAGGCCTCGACCACGCCGATCGAGGCGACGAGCGCGGTGTCCTTCTGCAGGCCGATGAAGTCGTTCAGCAGGGGCGGGACCACACGACGGATCGCCTGCGGAAGGATCACGAAGCGCATCGCCTTCCATCGCGACAGGCCCAGCGACCGGGCCGCCGCGAGCTGGCTCGGGTGCACGGACTCGATGCCGGCCCGATAGACCTCGGCGACGTAGGCCGTGTACACGAGGACGAGCGAGACGACGGCCCAGAAGAACGGGGACGTCGGCACGCCCTCGAGCTGGAGCGCCGGCACCCCGAAGCCGAGCGTGTAGACCACGAGCACGGTCGGGATGCCGCGGAACAGATCCGTGTAGACGACGGCCATCACCCGGATCGGGAAGAAGACCGGGCCCGGCAGGCTTCGAAGGACCGCGACGAACAGCGCCAGGACGAGGATGAAGGCCTCTGCGATCACGAACAGGCGCACGTTCACGAGGAACGCCCGCGCGATGTCCGGGAGCGACTCGCGGAACTGCGTCCCGTTGAAGAACGACTGCTTGACCTGGGGCCACCCGGCTGAGTTGACGATCACCACGACCGCCACGGCCAGGAAGACGATCGTGCTGGCGACCGCGATCAGGACGGCGCGGCGACCCTCGGCTCTCGGCCGGTCCGGGCGGTTGGGACGCCCGAGGATCCGCGAACGCCGATCACCCTGTCCCGGAACGAGCTCCGTGTCCTCGGGACCCGGCGGACCGCTCGCACTCACGGCACGGGATCAGCGCGCGGGGCCTACTGGAGCACCGGGTACGTGATGTCGGCGAGCCACTCCTCCTGGAGCGCCGGGAGCGTCCCGTCGGCTTCGAGGGCCTCGATCCCGAGGTTCACGCAGTCCACGAGCGGGTTGCCGGTCTCGAAGATCGCCCCGAAGTACTCGCCCTCGCTCGGGAACTGGCCGACGACGACGCCGTTCTCCGCCTGCCCGATGAGCACGTTCACGTAGCCGGTCGGCGCGTCGACGACGTACCCGTCGATCTGTCCGTTGTTGAGCGCCTGGATCACGTCGACCGACCGGTCGAAGACCCTCGGCTCCTGCTCGGGCTGGATGTTCTCGACCACGTAGGTGTGGCTGGTCGTCCCGATCTGGACGCCGAGCAGGTACGGCTGCAGATCGGCCAGGCTCGTCGCCTCGGCGATGGGCGTTCCCTCGTTCGCGACGAGCGCCTGGTTCACGTCGAAGTAGGGGGCGCTGTACGTGACGGCCTCGGCCCGCTCGGGCGTGTAGGAGACCTGGCCGATGTAGAAGTCGTAGTCCTTCGGACCCGGCCGATAGGACTCGTTGAAGTTGAGCGGCTCCCAGACCACGTCCTCGGCGGCGAACCCGAGCTCGGCCGCGAGCGCGTACGCGAACGCGCTCTCGAACCCCTCGCCGCTCGCCGGGTTCCCGGTGCCCTGGTTCGGCTGGGCCTCCCACTCGCCGTAGTCGCCGGTTCCCGCGAACCACGGCTGGAAGACCGGGTTGTCCGTGCCGATCGTCAGGGTCCCCGCCGTCTGGTACGGGATCTCGCTCCCGGCGGCGCACTCGGCGGCCGTCGCCGCGGCGGTGGCACCGGTGGCCGAATCCCCGGTCGCGCCCGTCAGGGCGCCGCCGGTCTCGCCGACCGTCGGGTCGTCCTCGGCGCACGCCGCGAGGAGGAGGAAGGAAACAGCGAGCAGCCCGAGCACTCTTCGCATCGTGAGGAACCCCCTGGAACACGGCGGCCGGCCTCGCCGGTCCGCGGAGCCTAGCACACGCCTCTTGACCCACTTCTACGACGCCGGCTCGGCGCGCGGACTGCGCGCACCTGCGGTTCGCGCTACTTCCGCGGCTCCCACGAGAAGAACAGGATCGCCGCGATCAGCCCACCGATCCCCCAGGCCGCGACGACCAGGACGTCGGACCACTGGAACGGGAACGGCGGCCCGTAGAACGAGCCGAGCATCGCCTCGGCGAAGTGCTTGACGGGGAAGACGTTCCCGATGAACTTCATCCATTCGGGAGCGTCGGCTCCCAACGGGATGAAGATCCCCGACAGGAACAGCAGCGGCAGGATGATCGCGTTCACGATCGCCGGCGCCGCCTCGGCGTTCGGGACGATCGCGGTCGTGGCCAGACCCAGCGCGGCGAACGCCATCGCGCCCACCATCACCGTGACGAGGTGCTCGAGCAGGTGGACGCCCTGCGGGAACTGGGCGTCGTAGAACAGGACGCCGAACGCGCTCGTGATCGCCACCAGGAGCACCGCGACGGCCACGGCGTGGATGACGCGGCCCGCCAGGTAGGTCCCTCCTGGGAGCGGGGTGCCGCGCGTGCGCTTCAGGATCCCGAGGTCGCGGGTGAACGTGACGCTGATCGCCAGGTTCGTGTACGTCGCGGTGATCACGGAGAACGCGGACATCGCCGCCACGTAGTACGCGTCCTGCTGGATGAACACGCCCGGAGCCACCTCGACCCGGCCGCTGCCCAGGAGCGAGGTGAAGATGACGAGGAACATGAGGGGGAACGCGAACGTGAAGAAGGCCGAGGCCGGGTTCCGCCAGAAGGCCTTGTTCGTCGCCCGGACCTGGCCCCCGAGGAGCCCGACCTGGCTCACTCCGGCCCCGCCTCGCTCCCGGTGAGCTCCAGGTAGATGTCCTCGAGGCTCGGGCGAAGGACCTGGAGTCCCTCGAGCTCGAGCCCGCGCTCGACCGCCCAGGAGGTCAGCTCGTGCAGCGTTCGGGTGGGGTGCGCGGCCCGCAGCTCGACGGCGTCGCCCGAGACGGTGGCGGCCGAGGCGAGCGAGGCCGGCAACTCGTGCTCGGGACGGCGGAACCGGACGAGCGTGTCGGCGAGGTGCCGCCCGCCGAGCGTGGACGGGGAGCCCTGGGCCACGATCTGCCCCTTGGCGATGACGGCGACCCGGTTCGCGAGGTGCTGGGCCTCGTCCATGTAGTGGGTCGTCAGGAACACGGTCTTGCCGAGCGCGGTGAGGTTCTTGACGATCTCCCACGCGGCGCGACGGGCGCCGGGGTCGAAGCCGGTGGTCGGCTCGTCGAGGAACAGCAACTCGGGATCGCCGGCCAGGGCGACCGCGACGTCCAGGCGCCGCTGCTGCCCGCCCGAGAGCTTGATGACCCGCTCGCGGCTCTTCTCCTTCAGGCCGACGAGCTCGATCACCTCGTCGACGTCGCGCGGCGTCGGGTAGTAGCGCGCGAAGAGGTCGACGGTCTCGCGGACGTTGAGATACGGATCGACGCCGGCGGACTGCAGGACGATCCCCACGCGCTTGCGCATCTCCAGCGATCGCTTCGCCGGGTCGAACCCGAGGACCGAGACCTCACCTGCCGAGCGCGTGCGGTACCCCTCGAGGATCTCGACGGTCGTGGTCTTGCCGGCCCCGTTGGGTCCGAGGAGCGCGAAGACCTCACCGGTCGCCACCGTGAGGTCGATCCCGCCGACCGCCTCGATGTCGCCGTAGCTCTTCCGGAGACCCGAGACGACGATCGCGTCCTCGCCCATCCGCGAAGGCTACCTGGTCACGAGGGGACGTACCCGCGCGACGTGTCCACGACGTTACGAAGGGGCCGGCCCAACAGGTAACGCTGGAGGTTGTCGACGAACAGCTCCACGGCCGCCTCCTGCCAGCCGACGTAGTCGCCAGACACGTGGGGCGACACGACGACGTTCGGCATCGCCCACAGCGGGCTCTCGGGCGGGAGCGGCTCCTCCTCGAACACGTCGAGGCCCGCCGCGGCGATGCGGCCGCTCGCAAGCGCGTCCACGAGCGCCGTCTCGTCCACCGTCGCCCCGCGGCCGACGTTCACGAACCGCGTCCACGGGTTCATCGCCCCGAACGCCGCGGTCCCGAACAGACCACGCGTCTCCTCGGTCGACGGCAGGACGTTCACCACGTCGTCGGCCCAGCGGACGGCCTCGTCGAGCTCGTCGGCCCCGTAGATCCGCTCGAACACGCCCTCGCGGGGGCGCGCGGTTCGCGCCAGGCCCCGCACCTCCATCCGGAACGTGCGGGCCGAGCGCCCGATCGCGCGCCCGATCGACCCGATGCCGGCGACGAGCACGCGCCGTCCCTCGAGGCGCTCGGTGGGGCGATGCTCCCACTCGGCTCGGCGCTGCGCGTCCAGCACGCCGAGCAGTCCCTTCGAGAAGACCAGCAGCAGCCCGAGCACGTACTCGGCGATCGCCTCGTCGAAGACCCCCCTCGCGTTCGTCACGACGACGTGGCTCCGGGCGAGCTCGGGGAACAGGAGGCGGTCCACGCCGGCCGAAGCGGTCTGGATCCACTTCAGGTCCGTCGCGTGATCCCAGGCCCCGGCGAGCAGGTCGCCCTTCGGACGCCAGGCGAACAGCACGTCCGCGCCCGGGAGCGAACGCGCGAGGTCGGGGACCGAATCCGCGAACACCAGGTCGACCGCGTCCTCGATCGTCCCGATCCCGGGGGGCGGCGCGTCGGCCGTCGCGCCCAACACGACCACCCGGGCCCGGATCGTCACAGCGGGCGCCGGCCCGAGAAGCCCGTGTCGAGCGGATGCCAGTGCCCGACCCGGTCCTCGCCGAGTCGCCAGCACAGGTAGACGGGCTCGCCCTCGCGTTCGCCGGGGAAGTCCACGAGGCCCGTCTCCGGGTCTCGGAGCAGGATCGACTCGGCGGCCAGGTGCTCGAGCTCGGACCTGAGGGTGTCGGTCGAGGCCCAGTAGCTCCGGTCGACGTTCGTGCCGCCCCCGTCGACGACGACGCGGTCGCGAACGACCTCGGCCTCGCGCAGCATCGTCTGGCGAGCCGCCCGGATCCGCGCGAGCCGCTCGCGCAGGTCGGGCAGCGTCGCGTCGGCCTCCTCCACCGAGTAGCGCCGCTCGGCCGTCACGAGAGCCCCAGGACCGCGGGGAGCGCCGACAACGACTCGATGCGCGGCGGCGGCGCGTCCGGGAAGCGCTCGCGCCGGTCGATGAGCACGGGCAGCATGCCCGCATCACGCGCGGGGTCGACGTCGAACCGCGGGTTGTCGCCGACGTAGACGCTCCGCTCGGGCGGGACGCCCGCGCGATCCATCGCGAGCCGGAAGATCGCCGGATCCGGCTTCTCGATGCCCTCGACCCCCGAGATCACGCATACGTCGAAGGCGTCACGGACGCCGAGCTCGTCGAGCAGACGCTCGAGCCACACCTCGAAGTTCGACACGATCCCGAGCGTCAGCCCCTCGTTCCCGAGCCGGTCGATGACGGGCACGACGTCGTCGAACAGGCGGTAGTTCGACGAGTCCGTGAACGCCGCGTACACGACGTCGACGAGCCCGTTGGAGTTCGGGATGTCGAGCTCGGCAAGGACGATGTCGTAGACCTCGTGCCAGAACCGGCGGGAGCGCTCGGGCGAGGTCGTCCACAGCTCGTTCGTGCGGGCCGCGGCCTCGAACCGATCGAACACGACGTGCCCGTGCGCCCGGACCGCGTCGGCCGAGACCTCGAAGCCCTCGCCGCGCAGGATCTCGGCGAACAGGTCCGGGAAGCTCGGGTACGGATGGACCAGGGTCTCCCCGGCGTCGAAGAACACCGCCGTGTAGGTCACGGTCGTTCAGGATAGCGAGGCGGTCTCACCCGGCGGCCCGGGCGGAGAGCTCCGCCCACAGGCGATCCACCTGGTCGGCGAGGTCCTGCCGGGTTCCCCCGTTGTCGACGAGGACGTCGGCCACCTCGGCCTTGGCCTCGAGCGGCGCCTGCGCGTCGATCCGGGCCCGGATCGCGGGCTCGGACATCCCGCGGTCTCGGAGCAGGCGCTCGATCTGCGTCTGGACCGGTGTCGAGACCACGACGAGGAGGTCGAACGCCGTGTGCATGCCCGTCTCGACGAGGAGCGGGGCGCTGAACACGACGACGCGGTTCGAGTCGCGGTAGGCCTCGGTCCCCTCGGCGAACAGCCGCCGGACCTCGGGGTGGACGATCGCCTCGAGATCGCGGCGAGCGGCCGGATCGGCGAACACGATGCTCGCGAGCGCCTCGCGGTCGAGCTCTCCGCCGGGCGCGAGGACGTTGCCGCCGAACCGCTCGACGACCGCCTGATGGCCCGGCGTCCCCGCCTCGACCGCCGCGCGCGCGAGCACGTCGGCGTCGAAGACGACGGCCCCCCGGTGCTCCAGGAGATGGGCGACGGTCGACTTGCCCGACCCGATGCCGCCCGTCAGCCCGACGAGCAGCATGCGCTACTCGGAGCGGCCTTCGCGCCGCTTCAGGTCCTCGAGGATGGCCTCGAGCGAGATGTCCTCGTCGGAGGCGGCGGCCTCCTCGGCGGTCTCGACCGGTGCCTCTGCGGCAGGCTGCTCGGGAGCTGCGTCGACGACGGCGTCCGTGCTCGCCTCGCTCGGAGCCGTCGGCGAGGCTCCGCTCGCAGCCTCCGCCTCCGGGACCTCCGCCTCCGCCTCGACCTGCACGGGGCCGGCCGATTCGGACTCCGGCACGGTCTCGTCGACCTGCGCCGGCTCTGCGGGGGCGGGAGTCTCCGCCACCGCGGCGGGCGCCTCCTCCTCTTCGATCTCGGTCGCCGGTCGCGGCATCGCGCCGCCGACCTGTCGCATCGACAGGCTGATCCGCCGGCGGGGGACGTCGACCTCGATGACCTTGACCCGGACCTCGTCGCCGACCGACAGCACGGACTCGGGAGAGTCGACGTGCTGGTCGGAGATCTCGGAGATGTGGACGAGCCCCTCGATCCCGGCGGCGACGCGCACGAAGGCGCCGAAGGGCACGAGCTTCGTGACCTGGCCGTCGATGATCTCGCCGGCCGAGTACCTGCGCTCGAACTCCTTCCAGGGATCCTCCTGGGTCGCCTTGAGGCTGAGCGAGACGCGCTCGCGCTCGAGGTCGACGTCGAGCACCTCCACCTCGACCTCCTGGCCGACCTGGACGACCTCGCTCGGGTGGTCGACGTGCTTCCACGACAGCTCGGAGACGTGGACGAGGCCGTCGACGCCCCCGAGGTCGACGAATGCGCCGAAGTTCACGATCGAGGAGACGGTTCCCTTGCGGCGCTCGCCCTTCTGGAGGGACTCGAGGAACTTCTTGCGACCCTCGCTCTGCGACTCCTCGAGGAAGGCCCTGCGGGACAGGACCACGTTGTTGCGGTTGCGGTCGAGCTCGATGATCTTGGCCTCGAGCTCGGTCCCGACGAACGGGTGCAGGTCCCGGACGCGCCGCAGGTCCACGAGGGATGCGGGCAGGAACCCGCGCAGGCCGATGTCGAGGATGAGGCCGCCCTTGACGACCTCGATCACGGGTCCCTTGATCGTGCCGCCCGACTGCATGACCTCTTCGATCCGCCCCCAGGCGCGCTCGTACTGGGCCCGCTTCTTCGACAGGATCAGCCGGCCCTCCTTGTCCTCCTTCTGGAGCACGAGGGCCTCGACCTTGTCGCCGACGGTCACGACCTGGCTGGGGTCGACGTCGTGGCGGATCGACAGCTCCTTCGTGGGGATGACCCCCTCGGACTTGTAGCCGATGTCGAGGAGCACCTCGTCACGGTCGATCTTCACGACCGTCCCCTCGAGGATGTCGCCCTCCTTGAAGTCCCGCAGCGACGCCTCGATCGCCTCGCGGAGCTCTTCGGGGGTCAGATCCTGGACCCCGCTCGCCGTCTCGATCTCGATCAGCTCCTTCCGCCGCGCATGGCACAGACCCCGGCGTTCGTGGATTTCGCCGGGGCACGCGCGTGCCCCGCGGCCCAGGGATGGTAGTTGTCCTGCGGAAACGGCGTCAACGCGAGGGCGATTCAGTGGCCGGCAGGAACGGCCTCGGCCCAGTTCGCCCCCCAGCCGAGATCGGCCCGGAGCGGCACCAGCAGCTCGAACGCGGACTCCATCTCCCGCTTCACGACCTCGGCCGCCGCCTCGACCCGGTCGTGGCCGACCTCGAAGACGAGCTCGTCGTGCACGGTCAGGAGCATGCGGACCTCGAGGTCTGCGGTCCTCAGCGCGGCGTCGACCCGGATCATGCCGAGCTTGAACACGTCGGCGGCGCTCCCCTGGATCGGCGCGTTGAGCGCCATCCGGCGGCCCATGTCCCGGACCCGGGGGTTCGGAGCCTGGAGCTCGGGGATGTAGCGACGACGCCCGAGGATCGTCTCCGTGAACCCCTCGGCGGCGGCCCGGGCCACCTGCCGGTCGAGGTAGTCGTGGATCTGCGGGAAGCTCGCGAAGTAGGCGTCGATGAACTCCTGCGCCTCGTCGGGGGTGATCTCGAGCCGCGACGCGAGGCCCCACGCGTTCATCCCGTAGGCCAGCCCGTAGTTGATCGCCTTGGCCCGGCTCCGGGTCGCCGGGTCGACCTGGTCCTCCGGGAGCCCGAACACCTTCGCCGACGTCGCGGTGTGGATGTCGACGTCGGATTCGAACGCCGCCTGCAGGCCCTCGTCCTCGGAGAGGTGAGCGAGGATCCGCAGCTCGATCTGCGAGTAGTCGGCGACGAGCAGGACCTGCGCCGGCGAGCCGGGGACGAACGCCCGGCGGATCTGCCGGCCGAGCTCTCCTCGGACCGGGATGTTCTGCAGGTTCGGGTTCGTCGAGGAGAGCCTGCCGGTCGCGGCTCCCGTCTGGTTGAACGTCGTGTGCACCCGTCCGTCCCGCGGATCGACCTGGCGCGGGAGCGCGTCGAGGTAGGTCGAGTTCAGCTTGTCGAGCTCGCGCCAGGACAGGAGGGCATCGACGATCGGGTGCGCGTCCCGGAGCTTCTCCAGGACGCTCGCGTCGGTGGACAGCTGCCCCTTGGGCGTCTTCTTCCCCGGCGACAGGCCGAGCCGCTCGTACAGGATCGCGCGCAGCTGCGGCGGCGAGTTGAGGTTGAACGCCTCGCCGGCCTGCTCGTAGATCTCGGCCTGGAGGGTCGCCATCCGATCGCGGACGCCCTCGGCCATCTCGTGCAGGTACTCGACGTCGAGCTTGACGCCGTTCGCCTGCATCCGAGCCAGGACCGAGGACAGGGGGAGCTCGACGTCGTCGTGCAGGCGCCGAAGCCCCGCCTTGTCCAGGCGCTCTGAGATCACGGGCGCGAGGAACGCGACCGCCGCCGCCTCCGCGGCCGTGGTCCTCCACGACTCGCCGAAGAGCTGTCCCTCCTCCGCCTCGTCGGCCGAGCCGAGCACGTCCGTCCCGAGGTACTGCGCCCCGAGGTCGCGCAGCTCGAACGTCGGCGCGGCGGGATCCAGGAGATAGGCGGCGAGCATCGTGTCGGTGGCGACGCCGAGGAGCGCCCGTCCCTCCGCCAGGACGGCCGTCTCGACGTCCTTCGCGTCGTGTGCCCATTTCGGGGCGGCCTCGTCGGCGAGCGCCTTCTCGAAGGTCGACAGGTCGGAGACCGGCGCGTATGCGGCCTGGCCGCCGCCGAACGAGACCGCGACGCCCCGGACCTCGCGCCCCTCGAGGTGGAGCCGGATCGCCTTCGGCGTGTCCGCGACGAGGAGCTCGGCGATCTCGGCCGCCCCCGCCTCGCGCAGGTCGAGCTCGGCGAGCTCGACCGCCGGCTTGGCGCTCCGGCCCACCTCCTCCAGACGCTCGAACAGCGTTCGGAACTCCAGCGAGGTGAACAGGCGCCGGACCGCGTCGAGGTCCCAGTCCCCCATGACCGCGTCCTCGGGACCGACCTCCAGCTCCAGGTCCGTGTTCAGGCGCGCGAGGTCCTTGTTGAGCTCGAGCTGGGACCCGGCCGCCGCGATCGAGTCCTTCAGCTTGCCCTTCAGCTCGTCGGTGCGCTCCAGGAGCGCTTCCACGGAGCCAAACTCCTGGACGAGCCGGGACGCCGTCTTCTCCCCGACCCCGGGCACCCCCGGGATGTTGTCCGACGGATCGCCCTTGAGGGCCACGTAGTCCAGGTACTGCGCCGGCGGGAGGCCGAACCGCTCGGTGACCGCCGCCTCGTCGTATCGACGGATGTCCGAGATCCCCTTCACGTTGAACATCACCGTGATCCCGGGGCCGACGAGCTGGAAGAAATCCCGGTCGGCCGTGACGATCACGGTGTCGATCCCCCGTTCGCGGGCGCGCACGGCGAGCGTCGCGATCGCGTCGTCCGCCTCGTGACCCTCGACCCCGATCACGGGGATCCGCAACGTCTCGAGCACCTCGACGATGAGGCCGAGCTGCTGCCGGAACTCGTCGGGCGTCTCGGGCCGGCCCGCCTTGTACTCGGCGTACTTCTCCAGACGCACGGTGGGCGCGCCGATGTCGAAGGCCACCGCGATGAGATCGGGACGCTCCTCGGTGAGCAGCTTGATGAGCATCGACGTGAAGCCGTACACCGCGTTCGTGACCTGTCCCGAGGTCGTCGCGAGCGAGGTCGGAAGCGCGAAGAACGCCCGGTACGACAGGCTGTGGCCGTCGAGGAGGAACAGCCGCTTCGGCGGATCGGCGGCGCGAGGGGTCACGCGCCGCATCCTAGCCGCCGCCGCGGACGGCGTCGTGGCGAACGCGACATCGACGCGCCGGACGATGCCAACGAACCGTTTGTCACTCTTTCTTCGTTCCGCGGGTGCGCGTCCTACCTGCGACGTCGCCCGGAACCGCTTGCACCGCAGAGCGTTCGAGCGCGTTGACACGATTCGGGCGCGTCGGTACTGTTCGCCCCGGTCCCGAGCGGCCGCTGGGACCGGGAGGCGGGAAGCGCCTCCGGGAAGGGCGGAGCAGACGAGGGGGCATCGCTCCCGAGAACGCACCACCTTCGCGGAGAACGCGCCGATTCTCGGGCTTCCGGGTCGCTTGGGGCCACCTTTTGACGGGCCGAGGAACCGAGTAGACAACGCTCGCGTATGGGGAAGGCGTGAGCGGCTCCAAAGGTTCCTCGGCCCGTCTTTGCGTCGTTCGCCGTCCCGCGTGGGGTCGTCCGCGGGGTCGTCGCCCCCCGTCACGTCATCCGGCGATGACGATCACGCCGGTCATCCCGCGGTCGCGATGGATCTCGCAGACCAGCGCGTACCGTCCGGGAGCCAACTGCGATCCGATGTCGGGGATCGTGATGCGCGCCCCGGGAACCACGTCTCGCGAGAAGCCGAGAGCGGGGATCGTGACGTTGTGCCGGTTGCGGCCGACGTTGTTCACGACGAGGTCCCGTCCCGGCGCGATCGGGAAGGTCGGATGCGCATCGTGGAAGTGGTAGTCGATCGCCGTGACGACGTACGGCTGCGGCTGGCCTCGGAACGCCACGACCGCCACGACCACGGCCGCGACGGCGACGACGAGGACGATCACGCGACCCAGGGACGAGCGCACCGCGGGACCCTACAGGACCTTGGCGAAGAACTGCCTGAGCCGTTCGGAGGTGGGGTTCCGGTACATCTCCGACGGAACCCCCTCCTCGACCACCTGCCCGTCGTCCATGAACACCATCCGGGTCCCCACCTCGCGGGCGAACCCCATCTCGTGCGTGACCACCATCATCGTCATGCCGTCACCCGCGAGCCGGATCATGACCTCGAGGACCTCCCCCACGAGCTCGGGGTCCAGGGCCGAGGTGACCTCGTCGAACAGCATGAGCCGGGGGCGCATCGCCAGGGCGCGGGCGATCGCCACCCGCTGCTGCTGCCCGCCGGAGAGCTGACCCGGGTAGGCGTTCGCCTTCTCGTTGATCCCCACCCTGGCCAGCTGGTCCCGCGCCCGGTCCTCGGCCTCGGCCGACGGCAGCTTCAGCACCCGCTCGAGCGCCACGGTGATGTTTCGGAGCGCCGTCATGTGCGGGAACAGGTTGTAGGCCTGGAACACCATCCCGATGTGCGTCCGGACCTCGTTCAGGTCGGTCCGGACGTCGGTGACGTCCTGTCCGTCGAACCAGACCTTGCCGGACGTCGGCGTCTCGAGCATGTTCACGCACCGCAGCAGGGTCGACTTGCCACTGCCCGACGGCCCGATCACGACGAGGACGTCCCGCTGCTGGAGCGTCACGTCCACGCCCTTGAGCACGTGCAGGTTCCCGAACCACTTGTGGATGCCCTCGAGCCGGACGAGCGCGTCCGAGCCCGCCGTCGAGCCCGTCGATCGTGGAGCCGTCTCGACCATCAGCCCCCCGCGCCGGCGATCCCGACGAGGCCGCTCCGGAGCCGCTTCTCCGCGGCGTTCACGAGCCGGATGAGCGGCAACGTCACGACGAGGTAGGCGATAGCGGCCACCGTGAAGAACGTCGCGTTGAACGTCGCGGCCTGCCCCTCGCGCGCGGTCGTGAAGATGTCGTAGTCGCCGGCCGACAGCCCGAGCGCGATCACGAGCGCCGTGTCCTTGATGAGCACCACGAACTCGTTCATGAGCGGCGGGATGACCCGGCGGACCGCCTGCGGGACGATCGCGAACCGCATCGCCTGGAAGTAGCTCATGCCGAGCGACCGGGCCGCCTCCATCTGTCCGCGCTCGATCGACTGGATCCCGGCGCGGAACACCTCCGCGGAGTAGGCGCCCGTGTTCAGCGAGAACACGATGATCGCCGCCACGAACGCGGACAGGCGGATCCCGAACCCGAACAGCAGCACGAAGTACCCGGTCACGAGCTGCCAGATGAGCGGCGTCCCGCGGAAGAAGTTGATGTACAGGCGGGCCGGCGCCCGAACGGCCCGGCGCTTGGACAGCACGAGGATGCCGAGGACGAGGCCGATGATCACGCCGCCGATCTCACCCCCGAGCGCGAGGATCAGGGTGTTGCGGGCTCCGCGGACGAACGCGCCGCCGTACCCCTCCAGGTCGGCGAAGTTCAGGAAGTGCTTGGCGAACAGCCCCGGCGTCGCCGAGCGGAACCACAGGAGCGCGACGGCGATGATGACCGCCTGCGAGCCGAACACCGCGCCCGTGATCGCCTGGTCACGGCGCCGCTCCGAGTCCATCCGCTTGTAGAACGCCAGACCCAGCACGAGCGCGGCGATCCCCAACAGGGAACCGATGTAGAGCGACCACGACGTGACGGGGTCGGCGAGGGCCTCGATGATGTTGCACACGCCGATGGCCCCGTTGTCCTCCGGCGCGATGCTCGCGTCGATGCACGCCTGCGTCAGCTCCCGGTCCGACAGGGCGTAGTTCAGCTGCGAGATCAGCACGCCCCCGATGACGATCACGAGCGCGGCGATCCCCAGACCGAAGATCGTGGCCGGCAGCGGGGCCGTCGGGCCGCGAACGTCGGGGGCGACCTCGGCATCGACCCTGGAAGCCTCCGTGACGGCCATGCCTCACCTCCAACGACGGCGGGGGCCCGCGCCTGGCGCGGGCCCCCGCATCGAACGCCGCCGCCTCAGGCGGTCGCCTGGAACTCTGCCGGCACCTCCACGCCGGGGAAGTAGGTCCCGAAGATCTCGGCGTACGTGCCGTCGGCGATGACCTCGGCGAAGGCCGCGTTCATCGCCTCGCGCAGCTCGGGGTTCGACGGAGCGAACGCGAACCCGTAGTTCTCGTTCGTGTCGATCGCCTGGACGAGGGCCAGGTCGGGCAGGCCCGTGATGATCTCCGCCGAGGCGGGCTCGTCGTTGATGATGCCGACGATGTTGCCGGCCTCCAGGTCGCGGAACATGTCCGAGGCGAGCTGGAAGGTCCGCAGCTCGACGCCCTGCGACACGAGGTTTTCCTCGGCCCAGAGCTTGCCGGTCGTCCCCTTCTGGACGCCCACGATGTCGCCGTCGCCCAGCTGATCGGTGGACGTGATGTCGGGCGTCTCGGTGGCGTTCACGGTGAGCGACTGCCGCGAGGCGTAGTAGGGCACCGAGAAGTCGACGACCTCCTCGCGCTCATCGGTGATCGTGGCCGCCGCCGCGACCATGTCGAACTGACCGCCGGCCACGGCCGTGAAGACCGTGTCGAAGTCGGCTCGGATCCACTCCACCTCGAGCCCGAGCCGCCCGGCGATCGCCTCGACGAGGTCGATGTCGAAGCCGACCTCGTCGCCGCTCGCGTCCACCGACTCGAAGGGCGGGTAGTCGAGGCAGTTGGCGACCTGGAGCACCCCCTCCTGCAGCGTCGTGAACGCCGGGATGGCGGTCCCACCGGTCGCGCCGGTCTCGCTCGCGGTGGGCTCTCCGCCCGTCGGGGCGGTCTCACCGCCGTCCTCCTCGTTGCTCGCGCACGAGGCGACCACGAGCGCGAAGATCGCGACCAGGGTCGCGACCCAGATCCGCATGCCCTTCATGACACCCTCCCCTTCACTCAGCGCCGTTCCGAAGGCCAGACGCGTGACCGTATCCTGCCCGGGCCCCGTCGCTCAACCCGGGACGGTGCGCGGGGCCGGTCGAGCGTCACCTCGAGACCCACCGGCCCCCATGCGCGATGTACGTGAGGACGAAGGACTCCGGGTTGAGCAGGGAGCCATCGTCACCGAATCGATACGTTCGCTCGAGCCCGTCGAGGACCCCGACCCGGGCGAGCCACGCCGCCGCGTCCTCGCGCGACGCGCCGGCTTCCTCGAGCGCCCGGACGATGAGCGTCGCCGCGTCCCACCCCTCGACGGCGTAGGCGCCGGGAGCCGATCCGAACTCGGACTGGTAGTCCTGGACGAACCGCTGGATCGGGCGAGCGGTGGAGGTCGACACGTCGGCGCACCCGCAGACGGCGACGGCGCCCTCCGCGGCCGGCCCGGCCTCGGAGACGAAGTCGGGGTCGAGCAGGGTGTCCGAGCCCGCCAGCGCGGCGCCCCCGGCGGCGAGATCGGCCGCGATCCTCGGATCGCCGTGCCAGACGACCACCGGGCACGGAGGGCCGGACCGCGCGGGGACCCCGAGGGCGCCGGCCACGTCGGCGAGGAACCCGTCGGAGCGATCGCCCCGCAGGCACACCTCGGTCCCGGCGGGGGCCAGTGCCTGGACGTCCGCGGCGAGTGCGTCCGCCTGGACGGAGCCCGGCGGGACGAGCGGCAGGACGACGCCGCCTGACGCCTCGTCGGACCCGGCGAGGCTGACCACGGGCAGGGTCCCGGCCTCGATCGGACGGGCGTCCAGGCCGGGAGCCGCGATCACGGCGACGACGCCGGGGTCGGCGGCGAGCTCGGCGATGGCCTCCGGATCCGCCCCGACGTCCACGGACACGAGCGTCACCGACAGGTCGGTCCGCCCCGTGATCTCGGCGATCCGGAGCGCGAGCGCGGCTCCCTGCATGGCCGGCAGCCCGTGCTCGAACGCCCCGGGGCGCGAGAGGTCCTGCACGTATGCCACCCGCAGGTCCCCGGCCTCCGCCGCGTCGCCGCCCGAGCAGGCAGCCGCCAGCAGGCCGAGGCCGACCCCGGCGGAGACCACCCGCGCCCGTCTCATCGATCCACCTCCAGCCGGCCGGGAAGTCTATGGGCACGCGGCGCCTGCGGGCACGCGGCGCCTGCGCCCCGCGGGCGGTCGCGCCACCTACACTTGCCGGACCGCCGGGGTGATGGAACTGGCAGACATGGCGGCCTCAAAAGCCGTTGCGCGCGAGCGCGTGCGGGTTCGAATCCCGCCCCCGGCACCGAACCTCACACGACGTGCCCCTCGGTGACGAGCTGTCCGCTCGCGAACCGCTCGAGCCCGAGCCCGCCGATGTCGACCGAGACCGCCTCCCCCTGGACGATGAGCTCGGCCAGGAGCTTGCCGACGATCGGGGCGTGCTGGAACCCGTGACCGCTGAAACCGTTCGCGAGGTAGAGCCCCGCCACGCCGGGCGCGGGGCCGATGATCGGATGCCGGTCCGGCGTCATCTCGTACAGCCCCACCCACGAGTGCTCGATCGCCGCCTCCTCGAGCGGGGGGAACAGTCGAACGGCCGTCGGCAGGAGGCCCTCGGCCACGAAGCGCTCGTCCGGCGTCGTGTCGAAGGACGCCCGCTCCCCCGGGCTCCCCATCCCCATGAGCACGCCGGGGCCCTCCCGGTGGAAGTAGAACGAGGTCTCCGCGTCGATGACGAGCGTCCGGCGCTCCGGCGCGCCGGCGAACGCGCCGGTGACGAGCACGTGCCGCGGGATCGGCTCGAGCGGGAGGTCGACGCCGGCCGAGGCCGCCAGCTGCCCCGCCCACGGTCCGGCAGCGTTCACGACGACGGGGGCATCAACGGTCCCGGCAGCGGTCCGGACACCGGTGATCCGTTCGCCGTCGAGGACGATCCCTTCGACCTGGACGCCGAGCTCGATCTCGGCGCCCGCCCGCCGCGCGAGCGTCGCGTAGCCCAGCGTGAGCCCCGACGGGTCCGCGATCCCGTCCTCGGGGCCGTAGGTCGCGCCGACGACGCCGTCGAGCCCGATGCCCGGGACGAGCGCCCGCGCCTCCTCCGGCGTCAGGAGGTCCGCCTCGACGCCGAGCGACCGATGCAGCCGGTTCGCCTCGACGAACGCGTCCCACCGCTCCCGGCCCCGGACGAGGAACAGGTATCCGTCCTGCGCGACATCGAGCGGAAGGCCGTGCTCCTCGGTGAACCGCAGGATCATCGGCACGCTGGCCTTCGACAGCCGCACGTTGGTCTCGCTCGAGAACTGGTACCGGAACCCCCCGGCGCACGCGCCGGTGGATCCCGAGGCCAGGCGGTCCGCCCGCTCGAGCAGGAGCACCCGGCCGGCTCCGGCGGCGGCCAGGTGGTAGGCCGCGCTGGCGCCGACGACACCACCGCCGACCACGACCACGTCGGCGGTCCGGCTCACGGCCGCTCCAGCGCCGCCCGCGCGACCACGAGATCCTCGAACGCGACCCCCACGGACTTGAACAGCGTGACGTCCTCGGGGCCCTCACGGATCGTTCGGCCTCGAACGATCTCCGCGAGGTCCGCGCGGACGTGGTCCGCCGTGATCGCCCCCTCGGCGATCGGGATGAGGAGATCGCCGGCTTCCTCCATTGCGGCCTCGCGCGTCTCGACGGCGACGCGAGCGCGCCGAACGCCCTCCGTGTCGATCTCCCGGCGATCGGGCAGGTACGCGCCGACCGCGTTCACGTGGACGCCCGGCGGCAGCAACGCCCCGGACACGACCGGGGTCGACGAGGTCGTGCACGTGCACACGAGGTCGGCGTCCCGCTCGGCCCCCGGCTCGCCGAGGCTCGCGCGCAGCCCGAGCCGGCTCGCGTCCTCGACGAGACGCTCGCCCCGCGCCGTGCCTCGAGAGACGATCACGACCTCCTCGATCGGCCGGACGGCCCGCATCGCCTCCAGGTGGGATCGCGCCTGGACGCCCGCCCCGTAGATGACGAGCCGGCTGGCCAGGTCGAGGGCGAGGTGACGCGTCGCGAGGCCGCTCACGGCCGCCGTCCGCAGCGCCGTCAGGGACGCCCCGTCGAGCATCGCGACGGGCGCCTGGGTCTGCGGGTCGAAGAGCACGTAGGAGGCGTGGATGAACGGGAGGTCGCGCTCGGAGTTCGAGGGCGTCAGCGTGACGAGCTTGACGCCCACCCCCTGCGCGCCGTGAGCCGGCATGAGGAGCACCGTCCCGGCCGCCGTGTCGAGATGGACCCGTGGCGGGGCCTCGGGGAGACGCTCGGCGCCGAACGCGGCCTCGAGCGCGTCGATGGCCTCGGCCATCGGGAGCCGACGGGCGAGCGTGGCGCCGTCGATCACCGACGGGGCGTCCGCCTCAGAGCTCGCCGAGATAGGCCTCCCGCATGAGGGGGTTGGCGAGGAGGTTCTCGGCGGTGTCGGCCAGGACCACCTGCCCCGTCTGGATCACGTAGCCGCGGTCGGCGATCGAGAGCGCCATGTTCGCGTTCTGCTCGACCACGAACACCGTGCGCCCGAGCGCGCGGATCTGCGTGATGATCTCGAAGACCTGCTCGACGAGGATCGGGGCCAGCCCCATCGACGGCTCGTCCATGAGCAGCACCTTCGGATCGGCCATGAGCGCCCGGCACATCGCGACCATCTGCTGCTCGCCGCCGGACAGCGTGCCCGCCTTCTGCTTCAGGCGCTCGCGCACGCGCGGGAACGTGTCGAGGACCTGCTCGCGGTCCTGCGCCGCCTTCTCGCGATCCTTGCGCTGGTACGCGCCGAGGTCCAGGTTCTCCGAGACCGTCATGTTCGCGAACAGCCGCCGGTTCTCCGGCACCATCGAGATCCCGCGCGAGACGACCTCGGAGATCGGCATGCCGCTCACGACCTCGCCGTCGAGCACCACCTCCCCCTCGGACGGCGTGACGAACCCGAGGATCGTCTTCAGGGTCGTCGTCTTGCCGCTCGCGTTGCCGCCGAGCAGGCACACCATCTCGCCCGGATAGATCTCGACGTCGACGTTGCGAAGGACCGCCACCATGCCGTAGTGCGTGCTCACGTTGCGGAGCTCGAGGACCGGCCGCCGCTGCCCGTCGCCCTCGGCCCCGGTGACCGCGGGCTGCGGGAGGGCGGTGGTGTCGACCGGCTGAGGAACGTCGCTCATCCGACGGCCTTCGTGCCGAGGTACGCCTCGATCACCTGCGGATCGTTCGCCACGTCGTCGTAGGTGCCCTCGGCGATCTTGCGTCCGTAGTCGAGCGCGATGACGCGGTCCGAGACCCCCTTCACGACCCGCATGTCGTGCTCGATGACGAGGACCGTGAGCGCCAGGACGTCGCGCATCCGAACGATGTGGTCGCGCAGCTCGAGCGTCTCCCGCGGGTTCATCCCCGCCGTGGGCTCGTCGAGCATGACGAGGACCGGATCGGTCGCGAGCGCGCGCGCCATCTCCAGGCGCCGGCGGTTCGCGTAGGACAGGACGAACGCCGGCTGGTCCTGCCGGTACCCGGCCAGGCGCGAGCCGAAGAACTCGAGGCTCTCCTTCGCGCGTGCCCGGACGCGCCGCTCCTCCTTGCGCGTCCCCGGCAGCCCGAAGATCGCGCCGGCCACCCCCGACTTGGCCCGGCAGTGCTGGCCGACCATCGCGTTCTCGAGCACGGTCATGTTCGGGAACAGATGGACCGTCTGGAACGTCCTCGCGATGCCCAGCTTCGTAATGCGGTTCGGGGCGAGGCCGACGATGCTGTCGCTGCGGAACCGGACGTCGCCGTCGTCGGGCGGGTACAGGCCCGTCGTGACGTTGAACATCGTGCTCTTGCCGGCCCCGTTCGGCCCGATGACCGAGACGATCTCGCCCTCGTCCACGTGCATGTCGAGCCCGGACAGCGCGTACAGGCCGCCGAAGTGCTTCGCG
The DNA here is from genome assembly GCA_036555645.1 of Actinomycetota bacterium. Lineage (GTDB taxonomy): Bacteria > Actinomycetota > UBA4738 > UBA4738 > HRBIN12 > DASSJM01. The sequence goes on from DATBLA010000060.1 coordinate 22,971, forward strand.
ACCCCCGTGAGCTCGAGGAGCCGCTCGCTCATTCGAGGTCCTCGATTTCGCCGCCGAGGCCCCCACCCGGCAGGACGGCGGCCACGGCCTCCTGCTCGCCGACCGCGTTCCTCGCCCAGGCGTCCTGCTCGACCTCTTCTTCCTGGAGCTCGCGGCTCCTGCGGATGTTCGGGATGAGCCCCTGCGGGCGCAGGATCATGATGACGACGAGCGCCCCGCCGTAGATGAGGAGCCGGTACTCCTCGAACTCGCGGAGCAGGCCGGGCAACCCGATGAGCACGAGCGCCCCGACCACGACGCCGGGAAGGCTCCCGAGCCCCCCGAGGATCACGACGGCGAGCGCCGTGATCGAGATGAGGATCCCGAAGCTCGCCGGGGTCAGCGACCCGATGTTCACCGCGAACAGCGCGCCGCCGAGCGACCCGATCGCGCCGCCGAGGGCGAACGCCAGGAGCTTGTAGCGCGTCGTGTTGATCCCCATCGCGTCGGCGACCTGCTCGTCCTCTCGCATCGCGTTCCACGCGCGGCCGATCCGTGATCCGGCGAGCCTCCACGACACGAACCCGGCGAGCAGCACGAAGGCCAACGCCAGGTAGTAGAAGTCCTGTGGGTTCTTCTGGGGGTTCAGACCGAAGATCGCCGCGTCGGTGACCCCCCGCATCCCCTGTGGCCCGCCGATGAGCGGCGCGGCCCACCGTGACGCCGTGATGATGCTCACGATCTCGCCGAGACCCAGCGTGACGATCGCGAGGTAGTCGCCGCGCAGCCGCAGCACCGGCGCGCCGATGAGGAGCCCCAGCAGGGCGGCGAGCGCCGCCACGATCCACACGGCGACGTAGAAGTTCAGGTCCGCGGACAGGGCGGGCGCGGCCGCCCCCTCGGAGGTGTTCAGGAAGGCGCCCGTGAGCAGCGCCGTCGTGTAGGCGCCGAACGCGAAGAAGGCGACGTACCCAAGGTCGAGCAGGCCCGCGTAGCCGACGACGATGTTCAGCCCGAAGCCGAGCAGGACGAACACCATCACCTGCCCGAGGACCTCCGAGATCACGGTCCCCAGCAGGTGCGGCAGCACGATGAGGATCGCGGCGAACGCGAGCACGGCCACGACGCGAACCGCGGGCTGC
>DATBLA010000061.1:0-9741 GCA_036555645.1 Actinomycetota bacterium
GGTGGTGGAGTTCATGACTGGGACTCGGCCACCACCACGGATCGACCGCGTTCTGGCGACGGTCCTGTTCACCGACATCGTGGACTCGACGAAGACCGCGGCGGAGCTCGGCGATGCTCGCTGGAGGGAGCTCCTTGCCCAGCACGACGCGATCGCTCGGGAGGAGATCGCGCGTTCGAGTGGACGATACGTGGAGTCGACGGGTGACGGCCTGCTCGCCACGTTCGACGGACCGGCTCGAGCCGTGCGCTGCGCGCAGGCCATCGCCCAGGGCGTCCACTCCGTCGGGCTACGGATCCGAGCCGGCTGTCACACAGGTGAGATGGAGCTCGCCGGGGAGGCCATCCGCGGGGTCGCGGTGCACATCGGGGCGCGTGTCGCGGCGCTGGCCGGACCCGATGACGTGTGGACCTCCTCCACCGTGAAGGACCTGACCGTCGGCTCCGGACTCGTGTTCGAGGACGAGGGCGAGCACGAGCTGAAGGGCGTCCCGGGTCCCTGGCACCTCTACCGGGCGGTGCGCTGAGGAGCCGTCGTGGAGACGAGCGGACTCGAACCGCCGACCCCCTGCTTGCAAAGCAGGTGCTCTACCAGCTGAGCTACGTCCCCGCGCCTGCATCATAGGCGCCGGTCGGCGCCGTCCATCGAGTCAGCCCGACGGCGAGGGAGAGGGCGACGGCGACGTGCCCGGCAACGGTTGCTCCACCATCCCGGCGTCGGGGACGACGTCGAAACAGGGCCGCTCGCAGCCGTGTCCCGTGAACGACGTGAGGGCCGACCACAGGTAGGTCGTCCGATTCGGGCCGAACGACAGCCGGTGGAGCGCGAGCGAGACCCGGGCGGCCCGAGGGCCGTCCTTGTCCGCTCCGATCGAGCCGATCTCGACCTGCCGCCCGTCGCTCCGAACCCGGAACAGGGTCCCGACGAGGTCGCGACCGTCCGAGCCGACGACGGCGAGATAGTCGATGCCCTCGTTGCCCTTCGTGTCGAGCTGAACGATGAGGAAGCCGTCGTCCCAGATCTGGTGCGGCGTCCAGCGCGCGAACGTGACGAATCGCCACGTCACCGGTCGCGTGTCCGGATCGAAGCGCAGGGTCTGGACGTCGAGCCGCCCGCCGGCGTCGTTGCCGTCGCCAAGCGAGGTGGGGTCGGCGGTCGCGGGCAGCGTCATCGCGAGGACCACGACGAGCAACGTCCCGAGGACGGCGGCGACCAGGCGCCTCATCGAGCGCTCCCGCGGCGGACGAGCACCGACGCAGTCACCGCGAGCCACGCGACGAGGGCCAGCCCGAGGACCACGAGGACCACCGGGACGAGGTCACCGGGGCCGGGCGACCGAAGCGAGCCCGTGACGGGCGCGTCGACGCCCTCGCGCCATGCGACGAACGCAACCACCGCCAGCCCCGCGTTCCTGCCGAGGAGGAACCGGTAGTCGCGACTCGACGAGCCGCCGAAGCACCCGCAGTCGAGCCGGCGCCCTCGCCGGACCCGGCCGATCACGATCGCGCCCGAGAAGGCCAGGAGCACGCCGAGCGCGACGACTCCCGCCGTGGAGGCGAACCCCAGCACGACGAGGAGCGCGACCGCGATCTCGATCATCGGAACGAGCCAGGCCGCGCCACGCCGGACCCGATCCGGCAGCCCGTACGACCGCAGCGCGCGATTCCACCGGCGACCGTCGAGCATCTTCGCGAACGCCGCGAACCCGAACACGACGGCGAGGGCGGCCGCGGCCAGCCCTCCGAGATCCGCCGGGATGTCCGTCGCGGCCGCCCACGCGAGCGCGGACACGAGCACGAGCGCCAGCGCCACGGCGTGCATCGCCCGCCAGCCGCCCCACGACGCGGACCGTGCGAGCCGGCCCACCAGGGCGGTGCTCTCCTCGGGCGTCGAGGCGTTCCGGGCCACGATCGCGCTCAGCCCGCGCGCGAGGCCGAACGGCGCGAGCAGGAGCGCACCGGTGAGCGGGCGTCCGGCCGCGACCGCGGCCGTCGCGACGACGACGAGGGTCCCGTGCGTGAGGTACGTGAGGAAGCCCACGCCGAGGCCCACGCCGTACAGGAACGCCGCGGGAGCGAACGGGAAGAACGATCGCCACCAGTCGGGCACCTGCCGTCGCAGCTGCGGGACGGGGACCCGGACCCCGAGCGCCTCCCCGGCCAGGTACGCGGCAGCCGCGACCGCGACGAGCAGGACGCTCGCGAGGCCCCACGGAGCGCCGAGCAGGGCGCCCACGACCCCGAGCAGCGCGCCGAACGCGGCTGCCGACGCCGTCGCACCCGCGGTGTGCAGGAGCAGCAGGAGGCCCCATCGGGTTCGCCGGCCCCCGTGGACCACGGGGGTGATGGTCTCCACCATCGACATCCCTCAGGGCCCGAACAGCGTCGAGACGCCCGCAACGATGGAGGCCACGACGAGGGTGGCCGTGAGCCCGTCGCTCAGCACCGGACGTCGAGCTCGCGGTAGGTGATGCAGAAGACGCGACGGCCGGGCGGGCAGTAGCCGCGAACGGAGGCGTCGCCGTTGATGCGCGTTCGGGAGGTGGAGCAGCAGTCCTGGATGTGCCGGAGCCGCTCGCCGCAGCAGCGGCTCCACCCTCCCCCGTACCGAGGGTTCGGGACGAACGGGTACTCCTCGGGCACGACCGTCTGGCAGACCTTTCGTCTCGTCTGAGTGTCGGTGTCGATGTAGATCGCGCCCTCGTCGTCCACTGGATACCCGTAATCCGGATGCACCGGGAACCCGAACGCGTCGGTCCGCGACAGCGGCGCGTAGGGATGCGGGCAGGAGTTCGTCGTGTACAGGTGCCCGCAGATGTGGTGCGCCTCCGCGCGGTCGGGCGCGAGCGCGACGGCGACCATCGAACCGCCGGCCAGCGCGACGACGCCTCGTCCCAGCGTGCCGAGGAACGAGCGCCGGCTCGTCCGGCGAGCCAGGCCCGTCCCCGCGCGCTCGAGACCGCCCATCAGCTCGCTCGCAGCTCGGCGGCCTGGTTGATCCGGCGGCGGGCCGTGTCGATGAGCCCCTCGATCTGCTCGAGCGTGTTCACGGTGCCCTTCGAGCGCACCGTCCCCGACGCGTCGAGCACGACGACGAACGGCACGCCCGGGACGTTGTACGTCGACTCGAGCGAGGGGTCCGACACCACCTGGAGCGCGAGGCCGCCGGCGCGCGCGGACGCCGGCAGCGACGGCAGCACCTGCTCGCAGATCGGACACGTCGGCGAGACGAACGCCACGAGGCGGTCGGGGCCGGTCCCCCCGACGACGACCGTCGTCCCGTCACGACCTCGGGCCGTGCTCGGGTGCGTCGTCGAGCCGAGCGGCGGGCCCTCGTCGTCGACCTCGAGCGCCCCGACCGGGCCGAGCCGAAGATGCAGGACGCCGATCTGCCGCGCGAGCGCCACGACGACGACGGCGAGGGCGGTGATCACGAGCCACTGCACGACGAAGGCGGCCGTCCACCAGCCGGACACCGAGACCTCAGTCCCCGCCCGAGGGCTCCGAGGTGGCCGAGGCGGGCTCGGGCGTCTCGGACGGTGCGGGCATGCCGGGGGAGGTCCACATCGCCTCGCCGTCCTTGTCGAGGAACTGGAGCACGGGCGTGCCGTCGGCGGTGAGGCCGAGGACGGCGCGGAGCTCGCCGTCGGCGTTCAGCAGGCGGATGATCGGCGTCCCCTCGGCCGCCAGCCCCAGCCTCGCGCGGACCTTCCCGTCCTCGTCCTGGAGCGAGATCGTCGGCGAGCCCTGCTGGGCGAGCGAGTACACGAACCCGAGCTCTCCGTCCTTGTTCCGAAGCGCGAGCGTCGGCGAGCCCTCGGAGCCGAGCCCGAACTTCGCCCGGACCTTCCCGTTCTTGTCGACCATCGCCATGCTCGCCGAGCCGTCGGAGAACAGGCCGAACGTGGCCCGAACCTTTCCGGCGTCGTCGGCGATCGCGAGGCCGGCCGAGCCGTCCGGCTGCACGCCGAACCGAGCCCGCAGTCGCTCCTCGGGGCCGTAGAACGAGACGAACGGCAGGTCCTCGTTGCTGACGCCGAACCGGGCCCGCACCCGCCCCTCGGAGTCCTCGATCTCGATCTCGCCGGCCCGGATGACCCGCTTGCGCATCGTGACCTCGATTGCCTGGGATCTGCCCTGCCGCCGCAGTCTAGGACTCGAGTCAACCACGACGCCGTAGCCGGATCGAGCCCGTTGCAGGACAACGGCGGCGTGAGAGGCTCGGGGCGTCGAGGCGGCTTCGGTACGGGACTCCCGTAGAGGTGGACCCCCCGAATGTGAGAAACCGCCGCGACCCGAGGGTCGCAGCGGTCTCTCATGACGCACCCTATGGGACGCTCCTCGACGCGGTCAAGTCCGCGTTTGGGGTTTTGTCACTCTTTCTCCAGGCGCTCGAACCGGAGAGTCCGCGTCTCGAGCCGGTCCGGGTCGGGATCGACCCCGATGCCCGGCCCGGCGGGCACCTCCATCGTGCCGTCGGGGTCGAGCTCGAAGGGCTCGGTGAGGTCCTCGGCGAAGTAGCGGGCGCTCGCGCTCGTGTCCCCTGGCAGCCGGAAGTTCGGCATCGAGGCCAGGCCGAGGTTCGTGGCGCGTCCGATCCCGGTCTCGAGCATCCCCCCGCACCAGACCGCGACGTCTCGTTCCGACGCGACGTCGTGAACACGCCGGGCCTCGAGCAGTCCTCCGACCCGCCCCTGCTTGATGTTCACGATCCGGCAGGCGCCCATCTCGATCGCCGCACGGGCGTCCGCGGCCGATCGGATCGACTCGTCCAGACACAGGTCGGTCCGCAGCTGCCGCTGGAGCGCGGCGTGATCCCACAGGTCCTCGTGGTGAAGCGGCTGCTCGATCATGAGCAGCCCCAGCTCGTCGAGCGCTCGGAACACGTCGGCGTCCTCGAGCGTGTAGGCGGCGTTCGCGTCGACCGAGAGCAGGATCTCCGGGTTCGCCTCGCGGACCGCGCGAACGCGGTCGACGTCGGCACCCGGCTCGATCTTCAGCTTGATCCGCCGGTACCCCTGCGCCAGGTACCCCTGCACCTGCTCGAGCAGCGCGTCGACCGAGGACGCGATCCCGACGGAGACGCCGCACTCCACCCGGTCGCGAACCCCGCCCAGGTACTCGGCGAGCGAGCGCCCCCGCGCTCGGAGCTCCGCGTCGAGCGCCGCGTTCACGAGCGTCGCCTTCGCCATCGGGTGACCCCGCACGAACGCGAAGGCGCGCTCCACATCATCGGCGCCGACCTGGCCGCGAGAGAGCATCGCCGGGGCGAGGAGCTCGCGGATCGTGAGCCACACGCTGTCGTTCCACTCCTCGGAGAAGGTCGGCACGGTGTCGGCGACGCACTCCCCCCAGCCGGCCGCGTCGTCGGTCTCCACGCGCGCGAGGACACAGACCTTGTCGGTCGACTCCCCGAAGCTCGTCCGGAACGGTCGGACGAGCGGGATCGCGACCAGGCGGAGCTCGACCGCCCGCACCGCCGTCATCGGATCTCCCCGTCCCGCTCGGCGAACAGGTACCGGCTCCGGTCCCGGTCGAACGCCGCCGCCACCAGACCCGCGCCCAGGCACGCCTCGAGCGCGACGGCCGAGGCCTCCCGCCAGGCGCGCGCGAGCGCGGGATCCGAGGCGCGGAGCGCCGCATGGTCGGGCGTGATCTCGACGATCGCGCCCGGGCCCGTCGGGGCCCGGATCGGTCCCGGGGCGGAACCGTCGACGGCGAGCACGACCTCGCGGGCCTCGACGACTCGAGGGCCCGGCGGCCGCTCGAGGTCCCACCGAACCGTGAGCCGATCGCTCCGGTCGCCGGCGTTGAGCGAGTCGGTCATCTCCCCGTAGTGGTTCCGCTCGAACCGGTCGGCGCTCGCCCCGAGCTTGGACAGGTTGAAGTGGGCGTTGCGCGCGACGAGCGGATCGAAGGTCCACCGCACGACCCGGATGCCCTGGCCGAGCGCCTGTGCGCGTTGCGCGAGCTTCAGCGCGTACCCCACACCCCGATGTCGCCGATCCGGGAGGGCGGCGAGCATGTGGGAGTGGACGTGGAGCCCGTCCTCGGGCTCGACGCCCGCCCAGCCGAGGACGTAGCCGACGGTCTCCGCGCCGGCGAACGCGCCGTACGGGACGTTCCCGCTGTCGGCGAGCGCTCGAAGGATCTCGCGGGGGAACGGTTCGTGATCGCCCCACGTCGCGTGGAGCACCGCGAGGATCCGCTCGCCGTCCTCGTGGCTGACGAGCGGCCGAAGCTCGACGCCCGCGGCCGAGGCCGCCTCGTGCGCGAGGTCCCACGCATCGCTCACCGCGCGGCGAGTCTAGCGAGCCGCATCCGTGCCTCGGCCTCCAACGCGACGGGCCCGCGCCGGAGCGCGGGCCCGTCGGACGTGCGACGTTCGGGCGTTACCCGCCCGCCGGCGGTGGCAGCTCCTGCCACTCGTCCTCGTCCAGGTCCTTGCCTCGACGGCGTTTGAAGATGGCGACGACCGCCGCCACGATCGCCGCGATGAACGCGATCTTCATCAGCTTGCCGAAGAAGCCGCCCTTCTTCTCCTCGGTGGTCTCGTCCGCCATCGTCGCCTCCTCCTGGCCGCGTGGGCCTGGTTGGACTTGAACCAACGACCTCATCCTTATCAGGGATGCGCTCTCACCGTGCTGAGCTACAGGCCCGAGGCAACTGCAGGGGGCCTTCAGCCGGCCCTTCGGCAAGCGTACGCGCGCGTCGGAAAGGGTGTCAATCGAGCCGCTGACCTGCGCGTTTCACTTGCGGCGCTCGGAAAGCGTGACCTCGATGCCGCCCACGATGTCCGACAGCAGGTTGTACAGGAACGCGATGAACAGGTTGATGAGGGTCCACAGGACGACCATGGCGAAGCCGATCGCCAGACCTCGGGTGAAGAGCCAATCCCCGTGGATCTCGAAGGACTGATCGGCGAAGAGGTCCCGGATGAGGCGGGTGAGCGAGTCGAGCGCCCCGATGGCGCCCAGGACCCCGTACAGGATGACGAACGCGCCGATGATGACGACCATCACGCACAGGTAGAACAGGAACGAGACCCGAAGGACCGACCAGGGCGCCACCTTTCGAACGACGACGCGTGCCTGGCGCGAGCGGGCCCTGCCCTCTCGCGGCGCGGGCTTGGTTCGCGGGCCGGGTGCGGCCGCCGCCGACGGCTGCGGCGTGGCCGCAACCTCCACGGGTTGCGTGGGGGCTGTCGGCGACTCGGGGACGACGACGGTCTCGTCGGCGGGGTCGCTCATGGTCTCGACCCTTTGTACGCGGCCGAAACACCGGCGGCAACCATCGTCCTCAGCTCGCCGTGCCTGGGGGACCGAACACGAGCCGCGCCTGGAGGGGCGCGAACACGCCGAGCGCCGGCAGGGTGAACAGCCACGCCCCCAGGCCGGCGTCCTCCTGCACGAGGAGACCGCCGGCGCCGAGGCACACCCCGCAGCCGGCCAGCAGCAGGATCCCGACAGGGGCGGGCACGCGCCGCCAGAGCATGGTCGCCCCCAGGAGGCCGAGCAGGCTTCCGGTCACGATCAGCGCGACTCCGAGACCGACGTTCACGGCGCGATCATGCCGAGTCGCCCGCTTCGGCGCGTGATCTTGCCTACGCCTCGTCGACCTGCGCGATGACGGGCGCGAGCGCCACGACGGTGGCGCCCTCCTCGACCCGCATCGTGCGCACGCCCTGCGAGGCCCGGCCGACGCGCCGGATGTCGCCCGCGGCCACCCGGATGACGATCCCCGAGGACGAGATCACGAACATGTCCTGGTCCGAGGATCCGACGAAGGCCCCCGCCAGCAACCCGGTCCGGCGGGTGAGCGTGTGGCCGATCACGCCCTTGCCGCCCCGCCCCTTCAGCGGATAGTCCTTCAGCGGCGTGCGCTTGCCGTACCCCTGGTGGGTGACGCTGATCATCTCCGCGCCCTGCGAGGCGACCCCGAGCGCGATGACCTCGTCCTCGGGCCCGAGTCGCATCCCGATCACGCCGGCGGTCTGACGGCCCATCGGGCGGACGAGGCTCTCCTTGAACCGGATCGTCTGGCCCTTGCGCGAGACGAGGAACACGTCGTCCTTGCCCTCGGTGAGGCGCACGTCGATGAGCTCGTCGCCCTGCTTCAGGTTGATCGCGGCCAGCCCCGTCCTCGGCGAGTCGTACTCGGGCAAGGCGGTCTTCTTCACCATGCCTCGGCGGGTGGCGAACAGGAGGAACCGGCTGTCGGCGTAGTCCTTGAGGTCGATGACCGCCTGCACGCGCTCGTCCGAGGTGATCGCGACGCCCGGCAGGTTCGCGGCGTAGGTCCCGCGCGCGGTGCGTCCGGACTCGGGAACCTCGTGCACCTTGACCCGGTAGACCTTCCCCCGGCTCGTGAAGAACAGGAGCCAGTGGTGCGTGGTCGTCGTGAAGACGTCGTTGACGACGTCCTCTTCCTTCAGGTTCGCGCCGCGGATGCCCTTGCCACCGCGTCCCTGCCGCCGGAAGTTCTCGATCGGCTGGCGCTTCACGTATCCGGCTCGCGAGACCGTGATGACGACGTCCTCCTCCGCGATGAGGTCCTGGACGTCGAGGTCGCCCTCGTCGGCCTTCAGCTGCGTGCGCCGCGCGTCGGCGAACCGCGCCTTGATGTCGAGCAGCTCCTCCTTCACGAGCGCCCGGATCTTCTTCGGGTCGCGGAGCAGCGCCTTCAGCCGCCGGATGAGCGCGAGCAGCTCCTTGTGCTCCTTCTCGAGCTCCTCGCGGGCGAGCTTCGTGAGCCGGCGCAGCGGCATGTCGAGGATGTGGTTGGCCTGGATCTCGCTGAGCGAGAACTGCTTCATGAGCTTGCCGCGCGCCTCCTCGGCGTCCTGCGAGCCGCGGATGACCCGGATCACGGCGTCGAGGTTCTGGAGCGCGATGAGCAGCCCCTGGACGATGTGGTCGCGCTCCTCCGCCTTCTTCAGCTGAAAGCGCGTTCGCCGCGTGAGGACGTCGACCTGGTGGTCGACGTAGTAGCCGATCACCTCGGCCAGGTTCATCGTGCGCGGCACGCCGTCGACGAGCGCGAGCATGATCACGCCGAAGCTGTCCTGCAGCTGCGTTTGCTTGTAGAGCTGGTTGAGGACCACCTGCGGGTTGGCGCCGCGCTTCAGCTCGATGACCAGGCGCCTGCCCTCGCGGCCGCTCGAGTGGTCCTTGATGTCGGAGACGCCCTTGAGCCGCCCGCCGAGCACGAGATCGCGGATCTTCTCGGCGACGCGGGTGACGCTCACCTGATACGGCAGCTCGGTGACGATGATCCGCTGCGTCCCGCGAGCGGACTCCTCGATCGTGGTGACCGCGCGGACCTTGATCGAGCCCCGGCCGGTCTCGTACGCCTCGCGGATCCCTTCGGTACCCATGACGATGGCGCCGGTCGGGAAGTCCGGGCCCTTGATGAACTTCATCAGGTCCTTCGGTTTGGATTCGGGATGGTCGATGAAGTGGACGGCCGCGTCGATGACCTCACCGAGGTTGTGCGGCGGGATGTTCGTCGCCATCCCGACCGCGATGCCACCGGAGCCGTTCACCAGCAGGTTCGGGAACCTCGAGGGAAGGACCGTCGGCTGCTGCTCGTAGCCGTCGTAGTTCGGGACGAAGTCGACGGTCTCGGCGTCGATGTCGCGGAGCAGCTCCATCGCCATCCACGACAAGCGCGCCTCCGTGTATCGCATGGCGCCGGCCGGATCGCCGTCGGGAGAACCGAAGTTCCCGTGCGGATCGATGAG
>DATBLA010000062.1:0-11586 GCA_036555645.1 Actinomycetota bacterium
GCGGTCCATCGCCTCGGCGAGCCGGTCGTCGGGCACCGTGAGCGAGAAGCGCGCGAACCCCTCGCCCCGCTCGCCGTATCCGCTGCCCGGCGCGACGAACACGCCGGTGCGGTCCAGGATCCGGTCGACGAACGCCATCGACGTCTCGCCCTCGGGCACGGGGACCCAGACGTAGCACGAGCCGAGCGGCGGCTTCAGCGACCACCCGAGACCGTTCAGCGTGCCGACGACGAGGTCGCGGCGGCGCTGGTACGTGGCTCGAAGCTCATCCAGATGCTCCGCGGGACCCTCGAGCGCGGCGATCGCCGCCCGCTGGACGGCCGTGAACTGGCCCGAGTCCAGGTTCGTCTTCACGATCGCGAGCGCGCGGATCGCCTCGGCGGAGCCGGCGGCCCACCCGATCCGCCAGCCGGTCATGTTGTAGAACTTCGAGGCCGAGCCGAACTCGAGCGCGACGTCCGTTGCCCCCGGCACCTGGAGCACCGACGGCGCCACGTACCCGTCGAACGTGATCTCGCTGTACGCGGCGTCGTGGAGCAGGAGCAGGTCGTGCTCTCGGGCGAACGCGACGGCCCTCTCGAACGTCTCCGGGTCCGCCACGGCCGCGGTCGGGTTCGACGGGAAGTTCAGCCACATCGCCTTCGTGCGCTCGGTGACCGGCGTCGCGTCGAGATCGGGCAGGAACCCCGCCTCGGGCGGCATCGGGAGCGAGACCGGGGTGCCGCCGGCGAGCCGCGTCGAGACACCGTAGACCGGGTAGCCGGGGTCGGGGATGAGCAGCTCGTCACCGGGGTCGACGACCGCGAGCGCGATGTGCCCGAGTCCCTCCTTCGAGCCGATGAGCGCGATGACCTCGGTCTCCGGATCGAGCTCGACCCCGAACCGTCGCAGGTACCAGGCGGCGACCGCGCCGCGGAACTCGGGCGAGCCGTAGTAGCTCGGATAGCGATGGGTCGAGACGTCGAGCACGGCCTCGCGCATCGCCTCGACGACGTGCTCGGGCGTGGGCAGGTCCGGGTCGCCCACGCCGAGGGAGATGACGTCCACGCCCTCGGCTCGCTTGGCCGCCAGCTTTCGGTCGAGCTCGGCGAACAGGTACGGGGGGAGCGACTCGATGCGCTTGGCGACCCTCACGCGCTCACTCCCCGCGCGGCGAGCCAGGCATCGTCGAGCGTCGCCTCGAAGACGCGTTCGGCCGGCCCGATGAGCAGGACCTCGGACGCGGTCCGGTCGACGACGAGCGGCCCGCCCGGAAACCGGACCTCGGCCCGCGAGGCGACGACTCCCGCCTCGTTCGCGGCCACGTGGGCGGCGCAGGCGCCGGTGCCGCACGCCATCGTCTCCCCCGATCCGCGCTCCCAGACGCGGGCCTTCACGCCACCGTCCGCGATGGCGACGAACTCGACGTTCGTCTTCTCGGGGAACCGCTCGTCGTGCTCGATCCTGGACCCGAGCCCGGCGACGTCGACCTGGTCGGGGTCCTGCTCGACGAAGAGCACGAGGTGCGGGTTGCCCATCGAGACCGCGCTCGCCTTGAACGTCCGCCCGTCGATCTCGAACGGCTCGGTCAGGAACGGCTCGTCGCCGGGACCGGTCATCGGGATCGAGGCGCGCGCGAACGCCGGCGCGCCCATCCCCACGGTCACCGAACGCACGACGCCCCTGTCGACCTCGAGCGACAGGTGCTTCACGCCGTCCCGGCTCCCGACCTCGAGCTCGGTCGCGTGCGTGTGCCCTCGCTCGAACACCATCGCGCCGAGGCACCGGATGCCGTTGCCGCACATCTCGGCGAGCGAGCCGTCGGCGTTGCGATAGTCCATGAAGAAGTCCTCGCCGGCGGCCCGGCCGCGCGTGATCCGGATGACGCCGTCGGCGCCGACGCCCGTGTGCCGGTCGCAGACCGCGGCGACGAACGCCGGCGAGAGCGGCCGCTCGTCGTCCAGATCCTCGAGCATGACGAAGTCGTTGCCGGTGCCGTGGTACTTCCAGATGCGGATCGGTTCAGCCACCGAGATACTCCGTGAGGTCGTCCACCAGATGCGCGTGATCGGGCGACGCGTCGAACCACCGGATGCGCGGGTCGCGGCGGAACCATGCGAGCTGACGTCGAGCCAGCGCCTTCGTCCGCTTCACGGTCCCCGCGATCGCTTCCTCCAGGGTGAGCTCGCCTTCCAGGTGCCGCGCGAACTCAGCGTACCCGATGGTCCGGCTCGCGATGAGCCAGCCGGACAGTCCGCGGTCGCCGAGCGCGCGGACCTCATCGAGCAGGCCGTCGGCCACCTGCTCGCGCACCCGGGTCTCGATGCGATCGCCGAGCGTCGCCGGGTCCGGCCGCAGTCCCGCCGCGCGCACACCGGCGCGCGGGTACTCGTCCCACGCCATCGCGTAGCTCGAGAACGGACGGCCCGTCAGCTCCGCGACCTCGAGCGCGCGGACCGTGCGCCGGACGTTCTCCGGCTCGATTCGCGCCGCGGCGGCGGGATCGAGACCCTCGAGCCGCCGATGGAGTCCCCGCGCCCCGACGCTCACGGCCTCGCGCTCGATCTCGTGGCGCACGGCCGGATCGGTGGGTGGGAACTCGAGGTCGTCGACGATCGCGCGGAAGTACAGCCCCGAGCCGCCGGCGAGCAGCACCCGCCGGCCTCGCGACTCGATCTCGGCGAGGGCGGCCCGTGCCAGCTCTTGATACGCGGCCACCGAGAACGGCTCGGACGGGTCGGCGACGTCGAGGAGGTGGTGCGGGACGCGGGCGCGCTGCTCGAGGGTGGGCTTCGCGGTCCCGACGTCCATCCCTCGGTAGACCGTCGTCGAGTCCACCGAGACGATCTCGGCGTCCAGGCGCTCGGCGATCTCGACGGCGACCTCGGTCTTGCCCGCCGCGGTCGGGCCCACGATCGCGAGCGTGGCTCGACCGGCCGGGGCCGACCGGTCCGCGCCCCCGGCCATCAGCCGACGCCGACGCGCTCGCGCACCTCGCCCACGAGGTGGTGCGGGTGCGCCGAGACGATCCGCGCGTCGAGGAACGTGCCCGGCTCCGGCTCCCCGTCCAGGTGGACGAGCCGGTTCGTGCGGGTCCGTCCCTGGACCCCTCCCTTCCGGCCCGGGCCCTCGACGAGGACCTCGAACGTGCGGCCCACCTGGGCCTGCATCCGTTCGAGCGCGATCGACTCCTGGAGCGCGACGAGGCGCTCGAACCGCTCCTGCACGACGCCCTTCGGCACCTGCTCGTCCATGAGCGCCGCGCGCGTCCCGGGACGGGGCGAGTACTGGAACGTGTAGGCCTGGTCGAACCGGGCCCGTTCCACGACGTCGAGCGTGTCGGCGAAGTCCTCCTCGGTCTCACCGGGGAACCCGACGATGATGTCCGTGCTGACCGCCACCTCCGGGATCGCCGCCCGGATGCGCTCGAGCCAGCCCAGGTAGCGCTCGCGCCGGTACGAGCGCCGCATCGCGTGAAGGACTCGGTCCGATCCCGACTGAAGCGGGAAGTGGATGTGCTCGCACACGTTCGCGCTCGAGGCCATCGCGTCGATCACGTCCGGCGTGAAGTCGTGCGGGTGCGGGCTCGTGAAGCGGATCCGCCGGATCCCCTCGACCTCGTTCACCGCTCGAAGCAGGTCGGCGAACAGCGGGCGGCGCGACGAGCCGGGGACCGTCAGGTCGCGGCCGTACGTGTTCACGTTCTGACCGAGCAGGGTCACCTCCACGACGCCGGATCGCGCGAGGCCCTGCACCTCGGCCAGCACGTCCCCGATCGCCCTCGACCGCTGCGCCCCCCGAACGAGCGGCACGATGCAGAACGTGCACGCGTTGTCGCATCCGACGGCGATCGAGACCCATGCGTGGTGCGCGACGCTTCGCCGCGCGGGCAGCGCGCTCGGGAACAGCTCCGTGTACTCGCGCACGTCCATCTGCGCGCCCTCGGTCTCGGACCGGCGCACGAGGTCGAGCAGGTCCGGCAGCGCGTGGGTCCCGACGACGACGTCGACCCACGGCGCGCGCTCGAGGATCGTCCCGCCGTCCTTCTGCGCCAGGCACCCGGCGACGACGATCCGCATCCGCGGGTTCGCCTGCTTGAGCGGCCGCAGATGCCCGAGGTTGCCGTACAGACGGTTGTCGGCGTTCTCGCGGATCGCGCACGTGTTGAAGACCACGACGTCGGCGCGCGACGCCTCCTCCGTGGCCACATAGCCGTCGGAGGTGAGCAGGCCGGCGATGCGCTCGGAGTCGTGCTCGTTCATCTGGCACCCGAACGTGCGCAGCAGGAAGCGGGGCTCGGCCATCGCCTCAGGTTACTTCGCGTACTCGATCGAGCGCGTCTCGCGCACGACCGTGATCTTGATCTGCCCCGGGTACTGGAGCTCCTCCTCGACCTGCTTGGCGATGTCGCGGGCCATGACCTGCGCCGCCAGGTCGTCGATGTCCTCCGGCTTGACCATGACGCGGACCTCGCGGCCCGCCTGCATCGCGTAGACCTTCTCGACGCCCGGGTACCCGGTGCAGATCTCCTCGAGCCGCTCGAGCCGCTTGATGTAGGTCTCCAGGCTCTCGCGGCGCGCTCCGGGTCGGCCGCCCGAGATCCCGTCGGCGATCTGCGCGATCACGGCGTCGATCGTGCGCTGCTCGACCTCGCCGTGGTGCGACTCGATGCAGTGCACGACCTCCGGAGCCTCGCGCATGCGGCGGGCGATCTCGGCGCCGATGATCGCGTGCGAGCCCTCGACCTCGTGCGTGACCGCCTTGCCGATGTCGTGGAGCAGCGCGCCCCGTCTCGGGATCTTCGGATCGACGCCGAGCTCGGAGGCGATCGCCGCCGCGATGTGCGAGGACTCGACCAGGTGCTTGAGGACGTTCTGGCCGTAGGACGTCCGGAACTGGAGGCGCCCGAGGAGCCGCACCATCTCCGGATGCATGTCGGTGATGCCGGTCTCGATGACGGCCTCTTCGCCCGCCCGCCGGATCTGCTCGTCGATCTCCTTCGTCGAGCGCTCGAACGTCTCCTCGATCCGGGCGGGATGGATCCGCCCGTCCTGCACGAGCTTCTCGAGCGTCAGCCGCGCCACCTCGCGCCGCACGGGGTCGAAGCTCGAGAGCACGACCGCCTCGGGGGTGTCGTCGATGATGAGGTTCACGCCGGTCGTGGCCTCGAACGCGCGGATGTTCCGGCCCTCGCGTCCGATGATCCGGCCCTTCATGTCCTCGCTCGGCAGCGAGAACACGCTGACCGTCGACTCGCTCGTCTGTTCTGAGGCGACGCGCTGGATCGCGATCGTCACGATCCGCCGCGCGCGTTCCTCCCCCTCTTCGCGCGCCCGCTGCTCGATCTCGCGGACCGTCGACATCGCGTCCCGCTTGGCCTCGTCGACGACCTGGGTTCGCAGGGCGTCCTTGGCCTCCTGGGCCGTCATCTGCGCGATGCGCTGGAGCTCGGACCGGTGCTGGTTCGCCGCCTGCTCGAGCTGCTGACGAACGAGCTTCAGCTTCTCGTCGCGATCCTGGAGCTCCTGGGCCCGGTGCTCGGCCTCGTCCACCTTGCGGTCGAGCGCCCGCTCCTTGTCGCCGAGCCGATCCTCCTGCCGCTTGACCTCCTCCCGCCTGGAGCGAAGGTCCTCCTCCGCCTCGCGCCGGAGCGCCCCGATCTCCTCCTTGGCCTCGCCGAGCGCCTCCCGGGTGAGGCGCTCCGCCTCACGCTCGGCCTCGACCACCGCCTTCTCGGCTCTGGCCTCGGCGCTCTCGGCCTGGCTCTTCGCGACTGCCTTGCGTCCCGCGTATCCGATCGCGAGCCCGACCACCAGGGCCGCGATCCCGATCACCCATTCCATCGTTCCGCCTCCAAACGCGAACGGCCGAACGAAGGCCCATCGGGCCCGGTTCGGCCGTGCGTTCGATACGGCGATCTAGGGGATGCGGCGGCCTGGCGGCCCTTCGCGGCCCCAGATGGAGTGTGCTCCCTGCGCGGACTGATTGCTCACAACGGTGGGTCAGGCACGGAATCGAACAGTTGGCGAACCGATGAACCTTCTTCGGGCGAGGGTACGGCCTCAGGACTCCCGAGGCAAGACCTCGTGGCCCTCCCCGGCCATCTCCTCGCCGGCCCCGTCCAGCGCCAGCGCCCGACGGGCGGCCGCGTGCGCCGTCCCGGGGTCGTAGCCGCGGCGGGCGAGGAACCCCACGAGCCGGGAGTAGGCGACCTCGCGAGGCAGTCCCACGAGGCGAAGGGCTCGCGTCCGTGCCAGATCCTCGGCCCGGGCTCCCTCGTCGTCCCCGACCTCCGCCAGCGTCTCCTCGATCGTGCGGCGGTCGACCCCCTTCGTGGCGAGCGCCGCCGCCACGGCGCGCCGGCCGCTTCGTCGCACGCCCACCTGGTGCTCGACGACCTCGTGCGCGAACCGGCGGTCGTCGAGCAGGCCCACGTCCTCGAGGCGGTCGATCTCGGTCGCGACCTCGTCGGGCTCGAACCCCGCCCTCAGCAGGCGCGAGCGAAGCTCGTGGCTTGAACGGCTGCGCACGGCGAGCAGCCGAAGCGCCCGATCGTGCAACCCGAGGGGGCGCTTGGGCTCGCGAGGACGCCGGGGCCCGGCCAACCCTTCCCCTAGCCGGCCGGTGCCCCGGTCGTCTCACGCTCCTTGGCGGCCCTGGTCGGTTTCGGCGACGGCTCTTCCGTCACGACCAGGTCCTCGCCCACGACCTCGATGGGGGTGTCGTCACCCTCGTCGCCGAACGCGGTCAGCCCGACCGCCTCGCGGACCCTCCGCTCGATCTCTCCCGCCATGTCGGTGTGCTCGGCGAGGAACTGCCGCGCGTTCTCGCGACCCTGACCGAGCTGATCGCCCTCGTACGTGAACCACGCGCCGCTCTTCTTCACGAGCTCGAGGTCGACGCCGACGTCGAGGAGGCTCCCCTCCTTCGAGATCCCGGTGCCGTACATGATGTCGAACTCGCACTGGCGGAACGGCGGCGCGACCTTGTTCTTCACGACCTTCACGCGCGTGCGCGAGCCGACGACCTCGGTCCCGTCCTTCAGGTTCTCGACCTTGCGAACGTCCAGCCGCACCGACGAGTAGAACTTCAGCGCGCGGCCCCCCGGCGTGGTCTCGGGGCTGCCGAACATCACGCCGATCTTCTCCCGGAGCTGGTTGATGAAGATCGCGGTGGTGTCGAAGCGCGAGAGCGTGCCGGCGAGCTTGCGCATCGCCTGCGACATGAGCCTGGCCTGGAGGCCGACGTGCGTGTCGCCCATCTCGCCCTCGATCTCCGCCCGGGGCACGAGCGCGGCCACGGAGTCGATGACGACGACGTCGAGCGCGCCCGAGCGGACGAGCAGGTCGGCGATCTCGAGCGCCTGCTCCCCCGAGTCGGGCTGGGACACGAGCAGCTCGTCGATGTTCACGCCCAGACGTTGCGCGTACGTGGGGTCGAGCGCGTGCTCGGCGTCCACGAACGCCGCGATGCCGCCGTGACGCTGCGCCTCCGCGATGATGTGGAGGCAGACCGTCGTCTTGCCCGACCCTTCGGGGCCGAACACCTCGACCACCCGCCCGCGCGGGATGCCTCCGACACCGAGCGCGATGTCGAGCGCGAGCGAGCCCGTGGGGATGACCGAGATCCCGGTCCCCATCGGGTGCTCGCCGAGCTTCATCACCGCGCCCTTGCCGAACTGCTTCTCGATCTGCGAGAGGGTGACCTCGAGCATCTTGTCCCGATCCATCCGCGAAGCCTCCTTCGTCCCCCGCACCCAGCGGGCCACCGCCCGCGTGAGCTCCTCCCCCATTCCCGGCCCGACGTGGGGCGCGACGCTACCGCGAGGGTCTGACACGGATTACACCCCTGTAGTTACCGTCCTGCAACTCGAACGGGTCGGAGGCTACTCGAACAGGTGTTCGAGGTCAAGCATCCGCCGCGTCCGGCGGGATCGGATCGGCCGCGCCGCCAAGCGGAAACGCCGCCAGAACCTCGTAGACCGGGGCCGGCCGTCGCAGGTGGCTCCGAAACAGGACGAGCCGGTCGACCTGGAACGATTCGGAGACGACGTCGATGTCGTCCAGATCCTCCAGCCCGACCGGCGGATCGAACCGCGCGACCGTCAGATGCGGCGTGAACGCGCGCTTCTCCGGCGCGAACTCGCGACCGAGGGCCTCCTCGAGCCCGGTCGCGAGGGCAGCCAAGCGGTCCATCGGATCGTCGAGGCCGGCCCACAGCACGCGGGCCCGCCTCGCGTTCGGGAACGCGCCGATGCCGGAGACGCGGGCCTCGAAGGGCGCGCCGGCGGCGGTGACCTCCCCGACGCGTGCGGCCACCCACTCGACCAGACGCGGCCAGGTCGAGCCGAGGAACTTCATGGTCACGTGCTGGTTCGCCGACGGCACCCACCGGGCGCGCGGGAACCGCCCGCGAAGCGGGGCAACCGCCACCTCCACCCTCGCCCGGACGTCCTCGGGGACCTCCGCGGCGACGAACAGCCGCAGCGGCTTCGCCTCGGGGCGCGACGCGCGATCACGCGCCATCAGGACGGAGACGGCAGACCGAGCAGATGGCGACGGACGAGATCGAGCGCCGCGTTCTCGGCCGATCGTCGCACGAGCATCCGGTCGAACGGCCACCGGAAGCCGTGCTGATCCGCTGCGCCGTCCGCATCGAGCGCGACCCAGACCTGCCCGGGCGGCGCGCCGCCGTGCGCCTCGGGGCCCGCGACCCCCGTCAGCGAGATGCCGATGTCGGACCCGAAGACCCGGCGCGCCCCGGCCGCCATCTCCGCCGCGCACTCCCGGCTCACCGGCCCGGGATCGTTCAGCGTCTCCTGCTTCACGCCGAGCACCGTCCGCTTGGCATCGAGCGCGTACGTCACGGCCGAGCCGAGGAAGACGGCCGATGCCCCCGCGATCGCCGTGATGCGCTCGCCGAGCCCGCCCCCGGTGAGCGACTCGGCGCACGCGATCGTGAGCCCGCGGTCGGCGAGCAACCGGACCACGACCGACTCGAGCGAGTCGTCCCCGGTCCCGAACACGTGGTCCCCGAGACGCTCGCGAACAGCCGCCTCCAGCGGATCGATCATCGCCTCGGCCCGCTCGGCCGTGGGCGCCTTCGCGGACAGCCGCACCTGCACCTGTCCCCCGCCGGCGAGGTAGGCCACGGTGGGGTTCGTCGAGCCCTCGTACAGGTCGTCGAGCAGCTCGGAGATGCGGGACTCGGCCAGGCCGTAGCACCGAAGCGTGCGCGAGACGAGCGCCGACGGGCCCGCCACATCGGCGAGCTCGGGAAGGACCGTTCCCTCCATCATCTCCCGCATCTCCGAGGGAACGCCCGGCAGCGCGTACACGGTCGCCTCGCCGATCCGCACGACCAGGCCGGGGGCGGAGCCCCGCTCGGGCGTCACGAACCGGCCGCCCTCGGGGACGTCGGCCTGTCCGAGGTTGGACTCGGGCATCGGCTGGCCGCGGACGGCGAAGCGCTCCCGGAGCGCCGACTCGATCTCGGGGTGGCGCACGAGCGGGACACCCGCCGCAGCGGCGAGCGCGGGCCGAGTCAGATCGTCCTGGGTCGGGCCGAGGCCGCCGGTGACGATGACGACATCGGCTCGCGAGGCGGCGAGCGCGATCGAATCGACGACCCGCCCGGCGTTGTCCCCGACGACCTGATGATGGAGGACGTCGATCCCGATCTCGGCCAGACGCTCCGAGATCCACTGCGCGTTCGTGTTCGAGATCTGTCCGATGAGCAGCTCGGTCCCGACGGCGACGACCTCCGCCCGCACCGGCGGTGTCAGCTCCCGGTCGCCGACGGCGTGTCGAAGCTGAACGTCTCGCGCCACCGCTTGCCGGCCTTGCCCGGGAAGCCGTGGTCGGTGCCGTTCACGGTCAATCGGACGGTGGCGCCCTCCGACAGCCGGATGGTGAGCGTCTCGTCCGCCTCGAAGGACCGTCCCTCGTCGGCCTCGAGCGCGAACGACTCGGCCTCGCTCCCGTCGGCGACGACCGTGACCTCGACCGGCCGCCGGGCGACGACCCCGACGACGATGTTGCGCGGCGCGATCTCCGGAGCCGTTCCCATGACGACGCCCGCCTCGGCCGGCAAGTCGGCCGGTGGAGGCGCGGGTCGCCGCGCCGACAGGATCCCGAACGCCGCCGCGAGCACGATGACGGTGGCGGCGACGAGGATGAACAGCCGGTGATCGTCGCGACGGCGGCGGCGACCGACGACGGGCTCCGTCCGAACGGGAGGAGGGGCGACCGGCGGCGTGTCGGGTTCGGCGTGCTCGACCTCGTACAGCGAGACGACCTTGTCCGGGGACAGGCGCAGGTACGTGGCGTAGGTCCGAAGGCAACCGCGCACGTGGACGTCGCCCAGGAGTCGGTCGAACTCCTCGGCCTCGATCGCCTCCAGGAACTCGGGGCGCACGCGCGTATCGCGCGCCGCCTCCTCGAGCGTGAGGCCGCGCCCCTCTCGCATCTTGCGGAGCGCGGTGCCCACGCCGAGCGTGGATCGTTGCATGCGTCCCCCCGAATCGAACCGCGGAGCATCCTAGCGGAACCTCCCTGTTAGGCTCGGCGCCGTGGTCGAGCACGAGGACGACGTCGTCGTGGTCGTCGAGATCCCCAAGGGCTCGCGCAACAAGTACGAGACCGACCCCAAGACCGGCCACATCGTCCTGGACCGGATGCTGTTCACCTCGATGCAGTACCCGGCCGACTACGGGTACATCGACGGGACCCTCGGCGGCGACGGGGACCCCCTCGACGCGCTCGTGTTCGTCGGCGAGCCCACCTTTCCGGGATGCCGCATCCGCGCTCGGCCGATCGGTCTGTTCCGGATGCGCGACAACAAGGGCGCGGACGAGAAGATCCTGTGCGTGCCCCTGCGCGATCCGCTCTGGTCCGGGATCGGCGACGTCGACGATGTGAACCCGAACCTGCTGAACGAGATCGAGCACTTCTTCCAGGTCTACAAGGACCTCGAGGCCGAGAAGGTCTCGACCGAGGGGTTCGGGCACCGCGCCGAGGCCCTCGAGGTCATCCGGGAGGCTCGCGCGTCCGCTGCAGGCTGATCGGCCGTCACCGAACGCGGGGGTTGCCGATGGCGCGACCGGGCCTCGGGGGACGACCGAGGGTCTAGGACGAAGGCACGATGGTTCGGCAGGGCCTCGGGGGATACCCTTTCGACTCGTTCCCTCCGTCGTCTGCTGAGGAGACGCGTTTGCTCACCAGGGCCCTGCGCATGGAACCCGGATCGGCCTTCTCGGTCGCCGGCGCGCCGAGCGCGCTCGATCTCGAGGCCGAGGGCCGCGTCCGCTACCTCATGGTGAACGGGCGACAGGACGACGGCCTGTGGGGCCCCCTCGGCGCGCTCTGGCTCTCCGAGGACGGGTCGCGGGGAGGCTTCCTCGTGACGCCGTGGGCCGTCTGGGAGGGAAGCGAGTTCGTCCGCGGCTATCGCGGAGCGATCGGCCGCGGCTGGACGCCGGGGCAGATCTACCGGTACTGGCAGCACGAGGTGTGGCGGGGCTCGTACGCGATCGACGACGAGCAGTCGGCGCCCACGCTCGCGCTGCTGTTCCAGATCATCAACGCGCTGTAAGCGGGACCCTCGAGA
>DATBLA010000063.1:0-18068 GCA_036555645.1 Actinomycetota bacterium
CGCTGAACCGGCCGTCGGTGACGAGCGCGACCTCGGCGCCGAGGCCCGAACCCGCGACCGCCGCGGTGACGGCGAGCATCTCCGGCATGCCCGGCGACCCCTTCGGTCCCTCGTAGCGGATCACGATCACGTCGCCGGGAACGATCGACCCCGACGTCACCGCCTCGAACGCGTCCTGCTCGGAGTCGAACGTGCGCGCCCGGCCTCGGAACTCGAGCGATGCTGCCCCGGCGATCTTCATCACGGAGCCCTCCGGCGCGAGCGAGCCGTACAGGATCGCCGTCCCGCCCTCGGCGTGGATCGGCTCGGCGAAGGGGCGGACGACGGTCCCGTCCGGCGCGTTCGGCCGGACGGCGGCGAGGTTCTCGCCGATCGTCTTGCCGGTGACCGTCACGCAGTCGCCGTTCAGCAGGCCCGCGTCGAGCAGCTCCTGCATGACGACCGGGACCCCGCCCACGCGATCGAGGTCGGTCATGACGAACCGTCCCGCGGGGCGGACGTCGACGAGGTGCGGCACGGTGCGGCTGATCCGGTCGAAGTCGTCGAGGGACAGCTCCACTCGCGCCTCGTGCGCGATGGCGAGCAGGTGCAGGACCGCGTTCGTCGAGCCCGCGAGCGCCATGACGACCGCGATCGCGTTCAGCAACGCATCCCTCGTCATGATGTCTCGGGGCCGGATGCCGGTCTCCAGCAGCGCGGTCACCGCCAGGCCCGACTCGCGCGCCAGGTCCCCGCGCCGGTCGTCCACCGCCGGCGGCGAGGCCGCTCCCGGCACCGACATCCCCATGGCCTCGGCCGCCGCGGCCATCGTGTTCGCCGTGTACATCCCGGCACACGACCCGGCGGTGGGACAGGCGGCTCGCTCGATGCCGAGAAGCTCCTCGTCGCTCATCGAGCCGCGCGCGTGCGCCCCGACCGCCTCGAACACGTCCTGGATCGTGACGTCGCGTCCCTCGTACGTGCCGGGCAGGATCGTGCCGCCGTAGAGGTAGACCGCGGGCAGATCCAGCCGGGCCATCGCCATCAACATCCCCGGCTCGGACTTGTCGCACCCCGCGATCCCCACGAGGGCGTCCATCCGCTCGGCGTGCATGACGAGCTCGACCGAGTCCGCGATGAGGTCGCGGGAGATCAGCGACGCCTTCATCCCCTCGTGGCCCATCGCGATCCCGTCGGAGATCGCGATCGTCGTGAACTCGACCGGGACCGCGTCGCCCGCTCGCACGCCCTCCTTCGCGAGCGCCGCGAGCTTGTCGAGGTGGAAGTTGCACGGCGTGACCTCGTTCCACGAGGAGGCCACGCCCACCTGGGGCTTGCCGAAGTCCTCCTCGGTGAACCCGACCGCGCGCAACATCGCCCGGGCCGGAGCCCGCTCGGGCCCGTCGGTGACCTGCCACGAGCGCGGGCGTCTCGGGTCGGAGCTCACGTCGGCTCTCCTGATGGGCGCGGAGTCGGCACGATACCAAGGCCGGCTCCGCCCTCGTGACGTGGGACGATGCGCGCGGCATGGGACCGAAGCTCGAACACGCGCCGCCGCCCGCCGAGCGCTCGTGGTGGCTCGAGGAGGCGCTCGCCCGTCCCGAGTTCGCCGGCCCGCAGGCGCCGTCGCTCCGCGGCGACGTGATGGCCGACGTCGTGATCCTCGGCGGCGGCTATACGGGCCTGTGGACGGCGTGGTTCCTCAAGGAGCGGCAGCCCGACCTCGACGTCGTGATCCTCGAGGCCGACATCTGCGGCGGCGGGCCGAGCGGACGCAACGGCGGGTTCTGCGACGGGTGGTGGGAGCGCATCCGCGACCTGTGCGCCACCTACGGCGACGCGGACGCGATGGAGCTCCTCATGACGGCGGGGCGTTCCCCCTCGGAGATCGGCGCCTGGTGCGAGGCGAACGGCGTCGACGCGTGGTTCCGCCACGGCGGCGATCTCGCGGTCGCGACGAACCCCACCCACGACGGCGTCTGGGACGCGACGCTCGAGGACGCGCGCCGCCTCGGCGTGCAGAGCGAGTACCGCCTGCTCACCGCGGCCCAGGTCCGGGAGCGCTGCGCGTCGCCGCGGTTCCGCGGCGGCCTGCTGATCCACGACGCCGCGACCGTGCATCCGGCTCGGCTCGCGCGCGGGCTTCGGCGCGTGCTCATCGAGGCGGGCGTGCGGATCCACGAGCGGACGCCGGTCACGCGCGTCGGGATGGGCCGCCAGGTGCTCGCCCAGACGCCCGAGGGGTCCGTGACGGCCCGGGAGGGGGTCGTCGCGCTCGGGGCCTGGGCCACGTGGTGGAGGGCGTTCAAGCCGAGGCTGACCGTCCGCGGCTCGTACCTCGTCGTCACCGCTCCCGCGCCGGACCGGCTCGAGGCGCTCGGCTGGACCGGCGGGGAGGCGATCCGCGACTTCCGGGCATCGATCCACTACCTGCGAACGACGCCGGACGGCCGGATCGCGTTCGGGCTCGGGGGGTTGCAGCCGGATCTCGCTCGCCGGATCGACCGGCGCTACGACTACGATCCGCGATCGGCCCGCCGCGTCGCCCAGGACCTGTGGCGGATGTTCCCGAGCTTCGAGGGCGTGCCGATCGAGGCCGCCTGGGGCGGGCCGATCAACGTCTCCGGGTTCACGCTGCCGTTCTTCGGGACGACCGGACGGGGCAACGTCCACTACGGCCTCGGGTACACGGGCAACGGCGTAGGACCGTCGCACCTCGGGGGCAAGATCCTGGCGGCGCTCGCGCTCCACGCGCAGGACGGGTTCACGCGGCTCGCCGTCGTGACCCGGACCCCGAAGCGCTTCCCCCCCGAGCCGATCCGATCGCCCGGGATGCTCGTCGCGAACACGGCGATCCGGCGCAAGGACGACCTCGAGGACGCCGGGCGGCGCGTCGGACCGCTCACCCGGTTCGTCGCCCGGCTGCCGAGGAGGCTCGGGTACAACCTGGGGCCGCGGTGATCGGCTCGGAGGGCGCGATGCCCCGCCCCGCCGACCGGTCCTGGTGGCTCGAGGAAGCCCTGCGACATCCCGAGTTCGCCGAACCGGAAACGCCCCCGCTGCGCGCCGACACGAGCGCCGACGTCGTCATCTGCGGTGGCGGGTACACGGGGATGTGGACCGCGTGGTTCCTGAAGGAGCGCGAGCCCGATCTCGACGTCGTGCTCCTCGAGGCCGACATCTGCGGCGGGGGACCGAGCGGACGCAACGGCGGCTTCTGCAACGGGGTCTTCGACGAGCTCGACGTCCTCATCGACCGGTTCGGCGCCGAGGGCCGGCGCACCTCGGAGATGGCGTCTCGATCGATCGACGAGATCGGCGACTGGTGCACGAGCCACGCCGTCGACGCCTGGTACGCGAAGGCGGGCAACCTCGGCCTGTCGACGAACCCGTTCACCGACGAGAAGGTGGCGTGGACCGTCGCCCGAGCCGAGCGGCTCGGCATCGGCGAGGTCTACCGGCCGCTCGATCCCGACCAGCTGCGGTCGCGGTTCGACTCGCCGATCGCGCGGTCGGGGTTCGAGCTGACGCGGGCCGCGATGGTCCAGCCCGCCCGCCTCGCCCGGGGACTGCGGCGGCTGATCATCGAGCGCGGCGTGCGCGTGTTCGAGCGGACGCCGGTCACGCGGTTCGACGTCCGTGGCGCGATCGCCGAGACGCCCTCGGGGACCGTCCGCGCCGGGCGGGCGGTGCTCGGGCTGAACGCCTGGTTCAACGCGTGGCGCGCGCTCCGTCGCTCGATCTTCGTCCGGGCCTCGTACATCGCGGTCTCCGCGCCGGCGCCGCACCTGCTCGAACGGATCAACTGGACCGGCGGCGAGGGCGTGTACGACATGCTCGGATCGCTGCACTACCTGCGGACGACACCCGACGGCCGGATCGCGTTCGGCGGCGCGGGAGACCGGGTGACCCGCCGGCAGATCGGCCCGGCCTACCGCTACCACGAGCGGAGCATCGCGGCGCTCGCGGCCGACTTCCGGCGCTGGTTCCCCACCTTCGACGCGGTGCCGCTCGAGGTCGCATGGGGCGGTCCGATCGACATGTCGGGACTCACCCTGCCGTTCTTCGGTACGCTCGCCGGGGGACGCACGCACGTCGGGCTCGGTTACACGGGCAACGGCGTGGGCCCGTGTCACCTCGGCGGCAAGATCCTGTCCGGGCTCGCGCTGGACGTCGAGGACGAGGCGACGACCCTGCCGATCGTCGGCGGCCGGCCCACGCGCTTCCCACCCGAGCCGCTGCTCACGTTCGGCGCGCGCGTGGTGAGCCGGGCGATCGTTCGACGTGATGCGCGGCACGAGGCGGGCCGCCGGCCCGATCCGCTGACGGACGCGCTCGCGCACGTGCCACGGCGGCTCGGGTACAACCTCGGTCCGTGAGGCTCCGGGACGCTCAGGCCAGCACGGCGTCGAACGGCTCGTAGCCGGGTGCGGAGACCGGCCACGGATGCGCGCGCTCCCACGCGGCTCCGAACTCGAGCACGAGATCGTCCCGCCACCGGGGCCCCGTCACCAGCAGGCCGAACGGGATCCCGTTCTCGGCGAGCCCCGCCGGGACCGAGAGCGACGGGTGCCCGCTCATGTTGAACTCGCCCTGGTTGTAGCCCTCGCCGAAGGCCGGACGGTCCAGACCCGGCAGGGTCCCGTCCGGGCGCCACCCCGCATACCCGTGGGCCGGACAGACGATCACGGCATCGGGTTCCAGCAGCGCGTCGACGTCGGCGACGCGGTCGAATCGCCGCAGCCGGGCGGCCATGTAGTCGGCGAGCGAGAAGCCGGCCGCGTCCTCCATCACCTCGCGGAACGAGCGGCTGAACTCGTCCATGTGGGCGGCCACCCAGTCCGGTCCGAGCCAGTGGAGCTCCTCCACGGCGACGGTGAGGTACCAGTCGTCACGAGTGGCCGGCCCCTCCACGGCGGCTCCCGGGAACAGCCGCCGGAGCGGGATCTCCTCGACCGGCAGCCCCAGATCACGCTCGATCGCGTCGAGGGCGGCTCGGTACGGCGCCTCGACGTCGGCGGGGAGCGGGCCGAAGTCTCGCGTTCGGGGCGTCGCAAAGACGCGGGAGGGCATCCCGCCCCGCGGGGTCCACGCCGGCGCCGCGGTGGGATCGCCCGAGACCGGGCCGCGCATGACCTCGAGCAGGAGCCTGCAGTCCTCGATGCTCGTCGCGAGCGGCCCCTGCGTCGAGAAGTCCAGCCACGACGGGATCGGACGGCGACCGAGGAGCCCGGCGGTCGGCTTCAGCCCGACGAGCCCGCAGAAGGCGGCCGGCGAGCGAACCGACCCGCCCCCGTCCGTCCCCGTCGCGAGCGGGGCCAGGCCCGCCGCGATCGCCGCCCCCGAGCCACCGCTCGACCCGCCGGTCGACCACTCGAGCCCCCAGGGGTTGCACGTGGGACCGAAGACGTCGTTGTCGGTGTATCCCTGGAACGCGAACTCGGGGATGTTCGTTCGCCCGACGATCACCGCCCCGGCGGCCACCATGCGCTCGACGGTGATCTCGCTGCGCTCGGCGGGTGGCCGGTCGAGCATCGTGCGCGAGCCGAAGTTCGTGACCCGGCCCTCGACGTCGGTGTTGTCCTTCACGAGCAGGGGCAGCCCAGCGAGCGCGCCGTCGGTCCCTCGCTCGTCGAGCGCCCGGGCGACGGCGAGCGCGTCCTCGGCCCATACGGCGGTGACGGCGTTCACCGGCGGGTCGAGCCGCTCGATCCGCGAGATCGACTCGGTCACGAGCTCGACGGCCGAGACCCGGCGTTCCCGAACGGCCGCCGCGAGCTCGGCGAGCATCAGCGGCCGATGCTGCGGAGGCGGCCGACGAACTCGCCCCGCTTGTGGTCGCGCAGCACGACGGATGCGGCGTTGCGGCCGGCGACCCCCATGACGCCGCCGCCCGGATGCGTGCCCGCGCCGCACAGATACATCCCGGCGACCGGCGTGCGGTAGTCGCCGTGGTTCGGGAACGGGCGGAAGCTGAACAGCTGGTCCGGCGTCAGCTCCCCCTGCATGATGTTCCCTCCGAGCAGGCCGAAGCGCTCCTCGATGTCACGCGGCGTGAGCACCTCCAGGTGCTCGATCGAGGACTCGAGCGAGGGCGAGAACTCGCCCAGCGCCTTCACGACCCGGGCCGCGTACGCGTCGCGGCCGCCCTCGTCCCACGAGCCCTCGGCGAGCTCGTACGGCCCGTACTGGCTGAACGCCAGCATGAGGTGCTTGCCCTCGGGCGCGAGCCCCTCGGGCTCGTGCGCCGTCGGGAAGACGACCTCGACGTACGGGTGCTCGCTCATCCGGCCGTACTTGGCGTCGTCCCACGCGCGCTCGAGGTACTCGACCGAGGGCGAGACGGCGACGAGTCCCGTGTGGACGGGCCCGTCCTGGTCCCACGCCGGGAACGCGGGGAGCTCGGAGAGCGCGACGTTCAGCTTCACGGAGCCCGATCGCGACCGGTACCGGCCGACGTCGCGAAGGACGTCGCCGGGCAGCCGCTCCTCGCCCACGAGCGTTCGAAACGTCGTCACCGGGTGGGCGCTCGACACGACGCGCTGGGCGCGGACGAGCGATCCGTCGGCGAGCGCGACGCCGACCGCGCGACCGCTCGCCGTGATCGCCACGCGCTCGACCTCGACGCCCGAACGGATCTCCGCGCCGGCCGCGGTCGCGGCTCGCGCCATCGCCTCCGACAGGCCGCCCATGCCGCCGTGCACCCATCCCCACGCCCCGGCGTGCCCGTCGATCTCGCCGATCCAGTGGTGCATGAGCACGTAGGCGGAGCCCGGCGTCATCGGCCCGCACCACGCCCCGATGATCGCCTGCGTCGCGAGCGCGCCCTTGACGCGCTCGTCCTCGAACCACTCGTCGAGGAAGTCGGCGGCGCTCATCGTGAACAGCCGAACCGCCTCGTGGACGTCGCGTCCGCTCCAGCGCCGGAAGTGGCCGGCGGTCGCGGCCCACTTCGGGAGCTCGCGCAGGTTCAGGTTCGGGGGCACCACGAACAGCAGGTCCTTCAACAGCTTGGCCACGTGGTCGAAATAGCGGTCGAACTCCACGTAGGCGGCCGCGTCCCGCTCGCTGAACCGGGCGATGTTCGTCGCGTCACGCGTCACGTCGCCCCACAGCGTGAGCGAGGTGCCGTCCGGGAACGGCACGAAGTAGTCGGGCGTGACGATCGAGACCCGGTAGCCGTGACGCTTCAGGTCGAGCTCGCGCACGACCTGGGGCGGCATGAGCGAGACGACGTAGGACGCGCTCGAGACCCGGTATCCCGGCCAGGGCTCCTCGGTCGCCGCGGCCCCGCCGAGGATGTCCCGTTTCTCCAGGACGAGGACATCCAGACCCGCCTTCGCAAGGTACGCTGCGCACGCGAGGCCGTTGTGGCCTCCCCCGACGATGACGACGTCGCGTTCGAACACGCCCACGCGAGCCGGAGGGTACCGGGCACTCGCGGACCGCCGCAAACGGCGGCTCGATCCCGGCCGCCGTCGGCCGGTGGGAACCGAAGCATCCGTGGCGGGCGTCGTCCGGTCGTGAATCGCGTTCAGCGCAGGGGGCTCATCAACGGTGGCATCGCGGCGGTCGTGACGTTCGCGATCGGCTCCGCCGTCGTCGCCACGATCGACCTGGATGTGGACGAGGCGCCGGTCTCGCCCACGCCGAGCGTCACCGCCTCGCCCGCGCCCGAGTGCGATCCGACGTGGGAGGTCGTGCCGAGCGCCGACCCGGGTGAAGCCCCGACGACGCTGCTCGGGGTCACGGCGATCACGACGAGCGAGGCCTGGGCCGTCGGAGGGATCGGCGATCCGGCCGCGCCGACCGCCGTGTCCATCCAGCGGTGGGACGGAACCGAGTGGTCGCCGTTCCAGGCGCCGAGCCCGGGCGTGACGGTGAACGAGCTCCGGGCCGTCGACGCGTCCGAGCCGAACGACGTGTGGGCCGTCGGGCGCACCTCGAACGGGTTCGGCGACGAGCCGCTCGTCCTGCGATACGACGGCACCGAGTGGCTCCTCGTCGAGCTGCCCGAGGAGATCGACGGCGTGCTGCACGACGTCGTCGCGCTCTCGCCGGACGACGTGTGGGCCGTCGGCTCGGTCGGCGATGCCACGCTGTCGCTCGAGCGGGCGATGGTGCTCCACTGGGACGGGCAGGCGTGGGCGGTCGTGGAGGTTCGACGAGCGATCGGCGGCGGGCGCTCGGCGCTGCTCGACATCGACGCGGTCTCCCCGACCGATCTGTGGGTCGTGGGCTACCAGCACGCGCAACCGGCCATCATCCGGTTCGACGGAGAGGCCTGGAGCCGCTCCGAGACCGACGCTCGGGTGCGCCTGGATGCCATCGACGCGTTCGAGTCGAGCGAGGTCTGGGCGGTCGGCGACGCGATCCTGCGGTTCGACGGCACCGAGTGGACCGAGGTGCAGGGGCTGCCCGAGGACGGCGGCCTCCTGGCCGTCGCATCGATCGCCGGCCAGGATGTCTGGGCGGCGGGCTCGCGGCAGTCGGATCGAGGAACGACCCGGGCGCTCGTGCTCCGCTGGAACGGCCAGCGCTGGGCGCCCGTGGACGGCGTGGCGGTGGGGGGATCGGACGCCCTGACGGGGCTGGATGCCCTGCCGGACGGGACGATCCTGGGCGTGGGGACGAAGGACCTCGACATCGAGCGTCGCACGCTCGGCATCCGCGGCACGACCTGCCCCCCGGTCGGCTAGGCTCGCCGGCCGTGGATCTCCGACTCACGGACGAGGACCGAGCCCTGCAGGAGCGGGCGCGCTCGTTCACCCGGGACGTGCTCATCCCCCTCGAGCTCGAGTGCGAGGAACGCGACGGCCTGCTCCCCGACAGCGCCGAGCGCGCGAAGCGAGCCGTGCTCGAGGCAGGCTTCAACGCGATCAACCACGCCGTCGACGACGGCGGGCAGGGGTTCGACACGTTCCAGCAGATCCTCGTCGAGGAGCAATGGGGTCACGCCACGGGGGCGCTCTGGGACGTCCCCTGGCGGCCGGCCATCCCGCTCGCCTCGGCCACCGAGGCCCAGAAGGACCGGTACCTGCGCCCCGCGTGTCGCGGCGAACGGCGCGACGCCTACGCGATCACCGAGGAGCACGCGGGCTCGGACCCGACGATGGTCCGGACGACGGCGCGCCGCGACGGCGCCGAGTGGGTGATCGACGGCGAGAAGTGGCACGTGACGTCCGGCGACGTCGCCGACTTCATCCTCGTGCACGCGCACGTCGACGGGGACGCGACCCGGCCGACGGTGTTCATCGTCGACAAGGACCTGCCCGGCGTCGAAGTCGTCCGAACCCCGAAGTACTCGCACACGTTCGTCTTCGAGCACCCGATCTTCGCGTTCCGCGGCGTCCGCGTGGGGGACGACGCCGTCCTCGGCGAGGTCGGCGAGGGCTTCGAGCTCACGAAGGACTGGTTCGTCGAGGAGCGCCTGATGATCGGCGCGCGGACGATCGGCGCCGCCACCCGCGCGCTCGACCTCGCGCTCGCGTTCGCCTCCGGCCGCGTGCAGTTCGGCGCGCCGATCGTGCAGTTCCAGGCCGTCGAGTTCATGCTTGCCGATATGGCCGCCGAGATCATGGCCGCGAAGTCGCTCCTGTATCGGGTCGGGTGGCAGGCCGCCCGCGGAGGCACCTCCCGAAAGGAGCTCCACGCGCTCGCCGCCGCCGTCAAGCTCGTCTGCTCCGAGACCGCCGGCCGCGTCGTCGATCGGGCGGTGCAGATCCACGGCGGCCGCGGCTACATGCGCGAGCAGGCCGTCGAGCGACTCTGGCGCGAGCTGCGCGTCGACCGGATCTGGGAGGGCACGTCGGAGATCCAGCGCGTCGTGATCGGCAACGAGCTCCGCAAGCGCGGGCACGAGATCTACACGGGGTGGCCGCCGTGACCGCCGCACGCGAGCCGGCGGCGGCCGGTCCGAACGAGGGCTCGGCGGGCACGATCACCGTCGGCGTCGACGTGGGCGGCACGAAGATCCAGGCGGCCGCCCTGCGCTCGAGGAAGGTCGCGGGCACCCGCCGGCTGCCGACCCCGCTGACGGGAGCCGCCGACGTCGCGGCGATGATCGTCGAGGCGGCGAGGGGCGCGCTCACCGAGGCCGGCGCCGACACGGGCGACCTGCGCGCGATCGGGATCGGGTCGCCGGGCGCGATCGACACGAAGGCGGGCACGGTCTCGAGCTCCCCGAACCTGCCGGGCTTCCAGACGCCCGATCCGGTCCCGCTCGCCGCGATGGTCTCCGACGCGCTCGGCGGCGCTCCGGTCTCGCTCGACAACGACGTCCGCGTCGCGATCCTCGGCGAGTGGAAGCGCGGCGCGGGCCGCGGCCTCCGCAACCTCCTCGGCGTGTGGGTCGGCACCGGGGTCGGCGGGGGCCTCGTGCTCGAGGGTCGCCTGTTCGAGGGTCAGGGGGCGGCGGGCGAGATCGGCCACACGCTCGTGAAGCCCGGCGGCCGGATGTGCTCGGACGGTCGTCGGGGTCACCTCGAGGCCTACGCGGGCCGCGGCCAGATGGAGGTCCATGCTCGCCGGCTCGTCAAGCACGGGCGCCGGACGGTCCTGTTCGAGCTCATGGAGAAGAAGGGGCGCACCCGGCTGTCGAGCGGCGTGTTCGCCGCCGCGCTCGAGCACAAGGACGACATGGCGATCGAGCTGATCGACGAGGCGGTGTGGGCGCTGGGCGTCGGCCTCGCCTCGGTCCAGAACCTGCTCGCGCTCCAGGCGATCATCGTCGGAGGAGGCCTGGGCGACCGGCTGGGCGCTCCGTTCGTGAAGCGGATCCACGAGGAGATGGCCCCAAAGCTGTTCGTCCCCGATCGGCCGCCCAAGTTGCTCACGACCGAGTTCGGCGACCTCTCCGGCGCGGTGGGCGCCGCCGTGCTCGCCGGAGGCTGACCGCTACGTGCCCTCGAGGCACCCCGTCACCTCGTCGGGGAGCCCCGGGATCCGCAGGCCGGCACCTCCCTCGACGAAGTCGTACGGCGTGCCGCTCCACTCCCCCGGGAGCCCCGCGTAGGTCTGCGATCCCTCGATCGCGTCGAACTGGAACCCGGTCCAGTCCGGCGACCGGTAGCCGGTCGTGTCGTACGGCGCGACCGCGACGAGGCCTCGCCCGAACCGGCGCGCCTCGATGAGGAACCGGCCCTGGAAGGCGATGTCGTCCCGCGCGAACAGCTTTACGTACCAGCGCTCGACGACGAGCAGATAGCCCTTGTCGGTCGGCGGCGACTCGGGTCCGGTGAAGTAGCGCATGTCGACGACCTCGAGCGGACCGCGGACCCCCGTGGTCCGGCGGACGATCCCGAGCGGCTGAAGGAACCGGGGCGAGGTCGGCGGCGGCGTCACCCACCCGTTCTCGCATTCGAGCGTGACCGGCCCCCGGGTGGCCGGAGCCTGCTCGGGGATCGCGGGCGGGGTCGGCGACGGGGTCGCGGACGGCTCGGCCGAGACGGTGGCGGTCGGTCCCGAGGATGCGGCCGGCGAGGTCGGACCGGCCGACTCCCCCCCGTCGCCGGTGCACGCCCCGAGGGCGAGCGACAGCGCCAGGGCGAGCGCGATCGCGGTGGAGGTTCGGTTCGAGCGCATGATCGAGTGGGTCACGTCCGGGGGCCAACGCAGGATAGCGTTCGCGGGCTTCCTTGGTAGGTTCGGATGCCGTGACCATCCCGCACGACCCTTCGTCCGCGCACGTCCCGAGCTACCGTCGGCTCGAGCACGAACGGTCCCCGCTGTTCTCCCGCCGCTCGTTCCTGCGCACGTCCGGGCTGGCGCTGGCCGGGGCGACGCTCTACGCGTGCACCGGCGGGGGGAGCAAGCCGCTCGCTTCGGGCCCATCGGCCACGGCGTCGGTCGTCGCGACCGACACGCGGTGGCCGATCAAGCGCGTCATCTATGTGATGCTCGAGAACCGGAGCTTCGACAACCTCTTCGGACGGTTCCCCGGCGCGAACGGCGCGACGACCGGCGTGAAGTTCGGACAGGAGGTCCCGCTCGAGCCGTGCCCGCACTGGCTCCCGGGCGATCTTCCGCACGACCGCGCCGCGCACCTGAACGCGGTGAACGACGGGTCCTTTGACGGGTTCGGCCAGGGACAGTTCGGAGACCCGTGGGCGTACACGACGTTCGACGAGGCCCTCGTCCCGAACTACTGGTCGTGGGCGAGCGAGTACGTCCTGTGCGACAACTTCTTCGCCTCCGTGGGCGGCCCCTCGTACCCGAACCACTTCTACTTCGTCGCCGGTCAGTCCGGCGGCATCCTCGACAACCCCGAGAACATCGAGACCCGGCAGATGGAGAACGGGCGGACCTTCAAGTCCTGGGGGTGCGACGCGGTCGGTGAGGACGTGTTCGTCCTCGTGAAGGACGACGTCGGCAACCTGGCCAAGCACGACACGTGCTTCACGTTCGAGACGGTTCCCGAGCAGCTCGAGGGCGCCGGCGTCTCGTGGGCGTACTACGCCGCCGTCCCCGGACAGAGCGGCTATTTCTGGAACGCGCTGAACGGGATCGAAGGGGTGTTCCACACGGACCTGTGGCGCCCGGAGCGGATCCGGGCGGTCGACGACCTGCCGCGGGACATCCGGGCGGGGCGACTGCCGTCGGTGACGTGGGTGACGCCACGGTTCGAGTGGTCGGATCATCCGCCCGAGAGCACGTGCTACGCCCAGAACTGGATCACCGACGTCGTGAACGCCGTCATGCAGACCGACGGGTGGGAGCACACGGCGCTGTTCCTCACGTGGGACGAGTGGGGCGGCTTCTTCGACCACGTCCCGCCGCCCGAGGTCGACGACATCGGCTTCGGGTTCCGCGTGCCGATGCTCGTGCTCTCGCCCTACGCAAAGCGCGGGTACGTCGACGACGCGGAAGGCGAGTTCTCGAGCCCGCTGAGGTTCATCGAGGACAACTGGGGACTGCCGTACCTCACCGAGCGGATCCGCCGCACCCACAACTTCGAGCACGTCTTCGACTTCGACCGCAACCCCCGCCGGGACGCGAGGCCCGCGCCGCCGATCACCGACTGCTACGGCACCCCCACCGAGTACCCCGGCGACGGGTACCCCGGGTGGCCGCCCGGGACCGTTCCCGAAGAGTCCCACTTCGTGTAGCCCGCGCGATCCAGGGCTCGAGGAACATGCTTCGAATCGCCCACCACCGCCCGCGCGGAGGAGCTCAGGCGCATCGGATGGGAAGGTGGCGCTCGAGAGGACCTTCTCCCATCCGAACGAGGATGCCCTCGGTCCCCCAGTCGAGGTCGGCAACGGGGGCGGGTGTCGAGATGGAGTCGAACGCTCGCGTCCGGACGTCGACGATCCAGATGCGAGTGGCCGAGTCACCGGCGCCGACATACGCGATCGAGCTCCCGTCCGGCGACCAGCTCGCTTCGACCTCGCAGTCCCCCCAACGCTTGCTCCAGCGATGGACGCTTCGTTGCCCCGTGCCGTCCGCTCGCATGAGCCACAGTGGGGCGTACGGCGACATGCCGTTGATCGTGCTACCGGCCAGGCGGGTGTACGCGATCCACCGCCCATCGGGCGACCACGCCGGATCGGCACCGTTCCAATACCCACCCCAGAACGGGGTGCTCAGATCGAGATGCGTGAGCCCGCCATCGCGCACGGACACCACCCAGATCTCACCTCGTGGCAGGATCCCGTGCCACGCCTGGTAGCGACTGTGGAACACGATGCGAGAGCCCTCCGGAGACCAATCCGGGTGCCGATCGTTCCGCGCGGTCCCCGCCAGCCGGCGGGGGTGGCCCCCGTCGACATCCATCACGAAGATGTCCGTGTCGGCGCGGTTCCCCCACCGGGCCGCGAACGCGATCTGGGTCCCGTCGGGGGACCACGTCGGGTCGGTGGCGCCGCCGCGGACGCTCGTCAGCCGGCGCTCGGTCCCGTCGTCCTCGAGGAGCATGATCTGATCGACACCTCCCGGCACCACGCTCTGGTAGACGAGCCACTCGCCGTCGGGTGAGCGTTCCGGGTCCTCCTGGCGTCCCGGCCGGACGAGGACCGGCTCGATCGCGCCGGTCGCCGGATCGACGACGTACAGGTCCGAACCCGTGTCGACGCCCGAGGCTCGATCTTCGGATCCCCCACCCGAGACCTCCCCCGTCGGCTGTGCAACCGGCACTCCGTCGCTCGCATCCGATGTGCCGGACCGATCGCTCCGCTCGGTGCATCCGATGAAGGGGAGAACGAGCGCAAGTCCCACGATCCATCGCGCCGGGCGGCCGTGTGCTCGAGCTTCCTTGGTCCTCCCCATGGAGATCACCTCTGGAAGGGCGTGGACTCCGGGGTCGTCGACCCCGGAGCCCGGCGCGACGTCAAGGGATCAGGTTGAGCGTGTGGTTGATCCCGGGCCCGCCCTCCTGGACCGCATATCCGCCGACGTCCTGATAGGCACCGCTGCCGCCCGTGATGGCGTGCACGTCGCCTTCGCCGCCGTCGTAGTGGCCGGTGGTGACGATCGTCCCCCCGTCGGTGAAGGGCCCCTCCTTCAGCGTGTAGACGTTGGTGCAGAGCCAATCGGTCTTGTCGGAGACCACGCACGACACGTTCTGCTTCCCCACCCGGTTGCCGTCGGCATCGAAGATCGGGCTCCTGCACAGGGTGACCTGCCCCACGATCGCCGATTCCGGACCGTCGGGGTCATCGAAGAAGAAGAAATGTGGCCTGCTGCAGACGTCGATGTGCAGCTCGATCACCTCGGCTTCGGGGATCCCGCCTCCTCCGCCGTACGAGACCCCCACCAGCGCGCCCGACATCAGGAACGCGCTCCCCACCAGCAGGACGCCCAGCTTCCGGATCATCCGCCGCTCCTTCCTCTCGACGCCGCCGCGGGTACGGCAGCACACGGCCGAAGCCTCATCCAGGGCGCTTGCATCGCTCATGCGCCCGCTTGCACTCGGCTTGCACGTCGGTGACCGCTGCAAGTCGCTTGCAAGCGAGGTGGCGCAGCCTCGGGATGTGGGCCCGATCGACGCCGACAGGCGGGGGGTTCCCGAGACGACGGGCAGGGCGTACCGTCGGCGCGTGCGTTTCGGGGTCCTCGGACCGCTCGAGGTCTCCAACGGGGACGGCCCGCTCCCGCTCGGGGGCCCGAAGCAGCGGATCGTGCTCGCCCACCTCGTGTTGGGCGCGAATCACGTCGTAGCCGCCGAGCACCTGATCGACGCCGTCTGGGGTCAGGCGCCGCCCGAGGCCGCGAAGGGGACGCTCCAGGCGTACATCTCGCGCCTCCGATCGGCGGTGGGACCGACCGCGATCGAAGGGCGTCCGCCCGGATACGTGCTGCGTGCGGAACCCGACGAGGTCGACGTGCTCCGGTTCGAGGCGATGCTCCGCGAGGCTCGAGGCCACACCGCCGAGCCTCGCGTCATCGCCCGAACGCTGGGCGAGGCGCTCGACCTCTGGCGGGGACCGGCGCTCGCCGATCTCGCCGGCGAGGCATCCCTGGTCGCCGACATCGCCCGACTCGAGGAGCTCCGGCTCCAGGCGACCGAGGAGCGGATCGCGGCCGACCTGGAGCTCGGCCATCACGCGCGGGTGGTGGCCGAGCTCGAAGCACTGACGCGCTCCCAGCCGCTCCGCGAACGGTTCTGGGGCGAGCTGATGCTTGCCCTCTACCGCGCCGATCGGCAGGCGGACGCGCTCGCCGCGTTCCAGCGTGCCCGCGACATCCTCTCGGACGAGCTCGGCGTCGACCCGTCAGCCGATCTGCAGCGCCTGCACGAGCGGATCCTGCGACAGGACCCGGACCTGCGTCTGAAGGGCGAGCCGCTCCGCGGCTATCGGCTGCTCGAGCCGATCGGTGACGGAGCGTTCGGGGTCGTCTACCGGGCGATCCAGCCGCAGGTCGGGCGCGAGGTCGCGATCAAGGCCGTCCATCCCGAGCTGGCGAACCACCCCGACTTCGTCCGCCGCTTCGAGCGCGAGGCGCAGATCGTCGCGCGCCTCGAGCACCCGCACATCGTGCCGCTCTACGACTACTGGCGAGAGCCCGACGGCGCATACCTGGTCATGCGGTTCCTGCGCGGCGGAAGCGTCGAGCATCTCCTTCACGATGGTCCGCTCGAGCCGTCGCGAGCCGCGACGATCCTGGACCACGTGGCCGCCGCGCTCTCGGCCGCACACCGTCAGGGCGTCGTGCACCGCGACGTGAAGCCCGGCAACATCCTGCTCGACGAGGAGGGCAACGCCTACCTGACCGACTTCGGCGTCGCGCTGGACGCCGGCGCGCCGGAGAAGAGCTCCGGGACGATGATGCGCGGCACGCCCGCGTATCTCTCGCCCGAGCAGATCCGCCTCGAACCCGCGACTCCGAGGTCCGACATCTATGCCCTCGGGATCGTGCTGTACGAGATGCTCGCCGGCTCGCATCCGTTCCCCGGCACGTCGCTCAATGCGCTCCTGAACCACCACGTTCGCGACGCCCTCCCATCGATCCGCGAGACCCGGCCCGACCTCCCCACTGCCGTCGAGGCCGCGATCACGGCCGCGACCTCGAAGGACGCCGACGCCCGCTTCTCCGATGCGCTCGAGGTGGCCGCCGCCTTCCGAGCCGCGCTCGAGGGCATCGTCGAGGTCCCGGAGCCGCTCGGCGAGATCCGCAACCCGTACAAGGGGCTCCGCGCGTTCCTGGAAGCCGACGCCGCGGACTTCTTCGGCCGCGAGGCGCTCGTCGGCAGGCTCTTGCGACGGATGGAGGAGGAGGACGAACGCGAGCGCTTCCTCGCCGTCGTCGGCCCATCGGGCTCGGGCAAGTCGTCCGTCGTCCGTGCCGGGCTGGTGCCCGCGCTCCGGCGCGGCGCGATCCCCGGCTCCGACCGCTGGTTCGTGATCGACCTCCTTCCGGGCGCCCATCCACTCCGTGAGCTGGAGTCCGCGCTGCTGGCCGTGGCGGTCGCGCCCCCGCCCTCCCTGCTGGACGACCTCGAGCGAGACGACCTCGGCCTCCTTCGCGCGGTGGACCGCGTCCTGCCCGACGCCCAGGCCGAGCTCGTGATCGTCATCGACCAGCTCGAGGAGGTCTTCACCCTCGTCGAGGACGACGACGAGCGATCCCGCGTGCTCGAGAGCCTGCGCGCGGCCGTGATCGCACCCGGGAGCCGCGTGCGCGTCGTCGCGACGCTGCGGGCGGACTTCTTCGACCAGCCGCTGTCGGTCCGCGGCTTCGGCGAGATGCTGGCTGCACGGACCGAGGCCATCACGCCGATGAGCCTCGAGGAGCTCGAGCGCGCCATCGTCGCGCCGGCGGACCGCGCCGGCTTCATCGTGGAGCCGCGGCTCCTCGCGGCGATGATCACCGACGTCGCGGACCGGCCCGGCGCCCTCCCGCTCCTCCAATACGCGCTGACCGAGCTCGCCGAGCGGGCGACAGACGGAAGGCTCACCCTCGAGGAGTACCGGCGGATCGGTGGCGTCTCCGGTGCGCTCGCGCAGCGCGCCGAGCAGCTCTTCCAGGCGATGGACGAGCCCGCGCGCGACGCGTGCCGGCAGCTGTTCCTGCGGCTCGTGACGCTCGGCGAGGGCACCGAGGACACGCGGCGCCGGGTTCGCCGATCCGAGCTCGAGCCGATCGCCGAGCGTCGCACGATGGATGCCGTGGTCGAGGCGTTCGGTCGTCATCGCCTGCTGTCGTTCGACCGCGACCCCGAGACGCGCGAGCCGACCGTCGAGATCGCCCACGAGGCGCTCCTGCGGGCGTGGTCGCGGCTCCGCACCTGGATCGACGGCGCCCGGGACGACATCCGCACGCAACGGCAGCTCGCGAGCGCGGCGGCGGAGTGGGACGCGAGCGGGCGCGACCCGAGCTTCCTGCTCCGAGGAGGTCGGCTCGAGCACACGGTGACGTGGGCCGAGGGGACGACCTTCGCGCTGACCGCTGGCGGCCAGGAATACTTGCGCGAAAGCACCGCGCGTCGCGACGCGGAGGACGCGGCCGAGGAGGCGCGCCGCAGCCGCGAGACCGCGCTCGAGCGTCGCTCGATCAGGCGGTCGCGCGCACTCATCGCCGTCTTCGCCGTCGCCGCGCTCGTCGCCGGCTCGCTCACCGTGATCGCCACTGACCAGAGCGAGCGAGCCCAG
>DATBLA010000064.1:0-15359 GCA_036555645.1 Actinomycetota bacterium
TCGCCGCGTCGTGGTGGCTCGTCGACGGTCTGGTTCGCGCGGGCCTCGAGCATGCGTGCGTGTCGCCCGGGTCGCGCTCGACGCCGATCGCGCTCGCCCTATGGCGCCATCCGGCCGTGAGGGTCCACGTCCACCTCGACGAGCGATCCTCCGCCTTCTTCGCGCTGGGCATCGCGAAGGCGAGCGGCCGCCCCGTGGCGGTCGTGACGACGAGCGGGACCGCGGCCGCCGAGCTGCTGCCCGCCATCGTCGAGGCCTGGATGTCGCGAACGACGCTCGTCGCGCTCACGGCCGACCGACCGCCCGAGCTCCGCGGTGTCGGGGCGAACCAGACGATCGACCAACCGGGGATCTTCGGGTCGTTCGTCCACGTCTCGATCGACGCCCCGGTCCCCGGCGACGCCCCGGACGAGGAGCGGTGGCGCGAGCTCGCGCGCGAGACGATCCGCGCAGCGATCGGTCCACCGCCGGGGCCGGTCCACGTGAACCTCCCGTTCCGTGAGCCGCTCGTTCCCGGAACGGTGAATCTCCCGGCCTCGGAGCCCCCGATGTCCGAGGTCGCCATCGTGGCCGCCCCGGCTCCCGAAGACGTGGACACCCTGGTTCGCGAGCTGGGATCGACGAGTCGCGGCCTCATCGTCGCCGGCTCGATGCGGGAGACGCCTCCGCTCGTCGGGCTCGCGGAGCGCATCCGATGGCCGCTGCTCGCCGAGCCGACCTCTGGAGGCCGGGTGCCAGGCTCGCTGTCGGCGGGGTCGCACCTGCTCGCCAACGAGCGATTCATGTCCGCGCACGTGCCGGACGTCGTGCTGCAGTTCGGGGCGGCGCCCACGTCGCGCGCGGGCCTCGAGCTCGTGCGACGAGCCGAGCGGCTCGTGATCGTCGATCAGGACCACCTCGTGGCCGACCCGCATCGGGTCGCCTCCTGGAGGCTTCGTGCCGAGGCGGCGGCCGTCGTGGCCGAGGTCCTCGAGCGCATCGGCGAGTCGACGATCGACACGCCGTGGCTTCGCGAGTGGCGGGAGGCCGACGATGTGGCGCGGACCGCCGTCGACGCGTTCCTCGACGACACGAGCGAGCCGTTCGAGGGCCGGGTCGCGCGGGATCTCGCCGCCTGTCTTCCCGACGGCGCATGCCTCGTCGTGGGCTCGAGCATGCCGGTCCGCGATCTCGACGCGTTCATGGCGCCGAGGAGCGGGATCGGGATCGTCGCGAATCGGGGCGCGAGCGGGATCGACGGGTTCGTGTCGACGGCGCTCGGCGTGTCGGCGACCGGCATGTCCACGGCGGCGCTCTGCGGCGATCTGACGCTGCTGCACGACGCCGGGGCGCTCCTGTGGTCGGCCCACCGAGGCTTCGACGCGGTCTTCGTGGTTCCGAACAACGACGGCGGCGCGATCTTCTCGTTCCTGCCGCAGCGGGACCTGCCCGAGCTCGACGCGTTGTTCACGACACCCCACGGCCTCGAGCTGTCGGCCGTCTGCTCGGCGGCGGGGGCAGGGCACGTGGTCGTCGAGCGCGCCGCCGATCTCATCCCCGCGATCGAGCGCGCGCGCCGGGCCGGCGGCGTCCACGTCGTGGAGGTGCCGATCGACCGCGAGCGCAACGTCGAGGTCCACGAGCAGGTCCACGCGGTCGTCGACGCGACGCTACGCTCGGCGACGTGACCGAGCCGATCGTCCGACGCGCCACGCCGGCCGACGCGGACGAGCTCGCTCGCCTGCGATGGGACTTCCGTGTCGAGCACGGGACGCCGGTCACGCGAGACGTCGAGGAGTTCGGCGACGAGTTCCGCGCGTTCGTGGCGCAGACCCTCGCGCCCGGCACCCCGTGGCGGGCCTGGGTCGCCGAGGCCGACGACCGTCTCGTCGGCTGCGCGTGGGTTCGCTTCGTGGACAAGGTCCCGCACCCGGGCCGGCGCCACGCCGAACGCCCGATCGCCTATCTCACGAACGTCTACGTCGAGCCGTCGCGTCGCAACGGGGGCCTCGGGAGCCAGCTGATGGACGCCGCGCTCGGGCACGCGCGCGACTCCCGCGCGGGCGAGGCGATCGTGTGGCCGACGGAGCGGTCGCTCGGCTTCTACCGCCGCGCCGGGTTCGGTCCCGGCGGGCCGCTGTGGATGAGCCTGGAGGGAGACTGACTCATCCCCACCGGAGCGCGTCCACGAGCGCCCGGAACTTCCGCTCGGTCTCGTCGATCTCCGCCTCGGGGACCGAGTCCGCCACGATCCCGGCACCCGCGAACAGGCGAGCCGTCGAACCGCTCACCTCGGCGCACCGGAGCGCGATCGCCCACTCGCCGTCCCCATTCGCGTCGACCCAGCCCACGGGTCCCGCGTACCCGCCGCGCGCCAACGGCTCCAGGGCCTCGAGCGCCTCGCGGGCGGCCTCGCGCGGCATCCCGCACACGGCGGGCGTGGGGTGCAGGGCCGCGACGAGATCGAGCGCGGTCGGCTCGTCCCGATGCAGCCGCCCGCGAAACGACGTGGCGAGGTGCCACACGTTCGCCGTCCCGACGACCTCGGGTTCGTGCGGATACGTGAGGTCGTCGCAGAACGCCTTCAGGACGCGAGCGACCTCCTCGACGACGACGACGTGCTCCTCGCGATCCTTGCTCGAGGCGAAGAGGCGGTCGGCCGAGGCCCGGTCGCGGACCGGATCGCCGAACCGCTGCGACGATCCCGCGAGCGGGGTGGCCTCGACGGTCCCCCCGCGGCGCCGGACGAGCAGCTCGGGCGTCGCGCCGACGAGGACGGCGGGCCGGGCCGAGCCGAGCTGAGGCGCCGCGAACGCGTAGCACTCGGGATCGACGGCTCGAAGGCGCCACAGGAGCTGCTTCGGGTCCAGGGTTCGGCGGGCGTCGACGAGCATCGAGCGCGCGAGCACCACCTTGCGGATCGTCCCCGAGCGGATGCGATCGACCGCGCGCGAGACGGCCGTCGCGTAGTCCTCCGGCTCCGGGTCCGGCCTGACCTGGACTCCCTCGAACGCCTCGTGGGGCAGCGTTCGGCCGGCCCAGCGCCTGCGGGCCTCCGCCGGCGCCGCGGATCCCTCTGCCGTCACCTCGATCTGCCACGTCTCGCCGGGATCGAGGCGGGTCGCGACGCGGCCGGGGACGACCGCCTCGGCCGGCGAGCCGTCCTCGAAGGGGATGGAGGCGA
Source organism: Actinomycetota bacterium (assembly GCA_036555645.1). Classification (GTDB taxonomy): domain Bacteria; phylum Actinomycetota; class UBA4738; order UBA4738; family HRBIN12; genus DASSJM01. Next base: position 3,164 of record DATBLA010000064.1, read on the forward strand.
CCGCGACGGGGGGCGGGGATTCGGGGTGGCGCTCGATCTCGCGGAGCGCCACCGCGACGTCGCGGCTCAGACGCAGGAGGCGTTCGGGACCGGCTTCAGCGTGGATGCGCGCCGCCTCGCCGCTCGAGGCCACGCCGAGGCCGGCCCGCTCGAAGAAGAACCCCGTCCCGTCCGGATACGCGGCGAGCAGGTCGAACGACGGGCCGAGCCGCCGGGCCGTCGATCGGAGCCCGCTCATCGACGACCGGTGGGATCGGCGGAGGTCATCGCCGCGTGCCGAGCAGCAGCTGCGCCGCCCCGGCGGCGAGCGGGATCCGCTCGACGCCGCCGAACCCGGACCCCTCGAGCATCTGCACGAGCCGGGCCGGCGGGGGCAGGTAGGCCATCGACCGTGGGAGGTACCGGTACGCGTCGCGATCCGACAGCGCGCCGCCGATCAACGGGACGATGCGGTTGAAATAGAGCCCGTGACCGGCCCGAAGGAGTCCTCCTTCGGGCTCGCTCGCCTCCAGGAACGAGACGCGCCCTCCCGGTCGCACGACGCGAGCCGTCTCACGGAAGAACGCATCGAGGTCGGCGACGTTGCGAAGCGCGAAGCCGCACGTCGCGCCGTCGACGCGGGCGTCCGGGAGTGGCAGCCGCAGGACGTCGGCCTCGACGAGCGGACCGTCGGTGCCCGCCTGCACCAGCATCCCGTGCGAGAAGTCGAACCCGACGGCGCGATAGCCGCCGGCGGCCAGGTCGACGCACAGGTCCCCCGTGCCGCAGGCGAGGTCGGCGACGAGCGCGCCACCGGGCAGCCGGAGCTCGCGGACGGCGCGCCGGCGCCATCCGACGTCCATGCCGAAAGTCATGACCCGGTTCACGAGGTCGTATCGCCCGGCGATGCGGTCGAACATCGAACGCACGACGCGGGCCTTGTCGCGGTCGTCGGGCAGCGCGCTCACTCGAGCCGTCCCTCGGCCTCGGCCAGCAGGACCCTTCGAAAGTGGTTGGCGACGAGGGTGGTCACGGCCGGGAGCAGGACGTCGAAGGCCTCGACGAGCTGGTCCGCGGCGGCCTCCTCGGATTCGGCCGTGTCGCGGATCGGCCGGCGGATGTGCTCGTCGAACAGCTCGACCGCCCGCTCGGCGAGCTGGACCATCGCGCGGTTCGCGTCGCGAGCGAGCGCGAGCAGCTCCCCGAGCGGCAGCCCGTACTCGAGCAGCCGGAGCGCCCCGCGGACCATGTCGATGTCGGCCGCGGTGTAGCGTTCCTCGCCGTCGTCGCGCCGCCCGAGCTCGATCCCCTCTCGTTCGACGGCCTGGATCAACGACGCGGGGACGCCGCTCCGGTTGGCGAACTCCTCCAGGGTGAGCAGCTCGTCTGCCGGGCTCTCACCCCGCGCCGCGGCCACCGCTTTCGCGAGATCGGCGTCGGGCCTGACGGGACCGTCATCAAGGACGCGCTCGATGGCCGTCAGGGTCAGGCCCTTGGCCCGGAGCGCGCGAACCCGATGGATCCGTTCGACGTGGCGCTCGTCGTACCAGGCGATCCGGCCGCGCCGCTCGGGGGCGGGGACGAGGCCACGGGTCTGGTAGTAGCGGATCGTGTCGACCGAGACGTCGCACGCGGCAGCGAGCTGTTCGACCCGGTATTCCACGACCGTCAACTCTACGAGTCGGCGCTCGAACCTTCACGCGCCCTCGGCGCCGTGACCGAGGACCGTCAGAGGCGCAGCGACGCGAGCGTGAGGATGCGGCAGTCGGTCGTCGCGACGACCCAGACGGCGATCCGGTCGGCCGGCTGGCCTGCGCCCGGACCCTCCGCGTACACCGCGAGGTAGGCGGGCGTCCCCCGGTACTCGGCCCGGATCAGTCGGATCAACCCGGCCTCCTCGGCGGGGCCGCCGCTTCCCTCGACGCACGCGAGCGCGTCCTTCGGGATCGACTGGAAGGCGGCATCCTGGGCGGCCGAGAGCTCGCGCGTGTACGACAGCGCGGACTCACGGGCCAGCGACTCGACGCCGGCGTCGTCGTAGTCGACGGAGCGCTGGTCCTCGTAGGCGGCGGGCGGAGCCGAGCCGGCCGCGGCGCCCGCCGTCGCGCCCTCGGGGAGCGGCGATTCCAGGGTCGCGGCCTCCTCACTCCCGGCACGCGATGCTGGCTGGTCTGCGCCGTCGCCGAGGTTGAGCGCCACGACGAGCACGAGGGCCGCGGCCGCGGCGATCCCGGCTCCCCATTGCAGGCGTTCCCACACGCGGCCGCGCTGCTCGAATCGGCGGCCGGCCTCGGCGAGCACGGGACCGGTGACGCCGAACGGCACGGGCTGCTCCTCGAGGCTCGCCAGGGCCGCGGTGGCGCGGCGAGCGAGCGCGAGTTCGTCGGCGCAGCGTGAACAGCCCTCCAGGTGCGCGGCGACGACGGCACGCTGGTCCTCTTCCAGCGTGCCGTCGACGTAGTCGGCGAGCAGTTCCTCGGGATGGGTCACGGACGCACCGTCCCGTCTGACGGTTCGGCAGTGCGTGGGCGTTCCCCGCGGTGGGCTTCGGGTCGCTCGATCCCGAGCGCCGCCGCGAGCGCGATCCGCCCGCGATGCAGCCGCGATTTCACCGTGCCGACCGGGATCCCGAGGATCGCGGCCACCTCCTCGTGGGGGAGGTCCTGGACGTCGTGGAGGATCATCACCGCGCGGAAGTCCTGTGGAACCTCCATGAGGGCCCGCTGGACGTCGATCGACAGGCTCATCGTCTCCGCGTGGTCCGGCTCGGGCGGTGGCTCGGGCGCCGGGAGGTCCTCGTCGCCGCGCTCGAGGAGGGGAGCGCGCTGACGCTTGCGCAGGAGGTCGTAGCAGGCGTTCACCGTCACCCGATGGAGCCAGGTCGTGAAGGCCGCCTCGCCCCGGAACGACGAGAGCTTGCGAAGGACCGTGAGGAACGCCTCCTGCGCCGCGTCGCGCGCGTCCTCCTCCCGCCCGGTCATCCGGAGCGCGAGGTTGTAGACGCGGCGCTCGTGGCGCTCGACCAGCGCGGCGAATGCCGCACGGTCCCCGGACAGGTACCGGCGGACGAGGTCCTCGTCGCGCGTCCCGGGCTCAGGCACGGCTGCGGAGCTCACGCATCCGAGACCACCACGCGCACTTCGGAGATCTCCGCGCGGTTGCCGTCGTCGACCGGGACGACGGAGGTGATCCAGACCATCACGTATCGTCCCGCGGCCTCGAGCGGGACGCGCGTGAGCGCGCCGGCGACGACCGGCGCCCCGAGGTCGTCCGGGAGCCCGGCCGGGTCGTCGCCGATCGCGACCCGGAACGTGAAGCCCGGATGCGGCGTCCACAGCCGAAGGCCCTCGATCGTCTTCGTCTGCGTGAGATCCAGCACGAGACCCACGCCCGGCTTGCCGAGCTCGCCATCGAAATAGTTCTCCGAACGCCACGCGGTCTGCGGATTGCCGTCGGCGGCGAGCGGCGCGTTCGACGAGAGCTCCTCGCCGTCACCGAACGGGTCGGCGACGACGACCGAGGCGGGCGTCACCGACGAGACCGTGACCTCGGGGATGGGCGACGGCGACTCACGGGCGGGCCGGACACCGAGCGGCCCCCCGACCTCGAGGCGCCCGAGCCACACGCCAGCACCGATCACGGCGCCGGTGACCAGGACGATGAGCGCGGGGACGCCGAGCCACGTGAGCACCCACCCGCGACGTCGTGGCGCTGCCTGTGCGTCGTCGTCCGCGACGATCCGCTCCGGCGCGGCGCGGGTCAGCGCTTCGGCGAACGCGCGCGCCGAGGCGAACCTCCGCTCCGGATCGGGATCGAGGGCCCGCGCGATCGTGCGATCCATCGACCGGGGGACGTCACCGCGGAGCGCGCGGACCGACGTTCGACCGTTCGGCCGTTCGCCCGTGAGCAGTTCGAACACGAGCGCCCCCGCGGCGTGGACGTCCTCGCGACGGTCCGCCGGAAGTCCCCACGCACGTTCGGGCGCCAGGCGATCGCCGTGGAGGAGCTCCGGCGCCTCCGGCGCGCGGCTCGCCGCGACGGCGGCCCCGATGCCGAGGTCGGTGATCCGGACCTCGCCGTTCGGCGCCTGGATCACGTCGTCGGAGCCCAGGCCGAGGTGCAGGACGCCGTGGTCGTGCATGTCGGCGATCGCGTCCAGGACCGAGGAGCCGATCCTGGCCGTCTCGCCGACGCCGAGTGGCCCGTCGGCGGCCACGCGCGCCCGCAGGCTCATGCCGGGCAGGTGCTCGCGGACGAGGAACGTCAGTCCCTCCTGCTGCCCCATGTCGAGGAGCCGGGCGATCCCGGGGGTGGCCAGACCCGCCACGCGCCGCGTCTGCGTCTCCAGCGCCGCGACGAACGCGGGATCGTCCGCCAGCCGTGGGTGGACGACCTTCACCGTGACCGTTCGGTGCAGCAACGTGTCGGTCGCCCGCCACACGATCCCGGTCGGACTGCGCCCGAGCTCCTCGTCGAGGACGTACCGATCCGCGAGCATCGTCGCCCGTTCCGTTTGCTGGGCCACGGCCGCAGTCTATGCGCGCAACACGGGCAGCCCGGTGTTCCGGGCCTAGTTCCTGCTCGCCGAGCTCGTCTCCGTCACCGTGACGCGCGCGAACTGTTCGAGCCCCCCGATCCGGCCCAGGAGCAACGTACCGGCCCGGTCGACGACCACGACGGTCACCGCGTGCCCGCCGAACGTGATCCGTCGCAGCCGAGCGTCTCCATCCGAGTCCTCGACCGCTCGACGCGCGACGAGCTCAGCGTCAGCTCGCTCTCCGGTCGCCGCGTACGCCTGGGCTGCCGCGAACGCGGCGTCGCTCGCGACCTCCGCTGTCCGCACACGCGCGAGGATCACCGATCCCACGTCGAGCGCGGCGACCCCGAGGAGCGCCACGACGACGAGCGCGAGGACGAGGAGCTTGCCGACGAGTCCGGCCTCGTCGCGCCCACGGCTCGCGAGGTCTCGCGGTCCGGTCATCCGCGCCACCGAGCCGTGAGCTGCCGGCGAACCATGCCGACCTCCTCGAGGCGAAGCGCCACCGCCGAGGCGAGGAAGACCGCGATCCCCACCGCGACGGCGCCGAGCACCTGCGCCGTCTGCTCGGCGATCGTCGCGGTCCCGATCCACCGCTCGACGCCCTCGGAGACGAGCCAGGCGGCCGCCGCCGTCGCCCCGCCGGCCACGAGGATCCGGCCGAGCGACGCGAGGATCCGGCGACCCCCGATCGCGCCGACGCGCCGGCGGATCAGGACGAGCAACGCGCACGATCCGAAGACGTAGGAGACCGCGTGTCCCAGGGCGAGGCCCGGGATCCCGAGGTCGAGCGCGAGCGCGAACACGAGGTTCACGCCGACGTTCAGCGCGACGGCCGCGATGTTCACGAGCGCGGGTGTTCGCGTGTCCTGCATCGCGTACGAGGCGCGGAGCAGCAGCTGGAACGCCGAGAACGCGAAGAGCCCGATCGCGAAGACGAAGAGCACCTCGGCGACGAGGTCGGCGCTCTGCGGTCCGGCCACGCCGTGCTCGAGCAGGAGTCGGACGATCGGCCGAGCCAGGACGAGGTAGCCGAGGGCCGCCGGGATGAGGACGGTCGCCGTCGCCCGGATCCCCTGCGAGAGCAGGGTGCGGTAGCCCTCGAGATCGTTGGCGACCCAGCGGGAGGACATCGCCGGCAGCAGCGCGGTGAAGATCGAGACCGCGAAGATCGCGTGCGGGAGCTGGAACACGATGAACGCGGCCGAGTACGCGGTGTAGCCGCCCTGGACCGCACCGGCCAGGATGAGCACGACGAGGTAGCCGAGCTGGTTCGCGGCCACGTAGACGACGACCCACACGGCCAGCCGTCCGATCCGGCGGATCGCCTCGTCGCGAACGCCACGGACCCGGCGGAACCGGAACCCGGTCGCGCGCACCGAGGGCCACAGCGCCAGCGTCATCGCGACGACGCCGAGCGTGGTCCCGATCGCGAGCACGAGCTGCTGCGGCCCGGTCACGAGCTCGTGCGAGCCCGACGCGGGCCCCGGCATGGCCGCGAAGACGAGGAAGGTGGCGATGACGATGAGGTTGTTCGCGATCGGCGCGAACATCGGAGCCGCGAAGCGACGGTGTGCGTTCAGCAGGCCGGCGGCGACCGCGCCGAGACCGTAGAAGACGACCTGTGGCATGAACCAGCGCAGGAAGAACGTCGCGAGGTCGCCGACCGCCTCGCGCTGCGCCTGCGGGTACCCGAGGGTGTACAGGTCCACGATCCACGGTGCGAGGACGATCCCGACCACGGCGATGACCGAGAGCGCGATGAGCGCGATCGTGAACAGGCGCCGGGCCACGTCCCACGCCGCATCGCGTCCGCGAGCCTGCATCCACTCGACGATCACCGGGACGACGACGGACGTGAGGATTCCCCCGAGGGCGAGCTCGTACAGGATGTTCGGGGTGATGTTCGCGACGTTGTAGGCGTCGGCCAGCCGGGTCTCGGTGATCCCGAGCGCGAATGCCATCGCCGACAGGCGCAGGAAGCCCGTGATGCGAGAGAGCGCGGTGCCCGCCGACATCACGACGGTGTTGCGCACGAAGGCCCGCGAGGAGTCCTCCTCCGGCGGCGGGGAGTCCGCGGATCCCGGGCTCACGACGTTCGTCGTGACCGGAACCTCCTCGCCCACACGCCGATCATCAGCAGGCCCGCGCCGATCGTGATCACGAGCGCGATCACGTTGTACGCCGTCGATCGCACGATGAGCGGCTCCTGGTGGATGACCCGGCCGCTCGGGGACAGGACCTGGACGCGCACCGGGAACCGCCCGGTCGACAGGAGCTCGGCCTCCAGCCGGATCGTCTCGGTCTGGCCGGGGGCCAGCTCCAGCTCGGCGCTCGAGTCCTCGCGCAGGTACTGGGATCGCAGCCGCACCGCGAACCGCATCGTCTCGCGCGCCTCGTTCGAGACGGTGACCGGGATGCCGCCCCCGGACTCGGACGTCAACGTGATCGCAGAGACCGTCTCGAGCGTGATCCCGTCGAGCCAAGCCTCGACGACGTCGCCGGCGGCGGTCACGAACTCGAGGCCCTCCGCGGGCTCGGACAGGAACTGCCGCGCCTCGGCGAGCAGCAGCATCGTGTCCAGTCGGGCCGGCTCGAGGCTGTCCGCCGGCAGCATCGAGCGCAGGACGCCGATGCGACGGCGCGTCTGCCGCAGCGAGGCCACGTACGTCGTCGCGAAGCGCCGGAGCGACGGGGTGGCGAGCGCGGATCCGCCTTCCGGAGTGAAGGCCTGCGTGAGCTCGGCGACGGAGGTGGGAGCGAGCCACGGGGCTCCGGCAACCGCTCGCGCGAACGGAACGAAGAACGGTCCGGGCAGGGGGTCGTCCTCGCCGAGGACGAGCGCCACGGCGCGTTCGTCGCCCGGCGCCTCCTGCCAGATCGTCGCGAGCTCGCCGAGCGCGACCTGCGCTCCCAGGACCGGGTCGAGCGGAGCGATCGAGGTGATGAGCGCGTCGGTCGGTGGGTCGGGGACGACCGCGGTCACGGCGTCCCCGGCGTCCGTCGTCGCCGGGCCGGCGAACCCGAGCGGGTGCTCGGGAAGCGTGAAGGTCCCCGAGTCGGCGATGAGCGTCGTGACGCCGTCTCGGGGGAGCGCCCGGATCGTCGTCTCGTCGAGCGCGGCGCCGGGCGGGCGCAGGATCGCCGCCGACGACGACGTCTGCAGGAAGGCGTCGGTCACGGCGCGTCCGCGTTCGAGCTGGACGGGGAGGTCCTCGTCGAGACCGCTCGCGAGCAGCGACGGGAGCTCGGGCGTCGAGAACGGGAGCGCCGTCAGGCTCACGTTCGGCGCCGCGCCGATCGTCTGGAGGTCGTCGAGCGCCCGGGCGGCGAGGGCGGCGCCCCCGTCGTCCGCCGGGACGCGCCGCTCGATGTCGCCCTCGATCACGTCGTAGCCGTCGCGCATCCGGCCCAGCTGCGTGAGCAGGATCGGCGAGATCGCGACGTCGACCGGCACCGCCCCGTCCGAAGCGAGCTCGAGGAGTGCCCGGATCTGCCCGTTCAGGCGCCCTCCGGCCTCGAGCGCGAGCTCGAGCGACGGGTCGACGAAGACGCCGTCCGGCCGGAACGAGATCGGGTGGTGCAGGACGAACGTCCACGACAGACGCAGCGGCAGCTCGGGCTGGCGGACGAGGAAGATCGCGGGGACGCGGAGCGCCGCGAGCGAGGTGATGCCGCTGCGGAGGTCGACCTCCAGTGGGTAGACGCCGGAGTGGTCCGGGTCGATGCCGATCACGCCGGGGGAGGCCAGGGTCAGCGAGATCTCGAACTCGCGCGTGGCTCCCGGTTCGAGCGTTCCCTCTCGCGGGAGCGTCTCCGCGTCGAGGACGATCGGCGGGTCCGCGACGAGTGAGGCCTCGTACGCGCTTCGGGACAGCACGCGGGACGAGAGCGTGACGCCGATCGCCAGATCGTCGAGCGGCTCGGTTCCGAGGTTCTCCGCCAGGAACCGGAGCTCGAGCTGCGGCTGCGTGAGGGAGACCCACGGCGTCTGCGAGACGAGCGTGAGCCGGACCTCCGAGGCCTCCTGCGCGCGCGCCGCCGGTTCGGGCAACGCGAGCAGGAGCAGGAGCGGGAGCGCGAGAACGGGCGACGCGAGCCGTCGCATGATCGGTCGGGCCATCCTACCCCCGCCCGCGCGGCTGCCGGTCGATCTCGCCGTGACGGCGGGAGGGGATGGGGCCGGCGTCACGACAGGCGGTCGACGGCGCGCTCGATGACCTCGCGCTCGCCGCGGTAGGTCGCGCGCCGCAGGGCCGCGGTGAGGGGGAACCACCGGACCTCCTCCATCTCGGTGTCGTGCCCGGCGACGTCGCCCCCGGTCATCCGCATGAGATAGAAGCGCACGCGCTTGCGAACGCGAACCCCTTCCCACACGTAGAAGTAGCGGATCTCTCCCAGGTCGGACTCGATCTCGGCCTCCAGGCCCGTCTCCTCGCGGACCTCGCGAACCGCGGCCTCGGCCTCGGACTCGTCGGCCTCGATCGCGCCCTTGGCCAGCCCCCACGCGAGCTCGCCTCGGCGGGTGCGTCTGGCGGCGAGCGCGATCTCGATCCCGTCGTCGGTCCGGCGGTAGACGACGCCCCCGGCGGAGACCTCGCTTCGGGTCTGCATCACGCCGGGCCGGCGACCAGGCCGTTCCTATACTGAGCCGCCGTGCTGGAACGGATCATCGATTTCCTCCGCCCGTACCTCGAGGCGCCATGGGGATACGTGATCGTCTTCCTGGCGACGTTCCTCGAGAACTCGATCGGGGCGGGCGTCATCGTCCCCGGCGAGACGATCGTCATCATCGGCGGAGTCTACGCGTCGCTCGGCGATCTCTGGCTGCCGGGCGTGGCCGCGGTCGCCGTCATCGGAGCGGTGCTCGGCGACAACCTCGGCTACTGGATCGGACGCCGGTTCGGGCGAGGGTTCCTCGAACGCCACGGCCGCAAGCTGTTCATCACGCCCCAGCGCCTGGCTGCGGCCGAGGGCTACTACGCGAAGCACGGCGGAAAGACGGTGTTCCTCGGACGCTTCGTCCCGGTCGTGCGGAGCGTGGGGTTCATCGTGGCCGGCATCTCCCACATGGAATGGCGCAAGTTCATCGTCTACGACGTCGCCGGGGCGCTCATCTGGGGGATCGGCCATTCCCTGCTCGGCTATGCCCTGGGGACCAGCTACCAGCGGTGGGAGCAGTACCTCACGCCGATCGGGATCGGCCTGGGGGCGCTCCTGCTCCTGTTGATCGGGGGCTCAAAGTTCCTCGCGATGCGCCGAAAAGTGAAGGAGGAGCTCGGGAAGGCCGAGCCCGAGCTGGAGCCCGATCAACAGGAGTAGGTGCTGGACGTCACGGAGCTGCTGCGGTACTCGGTCGAGGTCGGCGCGAGCGATCTCCACCTGAAAGCCGGGAACGTGCCCTTCGTCCGCGTGGACGGGGAGCTTCAGCCGACCCCGCACGCGGCCCTGTCCTCGACCGACACGGCGGCGGCCGCGGTGTCGATCATGCCCGAGCACAAGCGCCGCGAGTTCGAGCTCACGAACGAGGCCGACTTCGGGCACACGCTGCCCGGCGTCGGCCGCTTCCGCGTGAACGTCTTCCGTCAGCGATCGATGGTCGGGCTCGCGATCCGCCGCGTCCGATCCGAGGTGCCGACGATCTCCGAGCTCCTGCTACCGCCGGTGATCGAGACCCTGGCGTCGGCGCCACGAGGACTCGTCCTCGTCACCGGCCCGACCGGGACCGGCAAGACGACGACGATCGCCGCGATGATCGGCCACATCAACCGAACCCGGCGCGCCCACATCGTCACGATCGAGGATCCGATCGAGGTCGTGCACGACGACGATCGGGCGATCATCCAGCAGCGCGAGGTCGGCCTGGACACCGAGTCCTACGCCGCGGCGCTCCGGCACGTCGTCCGGCAGGATCCCGACGTCATCTTCGTCGGCGAGATCCGCGACGGCGAGTCCGCGCTGTCGGCGATCCAGGCGGCCGAGACCGGCCACCTCGTGATCTCGACGATGCACACGATCGATGCGACCGAGACGATCAACCGTCTCCTCGACCTGTTCCCCGCCGACTACCAGCGCGAGGCGCGGACCTCGTTCGCCGGGGCGTTGCGCGGCATCGTGTCCCAGCGCCTGCTCCTGCGGGCCGACGGGAAGGGGCGCGTGGCGGCCATGGAGGTGCTCGTCTCGACCGGGCGGGTCTACGACCGGATCCTCGAGCCCGAGGCCACGATCGAGATCCGCGACGTGATCGCCGAGGGCGGCTACTACGGGATGCAGACGTTCGACCAGGCGCTCGTGCGCCTGACGCTCGAGGGCCTCGTGACCGAGGAGGAGGCGAAGCTCGCCTCGACGAACCCGCACGATTTCGTCCTCGCGCTCCGCGGAACGGTGCCGGCTCCCCGAGCCGTCGGGCAGATCGGCTAGGGAGGCTCGGCGCCAGGGGTATCCTGGGCCGGTCATGGCCGACCGGTCGCGCCGGGACGGCGCGCTCCTCGAGGTCCCCCCCGTCGCCACCGAGCTCGGCGAACGCTACCGGCTGGCCGGTCACGAGCTCTACCTCGTCGGCGGGGCGGTGCGCGACCTCCTGCTGGCGCGCGATCAGTCCTCGCTCGACTTCGACTTCGCGACCGACGCGCTGCCTCGCGAGACGATGCGCGTCCTGCGCGGCTGGGCCGACCGTCAGTACCTCGTCGGCGTCCGGTTCGGCACGGTAGGGGCGCGGAAGGGATCGCGGCGGCTCGAGATCACCACGTTCCGGGAGGAGGTCTACGCCCCGAGCGATCGCAAGCCGTCGGTCACGTTCGGCAAGGATCTGCGGACGGACCTGTCGCGGCGCGACTTCACGGTGAACGCGATGGCGATCCGTCTGCCCGAGGGCGAGTTCGTCGATCCGTTCGGTGGCGTGAAGGACCTCGCCGCCAAGCGCCTCGAGACGCCACTCGACCCCGAGCTCGCGTTCTCCGACGATCCGCTCCGGATGCTGCGGGCGGCGCGGTTCGCGGCCCAGCTCGAGCTCACGCCCACAGAGCGGGTCGTCGCGGCGATCCGGGAGATGCGCGGGCGCCTGTCGATCGTCTCGGCCGAGCGCATCGCCGAGGAGCTCTCGAAGCTCCTGCTCGCACCCGCTCCGGCGCGCGGTCTCGAGCTCGTCGTCGAGACCGGGCTCGCCGAGGAGTTCGTGCCCGAGCTGTCGGCGCTGCGTCTCGAGCAGGACCCGGTGCACCGGCACAAGGACGTGCTCCACCACACGTATGCCGTGGTCGAGAAGTGCGAGCCCGAGCTCCGACTCCGGCTGGCCGCCCTGCTGCACGACATCGGCAAGCCGGCGACGCGCGAGATCACCGCGGACGGGGTGACGTTCCACCATCACGAGGTCGTCGGCGCGCGGATGGCCAGGGATCGGCTGCGCGCGCTTCGCTATCCGGCCGGGATCGTCGACGACGTGTCGCGCCTCGTCGAGCTGCACCTGCGGTTCCACGGCTACAGCGAGTGGAGCGATCGGGCCGTCCGCCGCTACGTCCACGACGCGGGGCCGCTCCTGGACCGGCTGAACCAGCTCACCCGAGCCGACTGCACGACGCAGAACCGGTTCAAGGCCAAGAAGCTGGAGGCCCTCCAGGACGACCTCGAGGACCGCATCGCCCGGCTGGCGGAGGAGGAGAACCTCGACGCGCTTCGCCCGCC
>DATBLA010000065.1:0-2641 GCA_036555645.1 Actinomycetota bacterium
CCTCGAACGAGGGCGAGCCCGCGGTCGAGGCGTTGCCGGGAGCGAACGCCCGGAACGCCTGGCCGGGACCGACGACCACGTTGCCCCCGTCGATCCGGGTGGCGACGCCGGAGAGGACGTTCGAGCGCTCCAGCACGCGACCGTTCGATCGAGACACCCGGTAGGCCACGCCGTCAGAACCGAGCCCGAGCATGGACAGCGTGTCGCGGCCCGCCTCGAGATCGAGCGTGCGCCGCACCGGCGTCCGGATCGAGCGGCGGAACACGCCGGCCGCCGAGAACTCCTGAACGCGCTCGTTCACCCAGTCGGCGACGAGGATCTCGCCGGCGGGCCCGATCGCGAAGCTCGAGGCGGTGAGCCGGCCCTGGTCACCCTCGCCGGACTCGAGGCCCACCTCGCCCGGCGCGGCTCCGAAGCGCAGATCGAGCACCAGGTCGTCGGGCTCGAGCACGTCCTGCCAGTCAAGGCTCGCGATCGGGGACTCGAGGAACCCGTCGGTGGAGCCAACGGTGAACGGTGCCGCCTTCCCGCTCGCCGGGTACGCGTACGTCCTGCCGGTGGCCGTCCGCAGCTCGAGGGCGTACGCGAAGCCCTCGCTCGTGACGAGCTCGCGCGGCACGAGCCAGCGGAAGGCTCCCTGCGTGCGCCCGCCGGCGAACGACTTCCACGTTCCCGACGCGTCGCGCACGTGGGCGAGCGCGCGCGTCACCTGGCATTCGATGGAGTCGCTCGGATCGCACAGGGGGGCGACGGCGAGCTCGACCGGAACGCCGGGACGGCTCAGCACCGGCGCCACATGGAGGAACCGCATCTCGACCGCGGGTTCCGTCTCCGATTGCTGGGCCGCGACGCCGACGGCCGATCCGGCGAGCGCCACCCCCAGGATGCCGAGCGCCCATCGCCATCGCATCCCACCGAACCTGGACACGTCGCCCACCTCCTCGTCACGCGGGGGAGGCGGGAGAGATGGGCGAGCCTAGCGAACAGACGTTCGAGCGCGCATCACCCGCTCGGGGGGAATCGCTCGACCCCGAGGACCATTTGGTCTCCCGAACGCAGTGCTTGCCTAGACCGAGGCGGAGGCCGCGGCGCCGACGGCCGCCTGCCCGGCGGCCAGGCGGGCGGTCTCGACCCGGAACGGCGAGCAGCTCACGTAGTCGAGCCCGAGCTCGTGGCAGAAGATCACGCTGGCGGGGTCGCCGCCGTGCTCGCCACAGATCCCCAGGTGCAGCGAACCGTTCGCGGCGCGTCCCTCCTCGACCGCGATGCTCATGAGGCGGCCGACGCCGGGCCGGTCGACCGTCACGAACGGGTTGGCCGGCACGAGCTTTCGCTCCTCGTACATCGCGACGAACTTGCCGATGTCGTCCCGGGAGAACCCGAACGCCGTCTGCGTGAGGTCGTTCGTGCCGAACGAGAAGAAGTCGGCGGCCTCCGCGATCTCGTCCGCGGTCACCGCCGAGCGCGGCAGCTCGATCATCGTCCCCCACTCGAGGTGCTCGAGCTCGACGCCCTCGCGCTCGAGGACCTCGCGCGCCACGGGCTCGAGCTCCGCGCGCATCTGCTCGAGCTCGGGCTTGGTCGCCACGAGCGGGATCATGATCTCGACCTGCGGGTCGCCGCCTTCCTTGCGCACCCGCGCGGCGGCCTCGCAGATCGCGCGGACCTGCATCGCGTACAGCCCCGGCTTCACGATGCCGAGCCGAACGCCGCGGAGTCCGAGCATGGGGTTCGCCTCGTGCAGCTCGTTCACCTTGCGCAGCACGCGTTCCCGCTCGGCCACGTCCTCGCCGTGCTCGCGGGCGAGGGCGACCTCGACGGCGAGCTCGACCTGGTTCGGGAGGAACTCGTGGAGCGGTGGGTCGAGGAGGCGGACCGTCACCGGCAGCCCGCTCATCGCGCGGAGGATGCCGACGAAGTCCTCGCGCTGGAGCGGCATGAGGGCGTCGTAGGCGGCCTGCTCCTCCTCGGCGGTCTCGGCGAAGATCATCCGCCGGACGGCGTCGACGCGCTCCTCGCCGAGGAACATGTGCTCGGTCCGGCACAGGCCGATCCCCTCGGCGCCGCGGTCCCGCGCGTTCGTCGCCTGGTCGGGCGTGTCCGCGTTGGCCCGGACCCGAAGCCGGCGGCGCGCGTCCGCGTGCGCCATGAGCCGCTCGAACGCCTTCCAGATGCCCTCGTGCCGAGCCGTCGCATCGCCGGCTCTGGCCTTCTCCAGCACCGACTCCTCGAGCGGGAGCTCGCCGACGAACACGGCGCCCGTGAAGCCGTCGATCGTGATCACGTCGCCCTCGGCCACCGTCGTCCCGTTCGCCGAGAACGTCCTCGTCGAGGCGTCGAGCTTGATCGCGTCGGCGCCGCACACGGCCGGGATGCCCTCGCCCCGGGCCACGACCGCCGCGTGCGAGTTCGTTCCGCCCGCCGAGGTGAGGATGCCCTGCGAGGCGATCATCCCGTGGTAGTCGTCGGGGGTCGTCTCCCGGCGAACGAGGACGACCCGGCGACCATCCTTCGCGCGCTCCTCGGCGTCGTCGGCGCTGAACACGACCTCCCCCGTCGCCGCGCCGGGGCTCGCGTTCAGGCCGCGCGCGATCGGCTCGTGCCCGTCGGCCTTCACCCGCCGCTTGAACAGCTCCTCGAG
>DATBLA010000066.1:0-3243 GCA_036555645.1 Actinomycetota bacterium
GAGCAGTCGCGCACGGTGATCGAGGAGTGAGCACCGCCGAGACGCTGGACCTGGCGCGCGCCACCGCGCCGCACCTCGTCACCAAGATCCCCGGGCCGCAGGCGCGCGCGCGGATCGAACGCGACCGCAGGGTCACGAGCCCCTCGCTGCCCAGGGCGTACGAGCTCGTCCCGCTCCGCGGGGCGGGGTCGGTCATCGAGGACGTCGACGGGAACCGGTTCCTCGACGTCAACGCGGGGATCGCCGTCGCCTCGACCGGTCACGCCCATCCCGATGTCGTCGCCGCGATCTCGCGTCAGGCCGAGGCGCTCCTGCACTACTCCGCGAGCGACTTCTATCTGCCGATCTACTCGGATGTCTGCGAGCACTTGGATCGCATCGCCCCGTTCGACGAGGACGCGAGGAGCTTCCTCACGAACTCGGGCACCGAGGCCGTCGAGGCGGCGCTGAAGCTCGCCCGGTACGCCACCGGGCGCCAGTACGTCATCGCGATGCTCGGGTCCTTCCACGGCCGCTCCTACGGCAGCGTCTCGCTGACCGCGAGCAAGGCGACGTACCGGACCGGGTTCGGGCCGCTGCTCCCGGGTGTGCTCCACACCCCGTTCGGCGACTTCGAGCACATCGAGCAGGTGCTGTTCCGGCGCCTCGTGTCCCCCGAGGAGGTGGCGGCGATCGTCGTCGAGCCCGTGCTCGGCGAGGGGGGATACGTCTTCCCGCCCGATGGCTGGCTCGCCTACCTGCGCGAGGTGTGCGACCGGCACGGCATCCTGCTCGTGGCCGACGAGGTGCAGTCGGGGATGGGCCGGACCGGCAGGATGTGGGCGATCGAGCACGCGGGGGTGCGGCCGGACATCGTCCTGGCCGGCAAGGGCATCGCGAGCGGGATGCCGCTCGGCGCGATGATCGCGCCCGACCGGCTGATGACGTGGGACGTCGGCGCCCACGGCTCGACGTACGGCGGGAACCCGGTCTCGTGCGCCGCGGCCGTGGCCACTCTCGAGCTCATCGAGAACGGGCTCATCGACAACGCAAGGGAGATCGGCGCCATGCTCCTGAACGGGCTCTCGGGGATCCGGGACCGTCACGACGCGATCCAGGAGGTGCGGGGGCTCGGGCTCATGATCGGCATCCGCTTCGCCGACCACGACACGATGCTCGCCGTCGAGCAGGCCGCGTTCCGTCGGGGACTGCTCGTCCTCGGGTGCGGCGACGACGTGATCCGGATGTCGCCGCCGATGGTCTTCCGCGCGGATCAGGTCGAGGTCGCGCTGTCCACCTTCGAGGACGCCGTCAGCGAGGTCGCCGGCTAGGCCACGATGGCATCGAGCGTCGACACCCTCACGATCGACTGCGCCGATCCCCGCAGGCTCGCCGAGTTCTGGTGCGAGATGCTCGGCTACGAGCTCGCCGACATCGACGACGACGGCGCCGAGATCCGGGACCCGAGCGACCTTGGGTGGTCGCTGCTGTTCCAGGTCGTTCCCGAGGCCAAGAGCGTGAAGAACCGGGCGCACCTGGACCTGCGCCCGCCCGAGTCGATGCGCAAGGAGGTCGACCGGGCCCTGGCCCTGGGCGCGACCGAGCTCCGGCTCGTCGAGGAGGGCGGGAGCTTCTGGACCGTCATGCTCGATCCGGAGGGGAACGAGTTCTGCGTGCTCCGCGGCCCGGAGGACGGCTGGAGTCCCGCGGCCGGGGAATAGGCCATGAGCAAGCTCGCCACGATGCGGGAGGCGGTCGCGGAGCTCGTGCGCGACGGCGACACCGTGGCGATCGAGGGGTTCACCCACCTCATCTGCTTCGCCGCCGGCCACGAGATCATCCGCCAGCGGCGCCGCGACCTGACGCTCGCGCGGATGACGCCGGACGTGATCTACGACCAGATGATCGGTGCCGGGGTGGCGAGGAAGCTGATCTTCTCCTGGCTGGGGAACCCGGGCGTCGGTTCGCTGCACGCGGTCCGTCGCAGGATCGAGCGGGCGGATCCGGAGCCGCTCGAGATCGAGGAGTACTCGCACTTCGGCATGGTCTGCCGCTACGTCGCGGGGGCCTCGAACCTCCCCTTCTTCCCGATCCGCTCCTACTACGAGAGCGACATCCCGTCCGTGAACCCGAACATCAAGCCGGTGCGCTCGCCGTTCGAGGACGGCGACGAGGTCTACGTCGTCCCGCCGCTGCGGCCGGACGTGACGATCGTGCATGCCCAGCGCGCCACCGCCGAGGGCGACACGCAGGTGTGGGGGTTGCTCGGTTGCCAGAAGGAAGCGGCGTTCGCGGCCCGGCGCGTGCTCGTCGTCTGCGAGGAGGTCGTGGACGAGGCCGTGGTGCGCCAGGACC
Source organism: Actinomycetota bacterium (assembly GCA_036555645.1). Lineage (GTDB taxonomy): Bacteria > Actinomycetota > UBA4738 > UBA4738 > HRBIN12 > DASSJM01. Next base: position 2,335 of record DATBLA010000066.1, read on the forward strand.
CGAACCGGACGGTCATCCCCGGGATCGTGGTCGACGCGGTGGTCGAGCAGCCGTTCGCGTGCCACCCGTCGTACGCGCAGGGGTACTACGACCGCGACAACGCGTTCTACCTCGACTGGGAACAGGTCTCGAAAGACCCCGACGCGCTCTCGAGATGGTTGCGGGAGTGGGTCTACGACCTCGAGACGCACGCCGACTATCTGGACAAGCTCGGTGATCGGTTCGACCACCTGCGACCCGGCGAGCGGTGGTCCGGCCAGGTGAACTACGGGGAGTACGCGTGAGCGAGCCGGCCGCCGCCGCGGCGTACTCGAAGAACGAGATGATGATCGTGGCGAGCGCCCGGTCGCTCGCGGGCGAGCGGATCTGCTTCGTGGGCGTCGGCTTGCCGAACGTCGTCTGCAACCTCGCGCAGCGAACGGTGGCTCCCGGGCTCCAGCTCGTCTACGAGGCCGGCGTCTTCGGCGCCCGGCCGGCGCGACTTCCGCTGTCGATCGGCGATCCGACGCTCGTGTCCGGTTCGACGGCGGTCACGTCGATGTTCGAGCTGTTCGCGTTCTATCTCCAGGCGGGGCTCATCGACGCGGCGTTCCTCGGCGGCGCCCAGATCGACCGGTTCGGCAACCTGAACACCACCGTGATCGGCGACTACGGGGCCCCGACCGTGCGCCTGCCCGGATCGGGCGGAGCCTGCGAGATCGCGATCCACGCCCGCAAGATCCTGGTGATCATGCGGCAGGCCCAGCGATCGTTCGTCGAGCGGCTGGACTTCCGGACCTCGCCCGGACATTCTGGCGATCCCGAGCGCGACCGCGCCCGCGGATGGTCGGGCACGGGCCCGACCTCGGTCGTCACCGATCTCGGGACGTACGGCTTCGACGAGGGGAGCGGCGAGATGACCCTGCTGAC
>DATBLA010000067.1:0-5644 GCA_036555645.1 Actinomycetota bacterium
GGAACGACCACGATCGTCGACTTCGCGCTTCAGGACTACGGCGAGGGCCTTCGTCAGGGGCTCGACCGCTGGCACGAGAAGGCGCAGAAGGCATGCACGGACTTCGGCTTCCACATGATCGTGCGCGAGGTCAACGACCAGGTGCTGCGCGAGATGGACGACCTCGTCGGCGAGGGCGTGACCTCGTTCAAGCTCTTCATGGCTTACCCCGGCGTGTTCATGCTCGACGACGCGTCGATCTTCAAGGCGATGCGGCGGGCGGGCGCGAACGGCGCGCTCATCATGATGCACGCGGAGAACGGCGGACCGATCGACGTCCTCACGCAGCAGTTCCTCGAGGAGGGCAAGACCGACCCGGTGAACCACGGGCTGACCCGCCCCTCCGTCATGGAGGGAGAGGCCGTTCACCGCGTCTTCAAGCTCGCCGAGCTCGCCGAGACTCCCGCGTACATCGTCCATCTGTCCTCGCGCGACGCGCTGAACGCGATCCGAGAGGCCCGGGACAGAGGGCAGGCCGCGTTCGCCGAGACCTGCCCGCAGTACCTGTACCTGTCGCTCGACGATCTCGGGCGGCCGGGGTTCGAGGGCGCGAAGTTCGTGTGCTCGCCTCCGCTCCGACCGGCCGACCATCAGGAGGACCTGTGGAAGGGCCTCCAGGGTGACGACCTCCAGATCGTCTCGACCGACCACGCGCCGTTCAACTACGTCGGTCAGAAGGACCTCGGGAAGGACGACTTCTCGAAGATCCCGAACGGGCTCCCCTCGGTCGAGGACCGGATCACGCTCCTCTACGGCGGCGTCGAGGCGGGACACATCGGGCTGAACCGGTTCGTCGAGATCGTCGCGACGGCGCCGGCGAAGATGTTCGGCCTGTACCCGAGGAAGGGCACGATCTCGCCGGGCTCGGATGCCGACATCGTCGTGTTCGACCCGCGCGTCGAGCGCGTGCTCTCGGCGAAGACCCACCACATGAACGTGGACTACTCGGCCTACGAGGGGCGAACCGTCCGCGGGCTCCCCGAGGTCGTGCTCCAGCGAGGGCAGGTGCTCGTGCAGGACGGACGGTTCCACGGCTCGCCGGGGCAGGGGAGGTTCCTGCCTCGGAGCAGGATCGAGGTCTGACGGACCCCGGCGCGACCGACGCCCGCCCTGTCCCGGACGTGGCCGGCATCCCCGCCGCGCCCGAGGATCCGGGGCCTCCCGGCGGCCCTCCACGCCGCCCCGGTGACGCATGGAACCGCGTGCTCATCGCGGCCGCGGTCGTGGCCGTCCTGGTCGCGGGGGGACTCGGCCTGCTGTTGCTGCCCGAGTCCGAGGAGGCTCCCGCGCCGACCGCCTCGTCGTCGCCGCGTGTGACCGGACCCACCGCGCCGACCGGATCCGCCACGCCCACGCCGACCCAGGCGCCCGGGCCCCGGGAGGACATCGCGGTCTCCAACCTCACGTCCGGGATCGAGCAGCCGGCCTCCGGGCCGGTGACGACGGAGTCGTTCGACGTGCCGGCCGACACGCTCGTGATCGCGCACGTCTTCTCGTTCGAGGTCGAGGGGGCGGAGCCGCCCTCACTCGAGAGCGACGGGCTGGACTGGGAGCTCATCGGGGGGATCGAGGGGCAGAAGCGTCACTGGCTGTACCGGGCCGTCGGCTCCGAGCCGGCGTCCGGCCCGGTGACGATCACGTTCGCGAACCCGGATCAGGGCGCCGTCATGTGGGTGTTCGACGCGGTGGCCGGTGCCGAGACGGGAGGCAACGGCGCGGACGCAATCGCGCAGTTCGTCCCGCAGGAGTCGCAGGCCAACGCGAGCTCGGGCGAGCTCCAGATCGCCCCGCTGTCCGATCCCGGCAACGCCCTGGGGTGCTTCGTGCTCGCGGGATCGGGCGCGGCCTCGACGATCGTTCCGCCGGATGGCTTCCAGGAGACCGGCGAGGTGACGGGCAAGGGGAGCAACCTCATGATCGCCTCGTTCTGGACCACCGGGCAGGACGTCTGCAGCGCCACGTTCGTCGACGACGATGAGGCCCCGCAGATCCAGTCGTGGACGTTCCTCGCCGCCGAGATCCGAGCCGCGCCGGCCGGCGCGTGAGGCGTGCGTTGACCGCCGCCCGCGCCCGATCGTGAAGGCCGCTCCGCGCCTGCGCGGGGGCCTCGCCATCCGCCTCCCGTGTCTGTTCGCCGGGCTCGTCGTCATCGGCGTGGCGATCGTGATCCAGCTGCAGATCGGGCTGGGACTCCCCCCGTGGGACGTCCTGCACCAGGGCATCTCGCTGCACACGCCGCTCGCGCTCGGGACTGCGAGCATCGTCGTCGGCCTCGCCGTGCTGATCGTCGCGTGGGCGCTCGGACAGCCGCCGGGGTTCGCGACGTTCGCGAACGCCATCGTGATCGGCGGCTCGGTCGACGTGCTCCTGCGGGTCGACGCGTTCGCGGGGCTCGCCGAGGCGGGCATCGTCGTCCGCGTCGGGCTGCTGCTCGTCGCGATCGCGGTCTTCGGGATCGGCTCCGCGCTCTACATCGGCGCCGGCCTGGGGGCAGGGCCGCGCGACTCGCTCATGCTCGTCGGGTCCCATCGGCTCGAGGTCCGCATCGCGATCGTGCGTTTCTCGATGGAGGCGATCGTCGTCGCGATCGGGTTCGCGCTCGGCGGCTCGGTGGGGATCGGGACGCTCGCGTTCGCGCTCCTCATCGGCCCCTCGGTCGAGGGATCGTTCTGGCTGCTCGCGCGGATCGGCCTGGCCGACCTCCCGGATCTCGAGGACGCCGGGCCCGTCCTGTGAGCCTCAGGCGCGGCCGAGCGCCTGCGCCATCGCCGCGATGTCCTCCGGTGTGGTCCCGCAGCAGCCGCCGATGAGCCGGGCGCCCGCGGCTCGCCACGCGTCGGGGCGCAGGGGCGGGCGCGCGTCCTGGCGCGGCGGGTCGGTCCACGACCGGCGCACCGGGTCCCAGAACGAGCCTCGGTTCGGATAGCACACGACGGGTGCGGCCGAACGCGCGGCCGCGATCTCGACGAGGCTCTCGACGTGCAGGGGCGAGGAGCAGTTCACGCCGATCGCGATCACGGAAGGCGCGGACTTCGCGACGTCGACCGCGTCCTCGAACGGCGTCCCGTCGCAGATGTGCGCGCCGTCGCGGCAGCTGAAGCTGATCCAGGCGGGGAGCGGGACCCGCTCGAGCGCGCGGACGAGCGCCCGCGCCTCGACGATCGAGGGGATCGTCTCGATCGCGAACAGGTCGGGCTCGGCCCGCGCGAGGGCGTCCATCCGGGGGACGTGGAAGTCGACGAGGGCGTCCTCGTCGAGGTCGTAGTCGCCCGTGTACTCGGCGCCGTTGCCCAGCATGGCGCCGTACGGCCCCACGGACGCGGCCACGAGTCGTCCCTCGGGGGCGGCCTCGCGCGCGAGCTCGACGCTTCGTCGCATGAGCGCCTCGGCGCCGTCCCGATCGAACCCGCGGGCGGCGAGCCCCTCGAAGGTCGCCTGGTAGCTCGAGGTGATGGCGACGTCGGCTCCGGCGTCGAAGTACGCCTCGTGGACCGCGCGGATCGCGCCCGCGTCCTCGACGAGGACCTTCGCCGACCACAGCGGATCGTTCAGGTCGGCGCCACGGCGCTCGAGCTCGGTCGCCATGCCCCCGTCGAGCACGACGGTGCCACGGTCGGCGAGGATCGCCTCGACGGGGTTCGCCACCATCCGAACAGCGTACGCGGTTGACCCTGCCCACCCGATGTGATCAGGATGCGCTGTCGCTCGACGGAGGGACCGTGATGCTGTCGGCAAGCGTGTACGTCGTCGTGTTTCGCGTGCTCCACGTGCTGGGCGGGATCGCCTGGGCCGGCGCCGTCTTCACGACCGTGATCTTCCTCCAGCCGACCGCGAAGGCGATCGGTCCGGCGGCCGGCCCGTTCATGCGCGAGCTCCTCGGCGCGCGCAGGCTGATCGACTGGGTCCTCGCGCTTGCGTGGACGACGATCATCGCCGGCGGCTTCCTGTACTGGCACGACCTCCAGCTGGCGGGCGGCCTCGGTGATTTCCTCGGAACCTCGTTCGGCCTGTGGCTGACGATCGGCGCGGTCGCCGCGCTCGTCGCCGTCGGGATCGGCATGATCGCCACGCGGCCGGCGCTCAAGCGGTCGCTCGCGCTCGGCGGCCAGATCGCGCAGGCGGGTGATTCGCCGCCGCCCGAGCTCGTGCAGGAGCTCCAGGCCACGCAGGCCCGTTCGCGCACCCTGGCGAAGTGGAACCTCGGCTTCGTGGCGCTCGCGGCGTTCGCGATGTCGACCGCCCGGTACTGGTAGCGGCGCGGGCGGCACCGGGAGGCCACGCCTCGCGGGAGTACCCTCGCACCATGGGTGCCGACGACTCCTCAAACACCACGGACGCCCCGAGCACCGTCTACGACCTCGGCCTCACCGAGCTCACCGAGCGCTTGCGCGCCTGGGGCGAACCCGAGTTCCGGGCTCGGCAGGTGTACCGGCATCTGTGGGTCCGCGCCGCCACGTACGACCGGATGCCCGACGTCCCGCTCGCCCTGCGCCGGCGGCTGTCCGAGGAGCTCCCGCTCGGTGTCGAGGTGCTCGAGGAGCGCGAGGCCGACCGGGGCGCAACGCGCAAGGCGCTGCTCCGGCTCGGCGGCCGGCACGTGATCGAGACGGTCCTCATGGGCTATCGCGACCGGGTCACCGCGTGCGTCTCGACGCAGTCCGGGTGCGCGATGGGATGCGGGTTCTGCGCGACCGGCCAGATGGGGCTTCGGAACAACCTGACGGCCGGCGAGATCGCCGCTCAGGCGCTGTGGGCCAAACGCTCGGCAGCCGAGCTGCCGGGCTCGACGCCGCGGCGGCTCGCGAACGTCGTGTTCATGGGGATGGGCGAACCGCTGTCGAACGAGCGCCACACGTTCGGCGCGCTCGGCCGGATGACGGATCCAGGCGCGATGGGGATGGGCCAGCGCCACGTGACCGTCTCGACGGTGGGCGTGGCACCGGCGATCCGGCGTCTGGGCGACGCGTTCCCGCAGGTCGGCCTCGCGGTCAGCCTCCACGCCGCCGACGACGATCTGCGAAACGCGCTCGTGCCCGTGAACCGCCTGTGGCCGCTGGCCGAGCTCGTCGACGCGATCGACGCGTGGCGCGAGCGCACACGCCGCCGCCCCTCGATCGAGTGGGCGATGATCGACGGCACGAACGACGCCGACGACCAGGCCGAACGCCTGTCGCCGATCGCGCTGCGGCTTCGCGCCCACGTCAACCTCATCCCGCTGAACCCGACGCCGGGCTCGAGCTCGGCGCCGAGCCCGCGGCGCCGGATCCGGGAGTTCGCCGCGATCCTGGAGGACGCGGGCGTCACCGTCACGATCCGAGACACGCGCGGGCGCGAGATCGAGGCGGCCTGCGGGCAGCTCCACTGGGAGCACGAGCGGGCCGCCGCGGCCCGCTGATCGCCTCCCAGGCGCTCACGGGACCCGCTGCTACGGTGGTCCGGCCGTGGGATTCATCGAGCTCACCGACGTCGCCTACGCCCTGCCGGGCGGCTGGACGCTGTTCGAGGGCGTCGGCTTCCGCGTTCCCGAGGGCGAGCACGCGGCGCTCGTCGGCGCGAACGGCATCGGCAAGTCGACGCTGCTGCGCCTGATCGTCGGCGACGAGCG
>DATBLA010000068.1:0-3318 GCA_036555645.1 Actinomycetota bacterium
AGGGCAGGATCGTCACCTCCGGCAGGGCGCCGTCCGCCGCTCCCAGCGGTCCGGCGCTCCCGAGGCTCGGACCAGCCGCGAGGGCGACGACGAGCACGAGACCCGCTGCGACCGCGGCGCCCGCGATCGAGAAGGCGCCGAGCGCGGCGCGTCCGGTCGCTCCCACCCGGAGCCGTGCTCGTCCTACGAGGTCCCCCGTCCGGTTCGACGACAGCACGATCTGGATGAGCGGCCGTGCCGCGCACACGACGACGAGCGCGCCGAGGACCGCGACCTTCGTCGCGAACTCGGTGATCTGGGGCGCGATCAGCAGCACCGCGACCATGCCGATCGCCGCCCCGAATACCCGACGGGCCATCGCGTCCTCGGGAACCGTCTTCGGGTCCGTGATCATGAAGAACAGGAACACGAGGATCTCCGGAGAGAACACGAGGACCTGCCAGAGCTCTATGCCGGTGATCGGTCCGAGGTGCCATCGGGCCGTCATCGCATGGCCGGCAGCGGCGAGCACCGCGATCCCGGCAGCGAAGACGAGCCAGAACGAGACCGCGACCCCCACGAGTCGCAGGCGGTGAAGGATGGCGAAGCCGCCGGCGACGATGAGGGCGATCGCCAGACCGAGCCAGAACGACATCGGGCCCCACCAGAAGTCGAGCGGCTCGGCGCGGAGTGGGCCCAGGACGAGGAAGCACAGGACGAGACCGAAGTTCGACGGGTTGAACACGTGACGGCCGCGGAACTTGATCAGGTACTTCGACAGGAGCGAGACGGCGGCGGTCGCGGCGAAGATCCACCAGCCGTGCATGCTCCACCAGTCGCCGTGCTCGGTGCCCGGCACGCGCAGGATGAAGGCGACGCCGTTGCCCGTCAGCAACGCGCTCGCGGGCCACATGAGGACGGCCTCCTTGCGGAAGGTGATCGCGACCTCGAGGACCGCGCACGTGAGCAGGGACACGAGGATCTGGGCGATCGAGAGTTGGAAGCCGAACGCCGTCTGCCCCAGGACCTGGAGCGTGACGATCACGGCCGCGAGGTGCAGCCGGGGGTCGCGCACGGTCGGGAGCACGACGGGAACCCGCGTGCCACGGATCCGAAGCGATCGCTGGGCCGTCACCCGCTCAGTATGGCCGGTGCCCGCGTCGCGAGGGGTGGACGGCGGACCGGAGGCGTTCGACATCTGGCACGATCGCGGCATGGTGACGATCGAGGACGTTCGAGCGCTCGCGCTGACGCTGCCGAGAACCACCGAGGCGCTCGTGCGCGACCGGGTGAAGTTCCGCGCCGGCCGGTACGTCTTCCTCGCGTTCTCCCAGGACGAGACGGTGATGGGGTTCGGCTTCCCGAAGGAGGAGCGCGAGGCCCTCGTCGCCTCCGAGCCCGACAAGTTCCTCATGCCGGACCGCTCCGACCTGCGGTACAACTGGGTCCGCGTCCGCCTGGCGGCGCTCGATCTCGCGGAGATGCGCGAGCTCGTCCTCGACGCCTGGAGGATGTGCGTCCCCAAGAGCGTGGCAGCGGCGTACGACGAGACGACGAGCTGACGGGAGGGATCGTGGGCGAGGACGGGTGGACGGCGGCGATCGGGCTCGAGGAGCTCGGCGAGCGCGCCCCGACGAGGGTCTCGGTCGACGGTGGCGACGTCCTGCTCGTGCGTGACGGCGATCGCATCTTCGCGGTCGGGAATCGATGCACCCATCAGGGCGCTCCGCTGCACCGCGGGCCGGTCCGGTTCAGCGGGTCGCTCGCGACCGTCCAGTGCCCGGTGCACGGGAGCACGTTCGGGCTCGAGGACGGCCGGGTCATGCGCGGACCGGCGATGCAGCCGATCCCCGCGTACGATGCACGCGTGAACGGCGACACCGTCGAGATCCGGCCGAGGGCCTGATGGGAGGAGACCGACCCTACGGGCTGGCCATCGGCGCGGTCGTGGTGGCCGCCATGGTCGCGCTCCCCTTCCTCATCGTGCCGGCGTTCTACGTGTTCGCGAACATGTACGCGATCGTCGCCGGCACCGATTTCAGCTCGGACACGATCGACGTCGGGGCGTTCCTCGCCGGGCTCCTGCTCACGGTGACGTTCCTGCTGCTCGGGATGGCGGCCGTCGTCTCGCTCATCGGGCGTGCGCTCTCTCCCAAACGACGGGAGCTCTGAACCGGGACGCGGTAGGCTCCGCGCCCATGTCCACCCTTCGTCAGGATCCGACCACGCGGCAGTGGGCGATCCTCGCGACCAGGCGCGGGGACCGCCCGCACGAGCCGGTCGTGATCCCCCGGCCCCAGCTGCCCGAGCACGAGGACACGTGCCCGTTCTGTCCCGGCAACGAGGACCAGACGCCGCCGGAGATCCTTCGCGTGCCCGGATCCGACTGGATGGTGCGCGTCGTCCCGAACATGTTCGCCGCGCTCACGGGCGCCGGCCCCGCCGAACGATCCGGCGATCGGATGTTCCGCGAGATGCCGGGCCTCGGCAGTCACGAGGTCGTCATCGAGACGCCGCGACACGACGGCCGGATGGACGAGCTCGACCCGGCTGACGTCTCGCTCGTCGTCCGCGTCTGGCTGGAACGCTACCGGACGCTCATCGCCAGTCCCGACGTTCGGGCCGTCGTCGTGTTCAAGAACTTCGGCGCGCTCGCCGGGACCTCCCTCACCCATCCGCACTCGCAGATCGTGGCGACCCCCGTGTTCCTCCCGCGGCTGCTCCGTCGCCTGAACGTCGCCTCCCGCTACTACGACGAGAACGGGGTGTGCGTCTACGACGACGTCATCGCGGCCGAGCAGACCGCCGCGGATCGCATCGTCCTCGAGCAGGGCGGGTTCGTCGCGTTCGAGCCGTGGGCCGCGCAGTCGCCGTTCGAGACGTGGATCGCGCCGACGTTCCACCAGGGCTCGTTCGGGGACCTCGCGGACGAGCACGTCGACGACCTCGCGGAGATCCTCGTGCGCACCCTCACGGCGCTCCGAGGAGCGGCCGGCGACCCCGACTTCAACCTCGTCCTGTACTCGGCCCCGACGAACGGATGGGACAGCGACCGCGTGTTCCACTGGCACCTCAAGCTCATCCCGCGCATCTCGACGCAGGCCGGGTTCGAGATCGGGTCGGCCATGTCGATCAACACCCTCGCGCCCGAGGACGCCGCCGAGGCCCTCCGCGCCGCGCTCGAACGCTAGGTCAGCACCCCGAGTCCACCCACTCGGGCCGATCCCCGATCGGGACGTCGAGACGCCGGGCGAGCGGTCGGAGCCGTCGGCGGTACCTGCGCATCTCGGCATGGTTCAGGTCGGCGTGGGTGCGACAGCGCCACGACCGGTACCGCTC
>DATBLA010000069.1:0-23877 GCA_036555645.1 Actinomycetota bacterium
GAGGAGCAGCACCACGAGGGCGACCGAGTCCAGGACGAACAGGAGGACGACCTCGGAGATCCATCCGCCGAGCACGTCGATCTCGTGGACGCAGAATCCCGCGCCTTCGGTGACGTAGAGCGGACACGCGTACAGGAGCGAGACGCCCAGAGCGGCCGCCGCGAACGGAGCGAGGGCAGATACGAGCACGGCGGCGCGGCGGAGCCCGGGCGCGCTCCCCTTCGGCGTGACGAGCAGGCCGACGAGGCCGAGCGCCACGAGGCCACCTGTCGCCCAGACCGCGACGGCAGCGGGAACGCCCGTCGGATCGTGACGCGCGGCGACGTACAGGCCGACGAACCCCGCCGCCACGCCCCCGATCAGCGCGAGGGCGGCCGAGGGGGCGCGGTTCCCGGCGAGGACGGCGCCCGCAACGCAGGCGACGACGAGGGCCAGGGCGATCCCGAACAGCATCGTGGTCAGGGTGGCGTGCCCGAGGCCGGCCGCACAGAGGGAACACGGAATCGCCATCGGAACCGGCGAATCGACACGTTGCAGGATCCGTGGAGCGCGAGTGACCCGACTGGGGCTAGAGCAGGATCAGGCGCAGATAGATGAAGGCGGCCGGCGCCACGAACAGCACCGAGTCGATCCGGTCCATCACGCCGCCGTGCCCGGGCAGGATCCCGCCCATGTCCTTGATCCCCAGATCGCGCTTCAACAACGACTCGGCGAGGTCGCCGAGCGGGGCGAAGACGGCCACGACCACCGCGAGGCCCACCGAACGGCCGACCGTGTCGAGCAGCGTGACCGAGTTCGCGACCACGCCGACGGCGAGCGCGATGACGACGAGCGTGGCGCCGATCGCCCCTTCCCAGGACTTCTTCGGGCTGATGTTCGGCGCGAGCGGGCGGCTCCCCCAGAAGTACCCGACCCCGAAGGCCGCGGTGTCGTAGGCGAACGTGAGTCCGATGATCGACAGCGTGAGGCCCTCGCCGTCTGGGAGCTTCAGGACCGCGAGGGCGTACGCCGCGAGCAGCGGGATGTAGGCGATCCCCAGGACCGTGAGCGCGACGTTCGAGACGACGTTGCGCCGATGCGCCGACGGGACCGTCATGTACCACAGGAACGTCGCGAAGATCGACAGGGCCATGATCGCGAGCATCGCGTTCTCGCCCCGGTAGTAGCCGGCACCCAGGACGAGCGCGCCGGACACGAGTCCGAGCGCCGTCGCCGGCTGGTAGTGGCGCTTCTGGAGCGCGAGGTAAAACTCGCCCTGCGCGAACAGGACGACGATGCCGGCGAAGATCGCGAAGGGCCCGGGGCCGAGCGCGATCGCGCCGACTGCCAGCGCGACGAGGATGATCCCGGTCAGGAAGGCGGTCGGGACGTCCCGGCCCGCTCCCGCGCGCTCGGTGTCGGCGCCGACCTCGATCGCCGTGGGCTCCTGCCAGCTGGGGCCGCCGAACCCCTCTGCCCCAACCCGAACCGTCCGGGCGGGCTCGGACTCCTCCTCGGCGTCCTCGTCGCCCAGCAGGGCGGCGATCGCAACCTCCTCGGTGGCCTCGGGGACCGCCGGCTCCGGCTCGATCGTCACCTCGTCCCGGACCGACTCGGCGAAGTGGTCCGCGGCGGCCTCGACCGCCTGGATGTCGGGGGCCTCCTCGGCGATCTCGGGACCCGTGCCCTCGTCGAGCTCGGCCACCTCCGGCTCGTCGGGGTCAGGACCCGGCAGGTCCACGTATCCGGCCGAGGCCGATCCCGCGTCCTCGAGCTCGAGCTCCTCCTGGTCCGCCTCGGCCTCGAACAGGAACGTGCCGACCCCACCGTCGTCGACGTCGCCCTCGTCCTCGCCGGCCCCCGCCCACGAACCGGGCGCGGCGTCGCCGGACTCGGGCGGATCGAACGGCTCGGACATCTCGGGCGCCTCGACCGGGGGCTCGGGCCCGGGCTCCAGCTCGATGACCTCGTCCGTGGCCGTCTCGGTCTCGACGGCCATCGTGGCTCCCCGCGAGGACTCGGCCTCCGCCTCGGAGGCGCGCTCGGGCGGCCGGGCCACCGGGCCGGTGGACTCGGGCCACTCGACGTCCTGGATGGGGGCGAAGAACTTGTCGAGGTCCTCGAAGAGGTCCTCGCCCTCGGTCCTTTGCTCCTCGTCCCTGGCCACTCAGATCTCCTTGAGCTCGGCGTCCTTGTGGGCCACGACCTCGTCGATCTGCGAGATGTGCTGGTCGGTCAGCTTCTGGAGCTCCTTTTCCGAGCGCACCAAGTCATCTTCCGAGATGGCGCCCTCTCGCTCAAGTCTCTCCAGCTCCTCCTTCGAGTGCCGCCGGATGTTCCGAACGGCAACCCTGCCCTCCTCGCCCCGGTGGTGTACCACCTTGATGAGATCCTTGCGTCGCTCCTCGGTCAGCGGGGGGAAGCTGAGCCGGATCACCGACCCGTCGTTGCCGGGCGTGATGCCGAGGTCGCTGGCCATGATCGCCTTCTCCATCGCCGAGATCGCGTTGCGGTCGTACGGCGTGATCATGAGCGTGCGAGGCTCGGGCACCGAGAACGACGCGAGCTGCTGGATCGGCACCGGCGTCCCGTAGTAGTCCACGACGATCCGTTGCAGGATCGCGGGCGACGCCCGCCCGGTGCGGACCCCCGCGAGCTCGTCCTTGAGGACGCCGATCGCCTTGTCCATCTTCTCGGTCGCCGAGGCCAGGGCGGAGGTCACCGTCACCGGGCGCCCCCGTGGACGAGCGTGCCGATCGGCTCCCCGGATACCGCTCGGCGGATGTTCCCCTCGCCCCGGAAGTCGAACACGATGATCGGCAGCCCGTTCTCCATGCACAGGCTGATCGCCGTCGCGTCCATCACCTGGTAGCCCTCTCGAAGGACGTCGAGGTACTCGATCGAATCGAAGCGGCGCGCGCTGGGGTCGACGTGGGGATCCGCCGTGTACACGCCGTCCACCTTCGTGCCCTTCAGGATCGCCTGCGCGTCGATCTCGAGCGCGCGCTGGGCCGCGGTCGTGTCGGTCGAGAAGTACGGCGCGCCGATGCCGGCCGCGAACACGACGACGCGCCCCTTCTCGAGGTGCCGGATCGCGCGCAGGGGGATGTACGGCTCGGCGATCTGCGCCATGTGGATCGCCGTCTGCACGCGCGATGGCAGGTGGATCTTCTCCAGTGCGTCCTGCAGCGCGAGCGCGTTCATCACGGTGGCGAGCATGCCCATGTAGTCCGCCCGCCCGCGGTCGATCCCCGGAGCCTGCCGGCCCCGCCAGATGTTGCCGCCGCCGACGACGACCGCGGTCTGGACGCCGAGGTCCACGACGTCGGCGAGCTCGCGCGCCAGCAGTCCGGTCGCGTCGGTCGAGATCCCGTACCCGGTCTCCGACGGTGCGAACGCGTCCCCGGAGAGCTTGAGGAGGACTCGGTGGTACCGCGGGAAGCCCGGCGCGAGGGTGATGTCGCCCTCCGACATGCCCGTACCCTACTCGCTCTCCTCGCCGAGCTTGAACCGGGCGAATCGACGCACGGCCACCTTCTCGCGGACGCGAGCCCCCACCTCGTCCAGGAGCTGCGCGATCGTCTTCGAGTCGTCCCGCACGTACTTCTGATCGAGCAGGACGGTCCGTTCGTAGAACGCGTTCATCTTGCCGTCGACGATCGTGGGGATGACCGTGTCCGGCTTCCCGAGCTCCTTGGCCTGGAGCTCGAAGATGTGGCGCTCGGCGTCCACGACGTCGGCGGGGACCTCCTCACGCGTGAGGTACCGCGGCGCCGACGGGCTCGCGATGTGCAGGGCGAGATCCCTGGCGAGCGCGCGGAACTCCTCGGTGTTCGCGACGAAGTCGGTCTCGCAGTTGAGCTCGACGAGCGCCCCGACCGTGTTGTTGAAGTGGATGTACGACTCGACGATGCCCTGGTCCGCCGACCTGCCGGCCCGTCCGCCGGCATCCGCGAGCCCCTTCGCGCGAAGCAGCTCCTGCGCCTTGTCCAGGTCGCCGTCCGCCTCCTCGAGGGCGCGCTTGCAGTCCATCATCCCTGCGCCCGTCAGCTCTCGGAGCTCCTTGACCTGTGCCGCGGTGATCTCGGCCATCGTCAGCGCTCCTCGACGATCGGCTCGGCGTCGGCGGCCGGTTGCGGCGACTCCGCCTCGGTGGCCGGTTGGGCGGGAGGAGGCTCTGCAGCCGGCGGCTCGGGAGCGGGCGGCTCGGGAGCCACCGGGGCGACGGCCTCACGCGCCGGCTCCGGCTCGATCTCGGGACCGGTGGCTCGGGTGACCACGGCCTCGCGCCCCTCCTGCCGTCCCTCGGCGAGCGCATCGGCGATGAGTCGCGTGACGAGCGAGACCGAGCGGATCGCATCGTCGTTGCCCGGGATCACATAGTCCACCTCGTCGGGGTCGCAGTTCGTGTCGACGATGGCGATGACCGACAGTCCCAGCTTTCGGGCCTCGGTCACCGCGATGTGCTCCTTCTTCGTGTCGATGACGAAGATGGCGTCCGGGAGACGTTCGAGGCTCTGCATGCCGCCCAGGTTGCGCTCGAGCTTGTCGCGCTCGTGGCGGAGCCGGATGGCCTCCTTCTTCGGAAGGAAGTCGAACGCGCCGGTGCGCTCCATCTCTCGCAGCTCGCGCAGTCGCAGGAGCCGGCGCGAGACCGTCTGGAAGTTCGTGAGCATGCCGCCGAGCCAGCGCGTCGTGACGAACGGCATGCCGACCCGGTTCGCGTGCTCGGCGATGACCTCCTGGGCCTGCTTCTTCGTCCCCACGAACAGGACGACCCCGCCTCGGCGCCCGAGATCCCGCGCGTACGCGTAGGCCTCCTCGAGCCCGGTCAGGGTCTTCTCGAGGTCGATGATGTAGATGCCGGAGCGTTCCCCGTACAGGAATCGACCCATCTTCGGGTTCCAGCGCCTCGTCTGGTGCCCGAAGTGGACCCCTGCCTCGAGGAGCTCCCGCCTGGTGACGACAGGCACGGTGCGTCCTCCTTCCGGTTGTCCTCCGTCCGGTTCCACCCGTGCGCGGCCCGAGCGAGTCGGGACCCCGCGCGCGGTCCCCGGACGTGCGAGCTCGACGTTCGAAACGTCGGCGGTCCGCGAGTCTAGCAGCGAGGATGCGCTCGGGACCCGGGCCGGTGGGAGGCTCCGGCTCTGCCGCGGCTAGCGGCGCTTCCGAGCTGCGGGTGGAGGCGCCTGCGTGCGGCGCAGTCGCACCGGCTCCTCGGGAACGATGGGCTCGATGGCGATCCACCGATACGCGAACGTCGCCATGAACGCCAGGTGCAGGACGTTCACGAGCAGCGCCGCGATCCACGTGGACAGCTGCGGGTTCGCGGTGACCTCCTTGCCCCCGGGCGCGAACCCCACGACGACCGGCAGGGCGATGAAGAAGTAGAGCGCGCAGAGCATGAGCTGACGGGTCCCCGGCAGCATGGCCGCTCGGGCCGAGCGCCGGATCGTGTCGGTAGCCGGTCGCCCCTGCCGGACGGCCGCCGCCGGCGCGAACCCGAGGAAGAACAGGCCACCCACGAGCGCCGCGACGAAGGCGAGGAACCCGATGCCCGGGCCGAGCGCGGGGAAGATCAGGTTGCCGAGCACGATGAGCGAGAACGACGCGACCTGCACCAGGAGCACCGTCGGGATCGCCGCGACCCCCCGATACAGCCCGTACCGAGAGACCCGACGATCTTCCACCGCCTCGACGATCCAGCCGGTCAGGAGCGCCGTGATCAGCCCCCGGACGACGATCGCCACGCCCGTGAAGACGAGGAACCCGGTGCCCAGGCCCGCCAGGCTCGCGCCCGTGCCCAGGTCGAAGTACGTCGAGATCGGCGGCAGCGCGAGGACGTCGACGAGTCGCGCGGGCGAGCCCTCGAACCCGAGCGCGACGAGCACGATCCACGCGAGGAAGGGGACGACGATCGCGATCGCCACGAGCGCCGGGGTCGTGATGATCGCGAGGACGCCCTGCCCGATCGACCGCGGGATCGAGGGCAGGCTCGGATCGCTCCGGCCGAACAGCGCGCCCCCGAAGGGTCGGCGCGGTTCGGGCTCGCTCACGGGAGCGGGTGTGCTCGTTCGCTCCTGCGTGGGCGGCCGCTTCTGCGGCGGCCGGCGGCGAGATCGCTTGCCGCTCACGATTCGTCCTCCTCGTCCGGTTCGGCCGGCGCCGGGTCCCCCTCGTCCATCTCGGACTCGTCCTCCCGAGCCGCGTCGGGTGGCGAGGCGCCGAACCGCCGCGCGGCGAGCAGACCGGCGACGAAGACGACCGCGAACACACCCACCCCGGCGACCGCGTACCGCTGGAGCGTCGTGCCGAGGTCGAGCTCGGTCGGCGAGGGCTCGTCGAGGAGCGTCCCGTCGGGATCGTGCTCGAACGCGACGAGCCCCGCGTCTCGCCCGCCCTTGACCGCGATCACCGCATCCCCCGACAGCGCGATCGCTCCGATCAACCCGGGCGACTCCTCGCTCTGCCACACGAGATGGCCGGTCTCGGCGTCGACGGCGGCGAGCCGCCCGTCGTTCAGCCCGAGCAGGACCGCGGATCCGGACCGGACCGGCGAGCCACGGAACACGACGTCGTTGAACTGGTACCCCCACGCGCGCTCGCCGCTCGAGGGGTCGAGCCGGTACAGGCCGCCGCCGAGGTCCGCGACGAACAGACCTTCCTCCGACAGCGCCGGCGAGGTCGCGGGCGAGAACAGGGACAGGACGAGCGAGCTCCAGCGCTCCGCGCCGCCTTCGGCGCCGATGGCTCTCACCGAACGATCGGCGGCGCCGATCACCACGACGCCGCCGCCCGCGGCCGGAGCCGTCGCGGCGGTCGAGGTCGCCGGGACCACGAAGGGCTGCCACGGCCGCTCGCCGGTCGCCGCGTCGAACGCCGCGACCCGCACGCGCAGGGCGTCCTCGTCCCGGGCGATCGCGTACACGGTCGCGTCGGCCACCGCGAGTGGGGCGTCGACCCGCCCGGTCACGCGCTCGCTCCAGACCGTCGTTCCGTCCTCCAGTGCGATCGCGTACACGTTCCCGTCCTGGTCGCCCACGTACGCGGTCGTCCCGTCGACGGTCACGCCGCTGCGCGCGATGCCGTCAAGGGGTGCGCGCCACAGCTCGCTCCGATCCTCCAGCGAGACGCCGACGAGGACCGAGCCGTCGGCGTCGTCCTCCCCTGTCGAAGGCGACGGCGTGGCCCCGGATGGACCCGTGGACGCGCTCGGCGTGGCGCTCGGACTCGGCTCGTCCTCCGGCGGTCCGTCGAGGTACAGGAGCACCTGCCCGTCCCCGACGGTCGCCACCGCCGGGATCGTGAGCGGTCCGCCCTCCCGGGAGATCTCCCACTCGACGGTCCCGGACGCGACATCGATCCCGTAGACCGCCTCCGAGCCAAGGCTGATCGCGAGGTCCCCGGATACGACCGCGGGAGACAGGGCGGGTCCGGCCGGAGCCGCCAGGGACCACAGCGGCCGATACGGCGGCTCGGGTCCGCCGGTCAGCACGCCCGGGTGGCCGGGGCCGCCCTGGAACTGGGTCCACTCGGATCCGGACTGGGCACGGGCGACGCCCGAGAGCGAACCACCCGCGACGATGGCAAGGGCAAGCAGCGGCCCGGCCAGCGAGCGACGACGGAGTGATCGGTGGAGCAGGTGGCCCTCCGGATCCGGGGGCGCACATCCTAGCGGGGAGTCAGCGCAAGCCGAGACGCGATCATCCAGGGCTCACGCCGCGAGCGGCGCCAGCCGGATGAGCTCCTGCACCCCCAACGGCCCGAGGACGCCGAACGGGTCGACGTACACGTCGTCGAGCCGCACCCCCAGGTGCAGGTGGGGCACGCTCGATCCGGGATGACCGTTGCCCGTCGAGGCCACGATCGCCCCCGCGGCCACCGCGTCGCCTCGGCGCACGAGGACGGTCCCGAGCCAGGAGTACGTGCTCTCCAGCCCTCCGCCGTGGTCGATCGTGACGAACAGGTGCCCTCCCACGGGACCGGCGAACGACACCGTCCCCGGCGCCGGAGCGGTGACCGGCGTCCCGAGGGGCACCGCGACGTCGATCCCTCGATGGCCCGCGCCGAACGGGGTGTCGGGTGGATCGAAGCCACGGATCACCGGACCGTGGACCGGCCACGCCCAGGTTCCCGAGGCCGGAATCATGTGGCCGTGCGCCACCGGCACGGAGACCGGCCCCGAGCCGATCAGCGCTGCGACGAGGGGGAGGGCGAGCGCGCGAAACACCATCGCCACCCTCCGATCCGACGGCGTTGCCCGTCCCGGACGGTCCGGATGGCGAAACCTATCGACGCGCGAGCGTTCGCGCAGTGATCGAGCTCACAGTGCCCGCCCGGCGGCGGGTCACTCGGTCTCGACGAGCTGCAGGCGCAGCTGCCCGACGGCCTTCGTGTGGATCTGGCACACGCGAGACTCGGTCACGCCGAGGATCTCCCCGATCTCGGCAAGGGTGAGGCCCTCGAAGTAGTAGAGCGTGACCACGATCTTCTCGCGCTCGGAGAGCGAGTTGATCGCGGCGGCCAGCAGGCCTCGGGTCTCCTGTCCCTCGAGACCGGTCGTCGGGTCGACGCCACGGTCGGCGAGCGTGTCCAGGAGCGACACCTGCTCGCCGCGATCGCTCCCCACGCTCAGGATCTCGTCGAGCTGAAGGACCTGGACGAACGAGATTTGGTTGATGACGTCGTGCAGCTCGCGCATCGAGACGCCGAGGCGCTCGGCGACCTCGTGCTCGGTCGGTGCGCGCTTCAGCATCGACTCGAGGTCCGCGTACGCCTTCTCGATCTCTCGCGCCTTGAAGCGGACCGAGCGCGGCACCCAGTCCATCGCGCGCAGCTCGTCGATGATCGCGCCCTTGATCCGCGGGATGGCGTACGTCTCGAACTTGTTCCCGCGAGCCGGATCGAACTTCTCGAGCGCGTCGATGAGGCCGAACACGCCGTAGGACACGAGGTCCGCCTGGTCGACGCTGGCGGGCAGTCCGGTCGCGACACGGCTCGCGACGTACTTCACGAGCGGCGCGTAGTGCAGGATGAGTCGCTCGCGAGCCGACTCGCGCGCGCCCGATCCCTCGCTCTCCTTGAACTCGCTCCACAGGACGGCGAGCTCGTCGACCTGGTCGGTCGCTCGCGCCGGCTCGGCCACCGGCTTCGTCGCGGCCTTCTGGGCCGGCTTCGGTTTCGGCTTGGGCCGGGTCTTCGTCGCGGCCCGCGACGCCTCGGGCTTGTCGGCCTTCGTCGCCCGCGTCATCGCGCCCTCGGGTGGCTCCGCCGGTACGCCTCGAACAGGCGCGAGCGCGACACGTGGGTGTACCGCTGCGTCGTGGCCACACTGGCGTGGCCGAGGAGTTCCTGGACCGCCCTGATGTCGGCTCCTCCCTCCAGCAGATGGGTCGCGAACGAATGTCGCAGGGTGTGCGGCGTCACCCGCCGGCCGGAAAGCGTGAGGCGCGCGTATCGTCCCACAAGCCGTCGGATGTCGCGTGGGCCGATCGGGCGACGCCTGAGGTTCAGGAACAGCGCCCGCGTGCCCGGTTCGGGCTCCAGGACCGGCCGGCCCCGCTGGAGCCAGGCGCGAAGCGCCGTCCGAGTCCGGTCGTTCATCGGGACCTCCCGCTCCTTCGAGCCCTTGCCCATGACGAGCACACGACCCCTCGCCGGGTCGACGCCGTCGAGCTCGAGGCCCGCAACCTCGCTCACCCGCAGGCCCGATCCGTACATCAGCTCGAGGATGGCTCGATCGCGAAGGACGACCGCCGCCTGGACGTCGCCGGCCTCCTCGGGCCGCGTCGGAGCCTCGACGAGCGCGGCCGCCTCCGGGACGCGGAGAACGGTCGGGAGCCTCGAGACGACCTTCGGCCGGCCGAGGAGGGCGGCCGGATCGCGTTCGACGACTCCACGCGATAGCGCCCAGCGATAGAACGTGTGGATCGCGCCGACCCGCCTGGCGATCGATGCCCGGGCGTACCCGAGCGTCGACAGCTGCGCGAGGAACCGTCGGAGGTCGTCGAGCCCGGCGGTCGCCAGGCTCCCGCGCCCCCGGGACAGGAACGAGGCGAGTCGAACGAGATCGCGGCGATAGGCGTCCACGGTCGAGGCCGCGAGATGCCGCTCGTGCGCGAGATGGTCGGCGAAGCCCTCGATGAGGGCGGCATCGGACACGGCGCGGTCGGTGCGGGCTGGCATCGGGGAACGCACTCTTGTACCAACCGCCCGAGGGCGGTTCAAGCACGCCGGACGCGATGCCCGCAGACCCCGGTCGTAGGATGCCTCGCGGGATGCAGATCGACGCGTTCGTCACGCCCGGACTCGGCGACTCGAGCTATCTCGTCTCGTGGGGCGAGGACGCCGCGATGGTCGACCCGCAACGCGACGTCGAGCGCTTCCTCGCGGCGGCACGGGCCCGGGGCGTCCGGATCCGAACCGTGATCGAGACCCACGTCCACAACGACTACGTGTCGGGCGCCGCCGAGATCCGCGCGGCGACGGGCGCCGACATCTGGGTGCCGTCGGGGGGGTCCTACGCGTTCGACCACGACCCGGTCGAGGACGGCACCGAGATCCCGCTCGGCGACGGGACGCTCGTCGCGATGGCGACGCCGGGTCACACGTTCGAGCACACCACGTACGTGCTGCGCGGCCCCGACGGATCGGCGATCGCCGCCTTCACCGGGGGGAGCCTCATGGTCGGCGGCGCCGGCCGCACCGACCTCCTCGGGGCCGACCACACGGACGAGCTCACGCGACTCCAGTTCGCGTCGCTCCGCCGGCTGTGGACGTTGCCGGACGACGTCCTCGTCATGCCGACGCACGGCCAGGGGAGCTTCTGCGGCGCCGGCTCATCCGACGGCGAGCGCGAGCGAACGTCCACGATCCGAATCGAGCGAGCGGCCAATGCCGCCTTCGCCGAGTCGGACGAGGCCACCTTCGTCCGCGATCAGCTCGAGGATCTGCCCTCCTACCCCGCCTACTACCGCGCGATGGCGCCGATCAACCGCGCCGGGCCGCCCGTCCGCGGCGCGGTCCCGATCCCCCCGCCGCTCGGCGTCGACGACGTGGCCGCCGCGATCGAGGACGGCGTGTCGATCGTGGACATGCGACCGGGCATCGCGTTCGCGGCCGCGCACGTCCCGGGCTCGATCAACGTGCCGCTTCGATCGGACTCGGCCTCGTACGTGGGCTGGCTCGTCCCGTTCGGCGCGCCGATCGTGCTCGTCGTCGAGGACGACGCCGCGCTGCGCGAGGCCGCGACGGAGCTCTGGCGGATCGGGTGGGAGGCGCTCGTGGGCCACCTCGACGGAGGCGTCGAGGCCTGGGAAGCCTCGGGGCGCCCGACGTCCTCGTACCCCGTCGTCGACGTGGACGGCCTCCTCGCCGAGCTCGAGCGCGGCGAGGCGGGCGACGTGGTCGACGTTCGCCAGGACACGGAGTGGCGGGACGGGCATCTGGAGGCGAGCCGTCACCGCTTCGTGGGAGACCTGCCCGCGACGATCGGGGCCGAGCGCCGCCGGGGCCGAACCACGTTCGTCTGCGCGAGCGGATATCGAGCCTCGATGGCGGCGAGCCTGCTCGACGCGGCGGGTGGCGAGGTCCGGCTCGTGGCGCCGGACGGCGTGCCGAAAGCGCTCGAGACCCTCCGTCAGTCGGTCTGACCCCTGGTGCGGCGCCCGGCGCGCGTCCCCGCGAGCGTCGCCTCGTACCGACCCCCGACGCTCCGAACGAGCCCCCGAAGCTCGAGCCGCATGAGCGTGCCGACGACCTCGGGGACGCCGACGCTCAGCGCGGAGGCCACGACGTCGGGCAACGTCGGCCCCGCGAGGCGATCGAGCACCTTCCGCTCGGCCTCCGACGGCACCTCACGCGGAGCGACGGGATGTTCGAGGGCGGAGTCGAGCCCGAGGTCGTTCACGAGGTCCTCGGCGCCTCGGATCATCGTCGCTCCCTCTCGGATCAGTTGCATCGGAACGGCGGACAGGGGATTCGTGACGGCGCCGGGCACGGCGTAGACGTCCCGGCCGAACTCCATCGCGTGCTCGGCCGTGATCATCGAGCCGCTCCCCACGGCGCCCTCCACGACGACGGTCGCGCAGCAGAGGCCGGCCACGATCCGGTTGCGAGCCGGGAAGTGCCACGGGTGCGGCGGCGTTCCCGGCGCGTACTCGGCGACGAGCGTGCCGGCCGCACGGATGCGCTCGACGAGCCGGCGCCCGCCCACGGGATAGCCGACGTCGAGGCCGGTCCCGAGGACCGCGAGGGTCGCTCCACCCGCCTCGAGCGCCCCTTCGTGTGCCGCCGCGTCGATCCCACGGGCGGCGCCGCTCACCACGGTCGCCCCGGCCGCCCCCAGACCGTGGCCGATCGCCGACGCGATCTCGCGGCCGAGCGAGGTGCACCGGCGCGCGCCGACGACGGCGACGAGGACCTCGGAGCCGGACGTCTCGCGTCCCTGGACGTACAGGGCCGCCGGCGGATCGTGGATGTGCCGCAGTTGGGCGGGGTAGTCGGGCGAACCCCACGTCACGAACCGAGCGCCGCAGCGGCGCGCGGCGGCGCCGATCTCCGCCGGGTCCAGCGAGCGGGCGAACGCGGCGTCGTTCTCGCTCCCGACACGACCCGCCGCGATCTCGGCCAGCACCCCCGACGCCGAACCCACCCGGTTGGCGATCGGGATGAGCGCTCGCGGAGTCGCGCCTCGCAGTGCCGACAGCACGAGGAGCGCGCGGCGGTCCGCAGGAGTCGCGTCGAACCCGTCCGGCCAGACCGGCCACGGCGACGGGGCCGTGAGCGTTCCCGTTCCGGACCGGCGCGAGCTCGACTCAGCCGACATGCTCGAGCCGATGCGTCGTTCCGCTGGACCGGTACGCGAGGGCCTCGACCACGTGATCCGCGCCCACGTGGTCGTCGTCCGCCAGGTCGGCGATCGTCCGGGCCACCTTGAGCGCCCGATCGAACCCGCGCCCGGTCAACCCGTGGCGGTCGACGGCGCCGGCCAGCAGCTCGTGAGCCGCCGGGGTCGCCCGTGACAGCCGCCGGATCGCCGGGCCCGGGAGCTGCGCGTTGCTCGACAGGCCGAGGTCCGCGTAGCGGCGCCGTTGCCGCTCCCGCGCCGCTTCGACGCGGTCGCGCACGGCCGCCGAGGGCTCGCCCGGCGTCTCGCCGAGGAGCTCGTGCCGCGTGAGGCGGGGAACGGTCAGGCGGATGTCGATCCGATCGACCAGCGGGCCGGACAGCTTGGCGGCGTACGTCTGGATGCGATCGTCCCGACACACGCAGCGGCGTGCGGGATCGCCCAGGAACCCGCACGGGCACGGGTTGGCCGCGGCCACGAGGGTGAACCGCGCGGGGAACTCCGCCGACCCCGCCATGCGGATGATGACGACCCGGCCGTCCTCGAGCGGCTGCCGCAGCCCCTCGACCGCGTCGCGGCGAAACTCGGTGAGCTCGTCGAGGAACAGGACGCCGTGATGCGCGAGCGAGACCTCTCCCGGTCGCAGGAACGAGCTCCCTCCGCCGAGGAGCCCGGCCGCGGAGACGGTGTGATGCGGAGCGCGGAACGGTCGCTCGCGAACGAGCCCACCCGGCAGGAGCCCGGCGACCGAGTGGAGCTGCGTGACCTCGAGCGCCTCGTCGCGCGACAACGCGGGCAGGATCGTCGCCAGGCGCCGGGCCAGCATCGTCTTGCCGGCGCCGGGCGATCCGATCATGAGCAGGTTGTGCCCTCCGGCCGCGGCGACCTCCAGCGCCCTGCGGGCCTGGGCCTGGCCGCGCACCTCCGACAGGTCCACCGACCAGCTCACGACGCTCGCCGGCGCGGACTCCGTGGGTGCCGGCGGCGTCCAGCCGCCGCGGAAGTAGGCCACGACGTCGGAGAGCGCGGAGGCGCCCACGACCTCGAGGCCGTCGACGAGGCTCGCCTCGGCCGCGTTCCCCGACGGGACGACGATGCCCCGCAGACCCGAGCGTCCCGCCGCGATCGCCGCCGACAGGACGCCGGGCGTGGGCACGAGGTCACCCTTGAGGGAGAGCTCGCCGGCGAAGGCCCAGCCGTCCAGCCGCGCCGCCGGGGCCTGACGCGACGCCGCGAGGACGCCCATCGCAACCGGGAGATCGAGTCCGGGACCGTCCTTGCGGAGATTCCCCGGCGAGAGGTTCACGACGATCCGTCGCAGCGGCCACTCGAGCCGCGCGCTCTCGACCGCGGGGCGGATCCGATCTCGCGCGTCCTGGACCGCGGCTCCCGGCTGCCCGGTGAGCGTCAGCGACGGGAGTCCGCGGCCGATGTGGGCTTCGACCGCCACGAGGTGTCCCCGGACCCCGATGACGGTGACGCCGTTGACGCATCCGTACACGGTCGCGCGACACTAGTGCCAGCCACCGACAGCGGCGTCAGAACGCGTCTTCGAAGATCTCGACTCGAGTGGCGCCACCGAGCCAGACGCTCGCGACGTCGAAGCGCACCTCGGACTCGTTCAGGCCGCGCTGGTGGACGAACGCCTCGGCGAGCTGCCGCAGCCTGCGTCGCTTCGTCCACGTGACCGACTCGTACCCGCCGCCGAACGCGGTTCCGCTTCGCGTCTTGACCTCGCACACGACGAGCGATGCGCCCTTGCGGAGCACGAGATCGAGCTCCCCGATCGAACACCGCCAATTGCGAGCGACGAGACGGAACCCGCGTCGCTCGTACACCCGAAGCGCGGCGTTCTCGCCGGCGCGTCCCGTCGCGATCCGCGGATCGGGCTCCGGGTCCCGATGCTCGGCCACCGCGCCACGCTAGCCCCACCCGCCGACATCGCCGGCTCGGGCTACTCGGGGATCTGCATCTCGTCCCGGCGCAGCTCCTCGACGTTCACGTCGCGTCGCGTCATCACCCGGACGTTCGAGACGAACCTGGCGGGCCGGAACATGTCCCAGACCCACGCGTCCGCCAGCACGACCTCGACCCACCCGTCCTCGGCCGGCTTCACCTCGACCTCGTTCGCGAGGTAGAAGCGTCGCTCGGTCTCGACGACGAACGCGAACATCGGCACGACGTCGCGGTACTCCCGGTACAGCTCGAGCTCGCGCTCCTCCTCGAACCGTTCGATGTCGTCTGCGTCGTCGCTCATCCCTCGCCCTCCAGCATCGAGACCTCGTCGTCGTCCGGCCCGGGCGGCGCGTACCAGCCCTCGCGCAGGCCCTTGAAGGAGAACCGATGGATCGGGGACGGGCCGAGGCGCCGAAGCGCATCGCGGTGCGCGTTCGTCCCGTACCCCCGGTTGTGGTCGAACCCGTACGCCGGGAACCGGCGATGGTACCGATCCATCGTGCGGTCGCGCGTGACCTTCGCGACGATCGAGGCGGCCGCGACCGACGCCGTCACCGCGTCGCCCTTCTTGATCGACAGGTTCGGCACCGGGAGCCGGCGGATCGGGAACCCGTCGGACAGGACGTAATCGGGCTCCACGTCGAGCGAGACGACGCAGCGCCGGAGCAGCCACACGTTCGAGCGGTGCAGCCCACGATGGTCGATGCGCGTCGGCATGCACCGGCGGACCGACCACGCGACCGCGTCGCGCACGATCCGCTCATAGGCGACCGCGCGCTGGTTCGCGGTCAGGACCTTCGAGTCGTTGATCCCGTCCAGGTCGAATCCCTCCGGCAGGATCACCGCCGCGGCCACGAGCGGGCCGGCGAGCGCGCCCCTGCCCGCCTCGTCGACGCCGGCGATGAGCCGGAACCCCTGCTCCCGCAGGCCCCGCTCGTACCGCCCGAGGTCCAGGATCAGTGGATCCATCCGACCCTCGACGGCGGCCACACGATGACGAACGCACTCCCGATGACCTTGTCGAGGGGGACGAACCCCAGGCCGAAGCGCGAGTCGTTCGAGTGGAGCCGGTTGTCGCCGAGGACGAACAGGGCGTCGGGGGGAACGATCACCGGTCCGTAATCCCTCGTGTCGGGCCTCCCGGAGAGGTACGGCTCCTCCGTTCGGATCCCGTCAACGTACAGCCTCCCGTTTCGCAGCTCCACCTGCTCGCCGGGCAGCCCGATGACCCGCTTGATGAAGTCCTCGTTCTCCGGATGGACGAACCCGAGACCCTCGGACAGCCAGTGGAGGAAGCCGCCCACGACCCCCCGGTCGGGTCCGGCCGCGCCGTTCGGCTCCTCGAACACGATGACGTCGAACCGGTCCGGCGAGTACAGGACCTTGCGAACGAGCACCCGGTCCCCCGGCACGAGCGTCGGCTCCATCGACCCGGACGGGATGTAGAAGGCCTGGACGAGGAACGTCTTGACGAGGATCGCGAGCGCGAGCGCGATCACGATCAGCACCGGGAGCTCGCGCCAGAACCCCGAGCTCGAGCGGCGATCGTCCGATCGGTCGGATGCGGGTTCGGGCTCGGTCGCCACGGTCCCGTCGGCCGGCTCCGTGGAGCCCGACGGGCGCTCGGTCACCGTCTAGCCCTGGACCTCTGCCTCGGACATCTCGGCTCCCTCAGGAGCCTCCGAGTCCTCGGCCGCGGGCGCGGTCTCGGGGGCTTCGGCCTGTCCGTCCGGCGACGGTGCCTCCTCGGACCCCTCGAGCTCCTCGAGCTCGGATTCCGCCGACTCCTCGGGCCCTTCGTCCGCGTCCGAGTCCGTCGCGCGGGTCCGCTCGGCCTCGGCCGCGGCGATCGCCGCGAGCTCGTCCTCGCTCAGCCGGCGCTCGCGGATGCGGGCCTTCTTCCCGCGCCGCTCGCGCAGGTAGTACAGCTTGGCGCGCCGCACGTGGCCGCGCGAGACGACCTCGAGCCTGGAGATCGACGGCGAATGGAGCGGGAACGTCCGCTCGACCCCGACCCCGAAGGAGATCTTCCGGACCGTGAGCGTCTCCTGGAGCCCGCCGCCCTGGCGTCGGATGACGACACCCTGGAACACCTGGATGCGCTCGCGGCCCGCTTCGACGACGCGGACGTGCACCTTGACGGTGTCGCCCGGGCGGAATTCCGGAAGGTCCGTGCGCAGATAGGACTGGTCGACGAGATCGGTCTTGTTCATGGCGGGAGGCCCCATGGTAGCAGGCAGGTTCGGACTGCCCGGAACCGCGATCTCAACTGCCCGGCCGGCGTTCCAGCAGGTCGGGACGGTTGCGGCGGGTCTTCTCGAGGGCCGCCTCGTTCCGCCATCGGTCGATCTCGGCGTGGTTGCCCGACAGGAGGACCTCGGGCACCCGCATCCCTCGGATCTCGGCCGGTCGCGTGTAGTGGGGGTGGTCGAGGAGGCCCTCGTCGCCGAACGAGTCCCGGCGGACGGATTCCTCGCTCCCCACGACACCGGGAACGAGCCTCGTCACGGCCTCGAGCACCACCAGCGCGGGGATCTCCCCGCCGGACAGCACGTAGTCGCCGATCGAGACCTCCTCGGCGGGCAGGCCCTCCACGATCCGCTCGTCGACGCCCTCGTAGCGCCCGCAGATCAGGACGAGCCAGGGCTCGGCGGCCAGCTCGCGCACGAGCGGCTGATCGAGGCGACGCCCGGCGGGCGACAGGAACACGCTTCGACGATTCCCATCGCCGAGCGAGTCCGCGGCGGCGAAGATCGGCTCGGCCTTCATGACCATCCCCGGCCCCCCGCCGTAGGGCTCGTCGTCCACCTGCCGGTGCGGATCCGTGGCGAACGGCCGCACGTCGTGCACGCGCACGTCGAGCAGACCGGATCGGATCGCGCGACCGAGCAGGCTCTCCCGAAGTGGGCCATCGAAGATCTCGGGGAAGATCGTCAGGACGTCGATCCGCATGCGCGCAGGCTAGCGCGGCGGCTCGTCGCCCGGCGTGGTGATCCCGGGCACCTCGCGAACGAGGATCCGCTTCGCCGCCACGTCGACCTCGAGGACGACGTCGCGGAGCACGGGAACCAGCGTCTCCGAGCCCGCCTCGTCGCGGACCGACCAGACGTCGTTGGCGGACGTGTGGATCACCTCGGCCACCCGACCGAGCGAACGGCCGGAGTCGGTCTCGACGGCGCAGCCGTCGATCTGGTGGTCCCACCACGAGCCCTCGGGCAGGTCCGGGGACGCCGAGGCCGGGACGAACAGGATCGCGCCGTTCAGCGCCTCGGCCTGCGTCCGATCGGCCACCTCCCGGAAGCGGACGAGGACGCGGTCTCGGTGCCGTCGCTCGGCCGCGACCGTGAGGCGCCGGCCGTCCTCCAGCCACAGGACGGCGCCCTGCGCGAACCGGTCGGGAACCTCGGAGAGCACGACGACGGACACCTCGCCGCCGAGCCCGTGCGCCCGCGCGATCCGCCCGACCGCGACCGTGGGCTCGTCCATCCGTCCTCCCGTCCGCCTGCGCGGGTGCGGTCAGTCGGCGATGTCGACGGCCACGTGATGGATGCCGGTTCGCAGGCCGGCGGCCTTCATGACGGCACGGATGGCGCGGGCGGTGCGGCCGCCGCGACCGATGACCTTGCCCATGTCGTCCTGTGCGACCCGAAGCGTGAGGACGACACCCCGGTCGTCCTCGACCTCCTCGACCTGGACGGCGTCGGGCTCGTCCACCAGCTCGCGGGCGATGAACTCGAGGAGCTCGCGCACGACCTAGGAGGCCTTGGCGGACGCCTTCGTGCCGCTCTGCGCGCTGCCGGACCTCTCGCCCTTCTCGGCGGTGAAGTCCTCCCAGATGCCGACCTTCGTCATCAGCACCCGGACGGTGTTGGAGGGCTGGGCGCCCACCCGCAGCCAGTGGAGCGCGCGCTCGCGATCGATCTCGATGACCGAGGGGTCCTCGAGCGGGTGGTAGATCCCGATGTTCTCGATGAACCGGCCGTCGCGCGGGCTGCGCTGGTCGGCCACGACGACCCGATAGAAGGGCCGCTTCTTCGCGCCCAACCGCTTCAACCTGATCCGAACCGCCATCCCTGCTCCTTCACGAACCGAGACCGGGGATGTTCGGCATCCCCGGGATCTTGGGCAGACGCCTGCCGCCCATCATGGACTTCATCATCTTCCGGGCCTGATCGAACTCCTTCAGCAGCGAGTTCACGTCCGCGGTGGTGACGCCGGACCCACGCGCGATCCTCAGGCGCCGGGACCCGCCGATGATAGCGGGATTCCGGCGTTCCTCCCCGGTCATCGACCGGATGATGGCCTCGGCGCGGGAGAGCTGTCCGTCGTCGACCTCGATGTCCTTGAGCGCGTTCTTCCCGCCCGGCACGCCCGGGAGCATGGCGAGCAGGTCCTGCAGGGGGCCGAGCTTGCGCACCTCCTGCATCTGCACGAGGAAGTCCTCGAGCGTGAACCTCGCCGAGAGCATCCGCTCGGCGGCTTCGGCGGCCCGCTCCGTGTCCATCGTGTCCTGGGCCTTGTCGATGAGCGACAGGACGTCCCCCATGCCCATGATCCGAGAGGCCATCCGGTCGGGGTAGAAGGGCTCGAGATCCTGGAGCTTCTCGCCGGTCCCGGCGAAGAACACCGGCCGGCCGGTCACCTCGGTGATCGACAGCGCCGCGCCGCCGCGGGCGTCGCCGTCGAGCTTCGAGAGCACGAACCCCGTCGTGTCGACCTCGTGCATGAACGCGCGGGCCTGGACGACGGCGTCCTGGCCGGTCATCGCGTCGCACACCAAGAGCACGTGGTGGGGCCCGACGGCGTCCTTCACCCGTCGCGCCTCGCGCATCATCTCCTCGTCGACGTGGAGCCGACCGGCGGTGTCGACGATCACGACGTCGTGGCCCTTTTGTCCGGCGTGCTTCACGCCCGACTTCGCCACCTTGACCGCGTCCCTGCCGTCGGAGACGACCTCGACCTCGATCTCGGACCCGAGCGTCGCGAGCTGCTCGACCGCGGCCGGGCGCCACAGGTCGGCCCCGACGAGCAGCGGACGCTTGCCCTTCGTCTTCAGGTGCAGGGCGAGCTTGGCGCTCGCGGTCGTCTTCCCCGAGCCCTGCACCCCGGCCATCATGACGACGGCCGGTCGTGCCGAGGGCAGCGTGAACGCCGTCTGCGTCCCTCCCATCGTCGACTGGAGCTCGTCGCGCACGACCTTGATGACCTGCTGGGCGGGGGTCAGGCTCTTCATGACCTCCTCCGAGAGCGCTCGCGCGCGAACGCGTTCGAGGAGTCCGTCGGCCACCTCGGTCGCGACGTCGGCCTCAAGCAGGGCCGTTCGCATCTCGTCGAGGGCCCCGTCCACCTGCTTCGGGTGCAGCTTCCCCTTCGAACGGAGCTTCTTGAACACGCCGTCCAGGCGGCTGGTGAGCGAGTCGAACATCGATGCGTCCCTCGGATCCGGTCGGTCGTCGAACGCCTAGGGTACGACCTGGCCGGACACGACCTGGGCCGGTCTCAGGTCTCCTCGCGGCCGGCGACCTCGAGCACCTGCTCGACGGTGCGCAGGAGCGCGGTCGGCGAGAAGGGCTTCGTGAAGTACTCGTCGGCCCCGAGCCCGAGCACGTACTCGCGTCCTTCCTCGCCGGTCGCGGTCACGACGACGACGCGGACGGCGCTCGTCGCGGGATCGGCCTTCAGCTCTGCGAGCACGTCGGCTCCGCTCGCGCCGGGGATGTTGAGGTCGAGGAACATGAGGTCCGGCGGCCGCTCCCGAACCATCGACAGCGCCATCGCCCCGTCGGTCGCCTCGCGGATCTCGAACCCCTCGTGCTCGAGGATGAGGCGCATCGCCTCGCGCATCGTGGGGTGGTCCTCGACGATCAGGATGTCGGCCTTGGCCATCGTCAGTCGCTCAGCATCCGCTCGGTGAACGCGTCGCGGTCGAACGGCTGGAGGTCCCCCGCGGTCTCCCCCGTCCCCACGAGCTTGATCGGGACGCCGAGCTGGTCGCGGACCGCCAGGACGACTCCTCCCTTCGCCGTGCCGTCGAGCTTCGTGAGCGCAACGCCCGTGAGCTGCACCGCCTCGGTGAACGCCCGCGCCTGCGCGATGCCATTCTGCCCCGTCGTCGCGTCGAGGACGAGCAACGTCTCGTCCGGCGCGCGGCCGGCGGCCTTCTCGAGCACGCGACGGACCTTCTTCAGCTCCTCCATGAGCGGCTGCTTCGTGTGCAGGCGCCCCGCCGTGTCGACGATGAGGACATCGGAGCCGCGGGCCTCCGCGGCCTTGACGGCGTCGAACGCGACCGAGCCGGGGTCGGCTCCGCGGGACTGCTGCACGAGGTGGGCGCCCGACCGCTCCGCCCACACCTCCAGCTGCTCCGACGCCGCCGCCCGGAACGTGTCCGAGCCGGCGAGGCTGACCTGTCTGCCCTCGGCCGCGAACCGGGCGGCGAGCTTGCCGATCGTCGTCGTCTTGCCGGATCCGTTCACCCCGACGACGAGCACCACGCCGAGACGGTCGGCCGGCAGGTCGAGCTCGGAGCCCTCACCGAGGACGGCCCGGATCTCGTCGGCGACGAGCGCCGAGGGATCGGAGCCGGGTTCGTAGGCGTCGCGGACGTCTCGAACGATCCGGTCCGCGGTGGCCGGACCGACGTCGGCCCGGATCAACAGCTCCCCGAGCGCGTCCCAGTCGGCCGTCGCCCCGTCGGCTCGCACGATCGAGCGGATGCGCGCGCCGAGCCCACTCCGTCCCGGAGGCCGGGCGACGGTCTGGCCTGCCGTGCGGGCGGCCGACGACGACGTGGGCGGCGCCGCCGGGCGGCGCCGAGCTCGGAGGAAGACGACCAGGACGACCGCCACGACCACGACGATCACGATCGCGATCCAGGGGCCCACGCGAGCCTCAGGCTAGCGGACGGCGTCGGGCTCCGGGATCGTCACGACGTCGCCGCTGCCAGCCCGGTGGCCGTTCCCGGTCGCCGGGTGTTCGAGCCGTTGCGCGACGACCTTCGACGTGCCGTCCTTGCTCATCGACACGCCGTACATGACCTCGGCCATCTCCATCGTCCGCTTCTGGTGGGTGACGATGAGGACCTGCGCGTCGCCGGCGAAGCCCTCCACGAGCGAGATGAACCGGTGGAGGTTCACGTCGTCGAGCGCCGGCTCGACCTCGTCCATGAGATAGAAGGGGCTCGGTCGCGCCTTGAAGATCGCGAACAGGAACGCGAGGGCCGTGAGCGCTCGCTCGCCGCCCGACAGGAGCGAGATCCGCTTCACGCGCTTGCGTCCGGGGCGCGCCTCGATCTCGATGCCGGTCGCGAGCAGATCCGTGGGATCGGTGGCCACGAGCCTGCCCTCACCTCCGGGGAACAGCTCCTTGATGAGCGATTCGAACCGCTCCGCGACATCGCGATAGGCCGCCTCGAACGTCGTCACGATCTCGGTCTCGATCCGCTGGATGACCTCGAGCAGGTCGCGACGCGCCCGGCGGACGTCGTCGAGCTCACGGTGCAGGAAGTCGTGCCGCTCCTGAAGGGCCTCGAACTCGCCGGCCGCGAGGAGGTTCACGCGGCCGAGCATGGCGAGCCGGCGCTGGACGAGCTCGGCCGAACGCTCGAGCGTCGCGCCGGTTTCGTCCTCGCCGAGCTCGGCGAGCGCCTCGTCGGGGTCGCGACCGTGTCCCTCGCGGAGCAGCCGCTCCGCGTCACGGATGCGGCGCTCGAGGTCGCCGCGCGCGTGGTCCTCCCCCTCGTAGGTCTCGCGCAGCCGCTCCAGCTCCGTGGAGGCCTCGCGCCACAGGCGGTTGCACGTCGCCTCCTCCTCGCTCGCGGCGCGATCGGCTTCGCCGGCCTCGTGGCGTGCCGAGGTGGCGTCCTCGAGGGCGCGCTCGGCCTCCGTCAGGCGCTCCTCGGCGGCCGCGCGGTCGCGATCGGCCGCCTCGACGCCGTCGGCGAGCGCCGACGGATCGGCGGCCGCGAGCTCATCGCGCTCGGAGCGAACCGTCTCGAGCCGGGACTCGACCTCCGCGCGGACCCGCCGGAGGGTCTCGACCGCGACGCGAGCCTGGAACGGGGGCTCGGGCGAGGCCGGCAGGTCGGGAAGCTCCTTGCCCGAGGGCTCGGCCGCGGCCAGGCTCTCGCGCCACGCCGCGGCGGCGTCGTCCATCCCCGCGAGGCGCTGCCCCAGCAGATCCAGCTCTCGCTCGTCGGCGCCGATCTGGCCTTCGAGCCGCGCGATCCGCTCCGCGGCCCCCGTGATCCGCTCGTCCGACTCGTCGATGAGCTCGGTCAGCTCGCGCGTCTCCACGCCGATCTCGTCGATGCGCTCTCGCCGGGGGCGCAGCGCGGCGCGGGTCTGCGCGAGATCGTGCTCGACCACGGGCAGCTCGCGCCGGATCTCCTCGGCCCGCGCGTCCGCATCGGCCGTCGTGCGGATGACCGCCGGACCGACGAGCACGCCCGAGGAGGTCACGAAGGACGCGTTCGGGTGCTTCGCGTGTTTCGCGGCCGCCTCGTCGAGGCTGTCCGCGAGGTAGATGTCCTTCAGGACGGTCGAGACCAGCCCCCGGACCGAGGGATCGGCTCGAACGATCGACAGGAGCGTGCGCTCCCCCGACAGGACGAACGATGCCGGCCCGCCCCCCGCGATCGACAGGATCGCGCCGTCGCCGGACGGGGCGTCCGCGATGGCCCGCTCGGCGTCCTCGTAGACGACCGAGTCGGCCAGGGGACCCAGACCCGCCCGGAGCGCGCGCTCCCATCCCTCGCTCGCATGGACGAGCTCGCCGAGCAGCCCGATCGCTCGTCCCGCCGCGCCGGCGAGGAAGCGGGTTCCGGGGGTCTCCTCGAGATCCGCGAGCCGGGCGGCCAGCAGGTCCCGCCGCTGCTCGTGCCGCCGGAGCGCCTCCTCGAGGCCGGCGAGCCGGTCGGCGAGCCCGTGACGCTCGCGCTCGAGCGCCGCCCGGCGATCGGACAGCGGCGCGGTCGAGGCGTCGAGCCGCTCCACCTCCTCGGCGAGGGCGGCCCGCTCGGACCGGGCCCGATCGAGGCGGTGGCGAACGGCGTCGAACGACTCCTCGAGCCGCGTCCGCTCGCGGTCGTGCGAGGC
>DATBLA010000070.1:0-4639 GCA_036555645.1 Actinomycetota bacterium
TCGGCGGCCCGCTCCGTCGAGCCGACGACGTCGGGGAACAGCACGGTGGCCAGCACCCGCTCGAACTCGGCCTCCTGATCCAGGATGGAGGCGGCGAAGCGGTCGAGCTCCGCCAGCACGGGGCGAGTGTCGCCGATGAACGGCGGGTGGTCGTCTCCCTGGAGCTCCACGAAGCGTCCGCCCGGGATCCGGTCCGCAACGAACCGGCCCGCGCGGACCGGTTCAGACAGATCACCCGTGCGATGCATCACCAGGGTGGGAACGCGGACGGCCGGAAGCACGGCTCTGGCGTCGATCTCGCGCTGCATGCGATTCAGCGCCTCCACCGCGTCCGGGCTCGCGCACAGACGCCAATATCGGGTCCAGGCGCGAACGCGACCCGGGTCGCGGAGGGTGGACGGGGCCGCGTCCTCGAGGTTCCATCGGGCGAACGCCTCGGTGCCCCACTCGGTGCGGACATGCTCGTCCCACTCATCGGCCTCCTCCTCGGTCCAGCCCCACGGGAAGTCGGGCGTCGACCAGAAGCTCACCCACGGCGCGAACAGGAGCAGGCCGAGCGTGCGCCCCGGGTGCGAGGCCGCGAACAGCAGGCTTGGCACACAGCCGTCCTCGAAGCCGAACAGGAGGGCGCGCTCGGAGCCCACGGCATCCATCACGGCGAGGAGGTCGTCGGTGCCCTTCTCGAGCGAGATCGTCTCCACGGCCGAGGGGCGATCCGAGACCCCGGTGCCCCGTCGGTCGAACGTGATCAATCGCGCCCTGCGGGCGAGGTCACGCAGGAACTCACCGAGATCCGGAACCTCCAGGTGCACGTCGACGTTCGACAGCCAGCCCGAGGAGTACACGAGGTCGTAGGGGCCGTCGCCCAGCACCTGGTAGGCGATGCGCACACCGTCGACCGCCGTCGCGTAGCGCGTGTCGGGGAGCATGGACGCATCCTCCGCCGCCTCGTGGACCGGCTGCAACCGAGGCTCGCTACACTGGCCCGCGCATGCCCGGCAAGCATCGGATCATCGTCGCCAAACCCGGTCTGGACGGTCACGACCGGGGGGCGAAGGTCGTGGCGCGGGCGCTCCGGGACGCGGGCTTCGAGGTCATCTACACGGGGCTCCATCAGACGCCCGAGCAGATCGCGGAGACGGCCATCCAGGAAGACGCGGACGCCGTGGGGCTTTCCTGCCACTCCGGTGCCCACATGACGCTGTTCCCCCGGGTCGTGACGCTGCTGCGGGACAAGGAGGCCGGCGAGATCGTCGTGTTCGGAGGCGGCATCATCCCCGCCGACGACGTCCCGAAGCTCGAGGAGGCCGGCATCGAGAAGATCTTCACCCCCGGGACGGCCACCGGCGAGATCGTGACCTGGCTCACGGGCCGGCTGGACCGACAGGCCTCCTGAGTGGACCTGTACGAGCACCAGGGCAAGGATCTGTTCGCCGGTCACGGCATCGCGGTGCCCGAGGGGGCCCTGGCCACGTCGCCGGAGGAGGCCGCCGCCGCCGCCGAGCGGTTCGGTGGCCGGGTCGCGGTGAAGGTGCAGGTGCAGGTCGGCGGGCGCGGGAAGGGCGGCGGCGTCGTGCTCGTCGACGCTCCGGCGGAAGCGGCGGACTCGGCGCGGAGGATGCTCGACGAGGGGTTCAACGGGTTGCCGGTCACGCGCGTGCTCGTCGAGCGCCTCGTGGACATCGCTGCGCAGTTCTACGCGGCGATCAGCCTGGATCGAGGTGCCGGCGAGTACCTCGCGATGGTCTCGAACGAGGGTGGGATCGACATCGAGGAGGTCGCCCGAACCCGACCCGAGGCGATCCGCCGGCTTCACGTCGGGACGACGCTCGGCCTGCGCGGGTATCACGCGCGCCGGCTCGTCGGGCACCTCCCGCCGGAGGCGCGCGACGGAGCCGCGGACCTGCTCGGGCGCATGGACGAGGTCCGCGCGACCGCCGACGCCACGCTCGTGGAGGTGAACCCGTTCGTCCTGCTCACCGACGGCCGGGTCATGGCGCTCGACGCCAAGGTCACGGTCGACGACAACGCGCTGTTCCGCCAGCCGGCGATCGCGACGCTCCGAGACAGCTTCCCCGCGGATCCGATCGAGAAGCGCGCGAAGGACGCCGGCCTGCAGTACGTGAAGCTCGAGGGTGAGGTCGGCATCATCGGCAACGGCGCGGGCCTCGTGATGTCCACGCTCGACGTCGTGGCGCAGGCGGGCGCCCGGGCGGCGAACTTCCTCGACGTCGGCGGCGGGGCAAGCGCCGAGGAGATGGCGACGTCCCTCGAGGTGATCCTGTCCGACCCCGACGTGCGAAGCGTGCTCATCAACATCTTCGGGGGGATCACGCGCTGCGACCTCGTTGCCGAGGGGATCCTGGGTGCGCTCTCGCGCCTGTCGCCGGAGGTCTCGATCGTCGTCCGCCTCGACGGCACGAACGCTCTCGAGGGACGCCGTCTCCTCGCGGAGGCCGGCCACCCGAGGATCGTGGCGGCCGAGACGATGCTCGAAGCCGCGAGCCGGGCGGCCGCGCTCTCGCGAGGAGAGGTCGCGTAGTGGCGATCCTCGTCGACGAGACCACGCGGGTCGTCGTGGCCGGGATCACCGGATCGGAGGGCACGTTCCACGCGCTGCGCAATCGCGCGTACGGCACCCACGTCGTGGCCGGCGTGACACCGGGCAAGGGAGGGCAGGACGTCGACGGCATCCCGGTGTTCGACACGGTCGCCGATGCGGTCGAGGCGACCGGTGCGACCGCATCGCTGATCTTCGTGCCCGCCCGGTTCGCCGCCGAGGCCGTCTTCGAGGCGGCCGACGCCGGCGTCGGGCTCATCGTGTGCATCACGGAGGGGATCCCGGTCCGTGACATGGCGCAGGTGAAGGCCTACCTGCGTGGCTCGGCGACCGTGCTCGTCGGTCCGAACTGCCCGGGTCTGATCAGCCCCGGACGGACGAACCTCGGCATCATCCCGGGGGAGATCTGCCGGCCGGGGCGCGTGGGTCTCGTGTCTCGCTCGGGCACCCTGACCTATCAGATCGTGCACGAGCTGACGCAGCGGGGGATCGGGCAGTCGACGTGCGTCGGGATGGGGGGCGACCCGATCCACGGGATCGGGTTCGTCGAGTCGCTCGAGCGCTTCGAGGCCGATCCCGAGACCGATCTCGTCGTCGTGATCGGCGAGATCGGCGGGGACGACGAGGAACGCGCCGCCACGTTCGTCCGCGAGCACCTCTCGAAACCCGTCGTCGCCTACATCGCCGGGTTCACGGCGCCGCCGGGCAAGCGGATGGGTCACGCGGGCGCGATCATCACCGGGTCGAGCGGCACGGCCCAGGCGAAGGCCGAGGCGCTCGAGTTCGCCGGCGTCCGCGTCGGCCGGACGCCCACCGAAGTCGCCGAGCTCGTCCAGGCCGCCCTGCCGTGAACCGGGCGCTCGACCGGCCGGCCCGGGTCGCCGGCTGGCAGGAGGCGCTCGCTCGCGGGTTCATCGCCTTCCTCGTCATGGCCGGCGTGGCGCTCGTCGCCTCGGTCGGGATCGTCGCGCTGACCGACGTGCCGGGCTCGTTCGGGATCGTCCTTCGGATCGCGGGGCTGTACCTCGGGCCCTTCCATCACATCCCGGTCGTGGTCGAGGGCGACCTCGACCTGTCCGAGATCGCGGGCACGGGAGCCGAGCTGCCGAGCGGGTCCTCGACGATCGAGGTCGGCGTGGCGCTCCTCGCCGCGACCTGGCTGGCCGCATGGCTGCTCTTCCGCGCGGGGCTCGCCTCGGCCGAGGGACGTGATGGGGGCGCGCTGGCCGCGGCGGTCTCGGGGGCGTTCGTCGCACCGGGATACGCGGTCCCGGTCCTGCTCGTTGCCCTCCTCGTCGAGATCGAGGCGCCGCTCGAGCTCGGGTCGTTCGTCTCCGGCGAGGTGCGGCTGTCGCTGTCCGCGTGGCCGGCGCTGCTCGTCCCGCTCGTGCTCGCCGCCCTGGCAGGTGCCGCGGGCGGATGGTGGGCGTGGGCGCGGTCTCATCGAGGCGACCGCCGCACGGGGTTCGCCGCAGCCGCGATCGCGGGGGGCTGGTGGGCGTTCGCCCTCAGCCTGCTGCTCACCTACGCGGGCCTCGTCGTCGCCGGGATCGCGCAGCCCGGCGGGCAGGTCGCGCTCCTCACGCCGACGACCGCCCGGTATTACCAGCTCACGTTCGACCGGCCGGAGGTGGGGACGGTCGTCCTCGTTCATCACCTGGCCGTGGCTCCGAACGAGGCGCTGTGGGCGCTCGTGCCGACGCTCGGAGGGTGCGACGACGTTCGAGCCCGGTCCCTTGTCGACCTGGCCTGTTTCGGACGCGCGCAGCGAGATCCCGCCGGGGCGATCCTGGGGTCGCTGCCAGCGACCGGGACGGGCGGATCGCCAACTCCGAGCCGGCTCCCGCCCGGCTACCTGCTGCTCGTCCTGGCGCCGGCGGCCGCGACGATCGCCGGAGGCCGCGCGGCCGCGATCCGGGCGGGCCGCCGTGGCGTTCCCGCGCTGCGGGTCGGGGCGGCGACCGCGATCCCGTTCGCCGTCCTCGTCGGCGTGGGCTGTGTGCTTTCGACGATCACGATCGGGGTCGAGGCGATTCTCGGCTCGGATCCCCGAGAGGGCGTGCTGCGGATCGGTCCCGA
>DATBLA010000071.1:0-3263 GCA_036555645.1 Actinomycetota bacterium
GTTCAGGCGGCGGACGTGCATGCCGAACAGGCGGAGCGACACGAGGCCCGCGACGATCAGCCACAGCACGGGCGACATGCCGAACACGGTGGGAGCATCCTGCGACGGGACGAACCACCCCCACTCGCCGGACTTCAACACACCCATCACGATCACGCCCATCCCGACCGCCCACAGGACGGCGCCCAGCAGGTCGAGGTGCGGTCGCACGTCGACGGGCGCATCGGTCATCCGGCGCGAGAACACGAAGATCCCGATCCCGATCAGGACCTCACCGGCGAACACCCAGCGCCAGGACGCGTACGTCGTCGCGAGCCCCCCGATGAGCGGCCCGACCGCGATCGCGATCGCGCCGGCCG
The DNA here is from genome assembly GCA_036555645.1 of Actinomycetota bacterium. Taxonomy (GTDB): domain Bacteria; phylum Actinomycetota; class UBA4738; order UBA4738; family HRBIN12; genus DASSJM01. The sequence continues at coordinate 360 of DATBLA010000071.1, forward strand.
CGCCGACGAGGCCGTAGGCACGAGGCCGGCCCTCCGTTGGGAAGTTCCCCGCGACGAGCGCGACGATCGCCGGCATGATCAGCGCCGCCCCGATCCCCTCGAGCACCGACCAGCCGAGAAGCAGGACGCCCAGGTTCGGCGCGAGCGCGGTGGTGAGCGACCCCGAGCAGTAGATCGCCAGCCCGATCAGGAACGCCCGCTTGCGGCCGATCATCGAGCCGATCTTGCCGCCCGTGACCATCAGCATCGCCATCACGAGCGTGTACAGGACGATCGCGCTCTGGATCCCGGTGATCGACGTGTCGAGGTCGTCGGCGACGGTCGCGATCGAGACGTTCATGACCGAACTGTCGAGGGCCATGAGGAACTGCCCTGCGCACAGGGTCAGCAGCACCACGCCGCCTGCCGCCGCTCGCTCGGTCCCGGTTGCGGTCGCCATGACCCCTCGCTCGATTCGACCGGCGGAGACGATACCCGAGGTGCGATCGGTGACCTCGGAACGCGAACGAACGAGGGGTTGACAGGCTAACGGTGTTCGCCTACCATGCTAACAACGTTAGCCGACCGGAGGAGGACGAGATGCCGTTCACGGAGGAGCTGCGCTCGGAGACCGAGATCGAGGCGTCGCCCGAGCGGGTATGGAGGGTGCTGACCGCGTTCGACGAGTTCGGGTCCTGGAACCCGTTCATCGTCTCGATCGAGGGGGAGCCGAAGGTCGGCGCGCGCCTCACGGTCCGGCTCCAGCCACCCGGCGGTCGAGGCGCCACCCTGCACCCGACCGTCACGGTGAGCGAGAAGGACCGGTCGTTCGGGTGGCTCGGTCACCTCGGCATCTCCGGTGTGTTCGACGGCGCGCACCGGTTCGATCTCGAACCGCTTCCCGGCGGCGGCACGCGGTTCGTGCAGACGGAGCACTTCCGCGGGGCGCTCGTGCCGCTCCTGCGCGGATGGCTCCGCCGAAGCACGCTTCCAGGGTTCGAGGCGATGAACGGGGCGCTCGCCGAGCGCGTCGAGGCCGCGGCGTGAGCGTGACCGTTCCGCAGCTGTCGGACCGGGCGCGGGAGATCGTCCTCGAGGCGCGCGAGCTCCTGGAGGCGGAGGGCCCGGAGGCGCTCACGATGCGGCGGCTCGGCGAGCGCCTTGGCATCCGGGCGCCCTCGCTCTACAAGCACGTGGCCGACAAGGAGGCGCTCGAGACCGCGGTCATCGCGACCGGGTTCGAGGACGTGGCCGAGCGGTTCGAGGCCGCCGTCGCCGCGAACCGGCGGCGTCCGCTCGCGGCGTTCGCCGCCGAGTATCGCGCCTTCGCGCTCGCGCACCCGCACCTGTACCGGCTCATGAACGATCGCCCCCTCCGGCGCGATCTGCTCCCTCCCGGCGTCGAGGCGCGCGCCGCGGCGCCGCTCATCGCCGCGGCCGGGTCGCAGGAGCGGGCGCGAGCCGTGTGGGCGTTCGCGCACGGGATGACGATCCTCGAGCTGAACGGGCGCTTCCCGCCCGACGCCGACCTCGACGCCGCGTGGGCGGCCGGGCTTCGAGCGCTCGAACGCGAGACCGCCGTCGCTCCGGCAGCTGACTAGCGGCGCAGGATCTCGCGCTTCTGCGCCTCGAACTCATCGAGCGTGAGGATCCCCTGTTCCCGGAGCCTGGCGAGGCGCTCGAGTCGCTCGAGGCGTTCGTCCATCGGGTCGTCGGGGACCCGCAGGGTCGGCTCATCGTCTCCCTCGCCCGATGAGCGCGCCTCGCGCGCGGCGATCGTGAGGGACTCCGGATCGATCCCCAACGTCCGAAGCTTCGCCTTCTGCTCGTCGGTCAGGCGAAGCGGTCCCTCGGACAGGTCGAGGACCGTGTGCGACTCGGGCTCGTCCGAGAGCTCGGCCGCTCGCCGGGACCCCTCGGAGGAGACCGGCACCTCGTCCCAGTCGATCGCGATGGCCTGGGGGTGGGACCGGTCCACGGTCACCGGCAAGACCATCCCCGGCATCGGCCAGCGCTCGCGCTCGATGAGCCCGCGATAGGCGACGGCGGTCGGGGCGAGCCCTTCGGCCTGCACGACGAGCTGGAGGGTGCACATCTGCAGCACCCCCCGGCCACGGTTCATGGAGACCGACACCACCTGCGCGATGCCGCGAACCGGGTCCTCCATGCGGCCTCCCTCGATGCCACCGCAGGGCAACGGACGCCGGAGCCTAGTCCGAGGTCGGTTCGCGTGGGTAGGGGAGAACCGGCTACAGCGCGGGCGTGTCGAGGATCTTGCGGGTTCGCCGTGACATCCCCTCGAGCAGCTTCGTCGCCAGCCCGGGTTCATCCCGCAGCAACCGTCGGAACGCCGCGCGTTCGATGCGGATCGTCGTGAGCGGCGCGTCGGCGATGACGGTGGCCGCACGGGGCTCGCCGTCGAGGAGCGCGAGCTCGCCGAAGAAGTCGCCGGGCCCGAGCTCGGCCTCGCGCCGGGCGGTCACGATCTTGCCCTTCACGACCTTGGCCGTCCCCTCGACGATGACGTAGAAGGCGCGGCCGGGCTCGCCCTTTTGCACGATGACCCGGCCGGGGTTGTACGTCGCCTCCTCGGCGAGGCCGGCGAGGCTCGACAGGTGCGCGCGAGACAGGTCGGCGAACAGCGGCACGCGGGCGAGCAGATCGATCGTGGGCCGTCGGGTCGGTGCCATCGGCGCACATCGTTCCAGCCGGCGACCGCGCGCGCGAGCAGGGTCTTGCCGGTGCCCGGCGGGCCGACCAGCAGCACGCCCTTCGGGATACGCCCCCCGAGCGTCGTGTATTTCCGCGGGTTCCTGAGGAACTCGACGATCTCTTTCAGCTCCTGCTCGGCCTCGTCGACGCCGGCCACGTCGGCAAAGCTCACCTTCACGTCATCTTCCGCGAACACGCGGTGCTTGCTGCGGG
>DATBLA010000072.1:0-5268 GCA_036555645.1 Actinomycetota bacterium
GGCGACCACGAGGCCGAGCACGTCCTGCTCCGCACGATCCGGTGCGTGAACGGGCACGTCGAGTTCGTCATGGACTGTGAGCCGGCGCCGGACTACGGCCGCGCGAAGGTCACCTGGGACTACGAGGGCGAGGGGTACACCCACGCGCTCGCGACGGTCGAGGGGAGCGACCTCCCGATCCGCCTCACGACCGACCTGCGGATGGGGTTCGAGGGCCGGCGCGCGAATGCCTCGACGACCCTGCGGGAGGGGGACGATCGCTTCGTCGCGCTGTCCTGGTCCGATCACGAGGCGCCGCAGAGCTACGACGACGCCGCCGAGCGCATGTGGAGGACCCAGGAGTACTGGCGCGAGTGGCTGAACCACGGCGAGTTCCCCGACCACCCCTGGCGGGTGCACCTGCAGCGCAGCGCGCTGACCCTGAAGGGACTCACGTACGCGCCGACGGGCGCGCTCATGGCGGCGGCGACGACCTCCCTTCCCGAGACCCCAGGCGGCGAGCGCAACTGGGACTACCGCTACTCGTGGATCCGCGACTCGACGTTCGCGCTGTGGGGGTTGTACACGCTCGGGTTCGACTCGGAGGCCGACGGGTTCTTCGAGTTCGTCGCCGATCGGTGCGAGGAGGGCCGGGGCCTCCAGGTCATGTACGGGGTCGGGGGCGAGCGCGACCTCACCGAGTCCACCCTGGACCACCTGTCCGGGTACGAGGGCTCGCGACCGGTCCGGATCGGCAACGGCGCGTTCGACCAGAAGCAGCACGACGTCTGGGGCGTGCTCCTGGACTCGATCTACCTCCATGCGAAGTCCCGGGACCGGCTCCCCGAGCGCGTCTGGCCGATCCTCGTCTCACAGGTGGAGGAGGCGATCCAGCACTGGTCCGAGCCGGACCGGGGGATCTGGGAGGTGCGGGGGGAGCCGAAGCACTTCACCTCCTCGAAGCTGTTCTGCTGGGTCGCGCTCGACCGGGGGTCACGGCTGGCGCGCCGCCGGGGCGAGACCGAGCTTCAGGAGCAGTGGCGGCAGATCGCCGGCGAGATCCACGCCGACATCTGCGCGAACGGCGTGGACGGGCGCGGGGTGTTCACGCAGTCCTACGGCTCGGACGCGCTCGACGCCTCGCTCCTGCTCATGCCGCTCGTGCGGTTCCTGCCGCGGGAGGACCCGCGCATCCGCGCGACGGTCCTCGCGATCGCCGACGAGCTCACGATGGACGGGCTCGTCCTCCGCTACCGCGTCGACGAGACCGATGACGGCCTGTCCGGCGAGGAGGGCACGTTCACGATCTGCTCGTTCTGGCTCGTGTCCGCGCTCGTCGAGATCGGCGAGCTCGCGCGCGCGCGGGCGCTGTGCGAGAAGCTCCTGTCCTTCGCGAGCCCCCTCCAGCTCTACGCCGAGGAGATCGACGCGATCACCGGTCGACACCTCGGCAACTTCCCCCAGGCGTTCACCCACCTCGCGCAGGTGAACGCCGTCGTGCACCTCATCCAGGCCGAGCTGCAGGAGAAGCGCGGCTTCTCGATGGCGCACCAGATCGTGACCTGATCCGCACCACGGGCCTCCGCCGAGGGAGCACCACCGTCCTCTAGGCTGCCTGGATGCTCGAGCTCGACGGTCTCACCCGCCGGTTCGGCGACGTCGTGGCGCTCGACGACGTCTCGTTCTCGGTCCCCGAGGGACAGCTCCTCGGGTTCGTCGGGCCGAACGGCGCCGGCAAGACGACGGCGATGCGCATCGCGCTCGGGGTGCTCCGGGCCGATGCCGGCCAGGTGCGCTGGCGTGGCCGCCCCGTGGACCTGGAGATCCGGCGCCGGTTCGGCTACATGCCGGAGGAGCGCGGCCTGTACCCGAAGATGCGGGTCATCGACCAGCTCGAGTACCTCGCGCGCCTGCACGGGCTCGAGCGCTCGGACGCGCGCGCGCAGGCCGCGCGGATGGCCGAGCTGCTCGGCGTGGACGATCGCTCGCGCGACAAGACCGAGACGCTCTCGCTCGGCAACCAGCAGCGGGTCCAGCTCGCGGCCGCGCTCGTGCATCGCCCGGAGGTCCTCGTGCTCGACGAGCCCTTCTCCGGCCTGGACCCCGTCGGCGTCGACGTCCTGTCCGGCGTGCTCCGCGAGCAGGCCGAGGGCAGCGTCCCCGTCGTGTTCTCGAGCCATCAGCTCGACCTGGTCGAGCGCCTGTGCGAGTCGGTCGTGCTCATCGATCGGGGGCGCGTCGTCGCCGCCGGCCGCATCTCGGAGCTGCGGGCGAGGGACCCGAGACGGCTCGTCCGGATCGAGGTCGCGGGTGCGCGGGACGGGTGGCTCGACACCGTCCAGGGCGTGCAGGTGCTCGAGTCGCTGCCCGAGGGCGCGATCCTCGAGCTCGGCGCCGGCGTGCCCGAGATCCGCGTGCTCGACGCGGCCCAGGCCGCGGGGGAGGTCCGCCACTTCAGCGTCGTCCAGCCAAGCCTGGCCGAGATCTTCCGCGAGGCCGTCACGCGGGAGGGACGTTGAGCGCCTCCGGGGCCGGCTCCCGGGGCGTGTGGCGGATCATCGCCCGCCGGGAGTTCGTCGAGCGGGGGCGCGACCGGGGCTTCGCGATCTCGACGGCGATCACGCTGCTCATCCTCGTCGGCATCATCGTGATCACCTCGGCCGTGGGCGGGCGGACGACCTACGATCTCGCCGTCGTCGGCGAGGGTTCGCGAGCGGTGGGGGAGGACGTCGTCGCGGCCGCGGCGCTCCTGGACATCGGCGTCGAGCTCCACGAGGTGCCGGACGAGCAGAGCGCCAGGCAGGCGCTCTCCGATGGCGCCGCGGACGCCGCGCTCGTGGACGCGGAGCGGATCGTCGTGCAGTCGCAGCCACCCGCCGAGCTCGTCGGGCTCATCCAGGCGGCCTCGATCCGCGAGCGCTCGCTCGCCGCGCTCACCGAGTCCGGGCTCACGGAGGCCGAGGTCGACGAGGCGCTGAACCAGCAGCAGCTGCCGGTGGAGTCGGTCGAGACCGTGAACGCGAGGAGCCGCGAGAACGCCACCGTCGCGTTCGTCGGCGTCCTCGCCCTGTACGGGCAGCTGTTCGCCTACGGCTACTGGGTCGCGGCGGGCGTCGTCGAGGAGAAGGCGTCCCGGGTCATCGAGGTCCTGCTCGCGACCGTGCGCCCCTCCCAGTTGTTGCGGGGCAAGATCTTCGGGATCGGCCTGCTCGGTCTCGGGCAGCTGCTGCTCATCGGGATCGTCGGGCTCGTCACCTCGATGGCCGTCGGCCGGCTCGAGTTCCCCTCGGGCGCGCTGGCGACGGTCGGCCTCGTGCTGTTCTGGTTCGTGCTCGGCTTCTTCTTCTACGCGACGCTGTTCGCCGTGGCGGGCTCGATCGTCACGCGCCAGGAGGATCTCCAGACGACGATGACGCCGCTCACGCTGCTCATCGTCGCGTCGTTCTTCGTCGGGATCAGCGCGACCTCGAACCCGAGCTCGACCCTGGCGACCGTGGCGTCGCTCCTGCCGTTCTCGTCACCCCTCGTCATGCCGACGAGGATCGCGCTCGGTGAGGCGACGCCGTGGGAGGTCGTGCTCTCGATCGCGATCTCGATCGGGTCCACCGCCCTGCTCATCCCGATCGCGACGAAGGTCTACTCGCGAGCGCTCCTGCAGACCGGCCGGGTGCGGATTCGGCAGGTCCTGCGGCAGCGGGGGTAGCCGTCCGCCGACGTCAGGAATCGCCGCGCGGCGCGATGCAGAACTCGTTGCCGTGGGGGTCGGCCATGACGCGCCACCGGTAGCCCTCGGACTCCCGAACCTCGGACAGGGCGGATCCTCCGAGCGCCTCGATCCTCGCCACCGCCTCGTCGATGTCGGCGACGCTGAGGTCGACGTGGAGCCGGTTCTTCACCGACTTCGGCTCGGGCACGCGCTGGAAGGCGATCGACGGGACGGTGTGCTCGTTGTCGGTCAGGCAGAGGAAGTTGTCGTCGAACCACCCCCACACCGTCACGCCGAGGAGATCGCACCAGAACGGCGCGAGCGCGGCCGGATCGACCGTGTCGATCACGAGCCACCGAAACGTTCCGACCGGTTCCGCCGCCATCGTCGCCTCCCTCGTCGCTCGCGTGAGGGTACGAGGCGAGGGTGCGTCCGGGGTTGCGCGGGGTTGCCGTTCCTCAGGCCTCGCGAGGCACCAGGCAGAACTCGTTGCCCTCGGGGTCGGCCATGACCCGCCAGCGGACGCCGGCCGTCTCCCGGTCGGCGATCCTGGATCCGCCATGCCGGCGGACCCACCGGGTCCACTCCTCGAGATCGTCGACCTCGAGATCCACGTGCATCCGGTTCTTGCCCGCCTTCGGCTCGGGCACCCACTGGATGCCGATCGCTGGCGCCTCGCCGGCCGAGCGCAGGAAGACGAACCTGCCCTCGTCGAACCGATAGTCCACCTCGGTTCCGAGCAACCCGCACCAGAACGGCGCCAGGCTCTCGGGATCGCGCGCGTCGAGCATCACGTGCGAGATGCGAGCCGCGTTCATGCGACGAGCTCGCCGGCCATCTCGGCGAACACGGCGGAGTGGGCGTCGACGTCCTCCTCGGTGGTCGCCGGCGACATGAGCGCCATGTTGTGGAACGGCGTGAGCAGGATGCGGCGGTTCAGCGCGTACAGGTGGGTGAGCCGGGCCAGCTCCGGATCGTCGGCCGCCGCCGCCTCGCCGCCCGTGCGGGGCGGGGCCGGCGTGAACCAGTACTCGGCCCGACAACCGAGCCGCTGCACCTCCCACGGCAGCCCGCGCTCGTCGATGACGTCCTTCACGCCGGCGGCCCAGCGCTCGCCGAGCGCGATCATCCGATCGAACGCGTCATCGGTGAGGACGTGCTCGAGCGTCGCGCGCATCGTGGCCAGCGAGAGCGCGTTGCCCGACAGGGTTCCGCCGATGCCGCCGACGTCGGTCGTCGGCAGCGTGTCCATGAACGCCTGTGAGCGCTCGGCCACCTCGGCGCTCATCCCGTAGCAGGCGGCCGGCACGCCGCTCGCGAGCGGCTTGCCGATCGTCAGCAGATCGGGTTCGAGATCCCACGCGCGGGTCGCCCCGCCCGGCCCCGCACACAGGCAGTGGGTCTCGTCGATCACGAGCAGGGTCCCGGTCGCGCGGGTGATGCGGCGCAGCGCCTCGTGATAGCCGGGATCGGGGAGCACGATGCCGATGTTCGTCAGGGCCGGCTCCGCCAGCACGCACGCGACGTCGCCCTCGCCCAGGGCCGCCTCGAGCGCGTCGACGTCGTTGAACTCGATCACCCGC
>DATBLA010000073.1:0-16161 GCA_036555645.1 Actinomycetota bacterium
CGTTCGATCGGGCAGGTCGAGGCCGCGAGCTATCCCGACGTGTGGTTCGAGGACATGGAGATCGACCACCTGTCGATGCGGCTGGCTCGCGATCCGGAGACCCTCGACGTCCTCCTGCTCCCGAACCTGTACGGCGACATCCTGTCGGATCTGTGCGCCGGTCTCGTGGGAGGTCTCGGGCTGGCGGCGGGCGCGAACCTCGGGTGGGAGTACGCCGTGTTCGAGCCGGTGCACGGAAGCGCGCCGGACATCGCCGGATCCGGGACGGCGAACCCGATCGCGATGATCCGGTCGGGTGCCATGCTCGCCCGCCATCTCGGTGAGGTCGCGGCGGCCGACGCGATCGAGACCGCCGTCGTGGACGTGCTCGCCGGGGGCGCGGTGCGAACACCCGACCTCGGGGGCACGTCGACGACCGACGACGTGGCGGCGGCGATCTCGGCCTCGCTCCGACGATGAGCGACACCGTCGTCCGGCGGCCGCTCGACGCCGCCGCCGGCGCGGCCGGGCTCGGGCTCGTGGCGCTGTGTGGGCTCGTCGTCCGCGACGGGACGGTCGGAGCCGCCGAGCTCGCCGTCTTCCACGCGGTCAACGGCCTTCCGAACGCGATCTCGCCCGCGATGCAGGGCGCCCAGCTGCTCGGCGTGCTCGCGATCGGCCCGATCGCCGCGGCCGCGGCGGCCGTGACCCGCCGCTGGCGCCTGGCCGCCGCCTGCGTGCTCGTCACCGCGGGCAAGCTGCTCGCCGAACGCGCCGTCTGGGAGATCGTTCAGCGCTCGCGCCCGGGAACGACGATCGCCGACGCGATCGTCCGCGGGAACACGCCCTCGAGCGGGGTCTCCTTCGTCTCCGGCCACGTCGTGCTGCTCACCGGCCTCGCCTGGGTCGTCACGCCCTACCTGCGAGGCCGCTGGAGGGTGCTCCCCTGGGCCGTCGTCGCGCTCGTGGTCTTCGCCCGCGTCTATCTCGGCGCGCACGCGCCGCTCGACGTCCTCGGCGGCATCGGGCTGGGGCTCGCCGTGGGTGGCGCGGCGTCGCTCATCGCCGGGATCGACCGTCGGGAGACGGCACCGCGCGCACGTGAGGAAGACGAGACGACGAAGGCGGACGCCCAGGAATGAGTGCCGGTCGGCCGGTCAGCCGCCGCCGTTCTCCACCGCCCACCGATCCGTCGGGAATCGCAGGCGCTCCGGCAGTTTGTCGTCGCGGCGCCACGGCCTGATCGTCTCGGCGTAGAAATCCCGCCCGAGGCAGTCGTTCACCACCCACACGGGGAAGTCCTCGAGCTCCATCCTGCGGATCGCCTCGGTCGCGAGGTCCTCGAACGCGATGACCTCCTGCGAGCGGACCGTCAGGGCGGACAGCGCGCCCCCACCCCCGAGGGCGGCCATGTAGACGGCGGTGTGCTCCGCGAGCTGCTCGCGGATCGCCGGGCCGCGCCCGCCCTTGCCCATGATCCCCTTCAGACCGAGCTCGAGCAGCCGCGGCGTCCACTTGTCCATCCGGCTGGCGGTGGTCGGGCCGGCGGAGCCCGTCACGTGACCGGGGCGTTCGGGCGTGGGCCCGACGTAGTAGACGATCTGACCGCCGATGTCGAAGGGCAGCTCCTCGCCTCGATCGAGCATCTCGACCATCCGCTTGTGCGCCGCGTCGCGCGCGGCGTAGACGACCCCGCTCACGAGCACGACGTCGCCGATCTCGAGCTCGCGGACGTCCTCGTCGGCCAGCGGCGCGCGGATCCGCTTGCGGCCGTCCTCGAGCGTCTCGACCGGCATCTCAGATCACCCGCGTCCCGGTTCGGTGGGCGTGACACTCGATGTTCACGGCGACGGGCAACGAGGCGATGTGCGTGGGCATCGTCTCGACGTGCACCGCGAGCACGGTCTGGGTGCCGCCGAGGGCCTCCGGACCGAGCCCGAGCGCGTTGCACGACTCGTACAGCTCGGCCTCGAGCTCCGCGATCAGCGGATCGGGGTTGGGCTGTCCCACCTTGCGCATGAGGGCGCGCTTGGCGATCACGGCCGACATCTCGAAGTCACCGCCGACGCCCACCCCGATGATCCCGGGCGGACAGGCGTTCGGGCCGGACTCCGCGACCGCCTGCAGGATGAACTCCTTCACGCCCTCGAGCCCGTCGGCGGGCTTGAGCATCGCGTGCTTGCCCATGTTCTCCGAACCCGCGCCCTTCGCGTCGACCTGGATGCGGATCTGGTCGCCGGGGACGATCCGCGTGTGCACGAAGGCCGGCGTGTTGTCGCCGGTGTTCCGGCGGTCGAACAAGGGGTCGCGCACGATCGAGCTCCGCAGGTACCCGTCGTCGTAGCCGCGACGAACGCCGGCGTTCACGGCGTCGTACAGATCGGCGCCGCCCACATGGACGTCCTGGCCGAGGTCGATGAAGATCACGGTGTAGCCGGTGTCCTGGCAGTAGGGGTACTCGCCCTCGGCGGCCAGCTCCTGGTTGCGGATCAGGAGGTCGAGGACCTGGCGCCCGAGCGGTGACTCCTCGAGCTCCCGCGCCCGCTTGACGAGCTCCACCATCTCCGGCGGGACCGTGTAGCAGATCTCCATGCAGAGCGCGCGGACCGCCTCCTCGATCTCGGCGGCATCGATCTCACGCACCTGGCCCATGGGTCCCTCGCGTCGGGTCGCGAGGGTGTCGGTCACCCGGACTCGCGGCCTCGCTCCTTCGTCACCGCCATGCTAGCGCCGGTCCTTTCGAGCGTCCCCGAGCGATGAGAGGATGCGCGCGATGTCGGTCACGCCCGCTCCCCGTGCCGCCGCGACGAGGCTGCGCGTCGCCGGGTTCGCGGCGGTCGTGGTGGGCGCCCTCCTGGCCGGGATCGGCGCGACGAGCACGTGGGCGTCGATCGGCTTCAGCGCGGACATGCAACGAGCCGCCGACGTGCCCCTGAACGGCACCGATGTCTGGGAGGGCAAGGCGATCATGCTCGCGGTCCTCATCGCCCTCGCCGCGGTGCTCGCGCTGCGGCTGGCCTCGTCGGGACGAGCGCGGCGAGCGATGGCGATCCTCGTGATCGTGCTCGGCGTGACGTGCGCGGCCCTCCCGATCCTCGACGCGGTCCGGGCCCGGCACCGGTTCGGTGGGGGCGAGGGGGTGGATCGGGTGGCGACGATCCTGGCCGCCCAGCTCGCGCTCCCCGTGGAGGTCGTGCGGCGAGAGCTCACCGAGGCCTTCGAGGCCGGCCTGCGCGTGGAGATCCAGCCGGGTCTGTGGCTCACCGTCGCCGGCGGCATCCTCATGGTCGTCGGCGGGGCGCTCGGACTGCGATGGGTCCGGGCCTCCGAGCGTGGCCGAGCGGCGTCGGGTGCCGAACCCGAGCGCGCCTAGAGGTCGGCCAGATCGGCGCACTTCGCCCGGATGCCCTCGGCGGCCGAGCGGAGGGACGCGAGCTCGTCCTCGGTGAGGTCGAGCTCGACGATCTCGGCCACGCCGGCCGCCGACAGCCGGACGGGGACCCCGACGTACACGTCGTCGATCCCGTACTGGCCGGTGCACCAGGCACAGACGGGGAGGACCTCGTCCGAGACGCCGGCGATCGCCTCGACCATCCTGGCCGCCGAGGCCGACGGCGCGTAGTACGCGCTCCCTTTCTTCAACAGCCCGACGATCTCGGCGCCGGCGTCGCGGGTTCGGGCGTACAGGCGCTCGAGGGTCGCCTCGTTGACGAGCTCGGTGAGCGCCGTTCCGCCGACGGTGGCCTGGCGCGGGAGCGGGACCATCGACTCTCCGTGGGAGCCGAGCGTCATCGCCTCGACCCCGAGGGGAGAGACGGCGAGCTCCTCGGCGATGAACGCGCGAAGCCTCGCCGAGTCGAGCACCCCGGCCATCCCCATCACGCGCTCCTTCGGGAACCCGGAGACCTGGGAGGCGAGGAACGTCATCTCGTCGAGGGGGTTCGTCACGACGATGATGATCGCGTCCGGCGAGCCGGGGACGACGCGCTCGACGACGTCGCGCACGATGCCGGCGTTCCTGCCGAGCAGGTCCATCCGGCTCATGCCCGGCTGTCTCGGGAAGCCGGCCGTGATCACGACGACGTCCGAGCCGGCGGTGTCGGCGTAGTCGTTCGTCCCGACGATCGACGGCTCGAAGCCGACGACGGGCGCGGACTGCCGCATATCCAATGCGAGGCCCTGCGGCAGGCCCTCGACGATGTCGATGAGGACGACGTCGCCGAGACCTCGTTCGACCACGCGCATCGCCGTGGTCTGTCCGACGAACCCGCTTCCGACGACCGTGACGCGCATGGGCTCGAGCTCCTTGATCGGCCGGCGCGCCATCCTATCGACGAGACGGCCGGCTCCGGACGGGGTGTCCGGAGCCGACCTGTCGGATCCGCTATCCCCGGGGCGGCCCCCAGACGAGGTTCCGCTCGAAGACGTCCGGTGTATCCGTGACCTGCTGGACGTCCGTGCCGTCCGCGCGCGCGATGAACACGTCGGGCTCGTCCCCGCCCTGCCATCCCAGGAAGGCGATGTGGGCCCCGTCCGGCGACCAGGTCGCGAGCCAGGCGTCCATGCCCAGCATCTCGTCGGTCAGGAACTCGGTCAGCCCGGATCCGTCCGGAGCGACGACGTAGAGCTCCCCGCCGTTCGCGTCGTCGAAGTGACCGAACGCGATCCGCTCTCCGTCCGGCGACCAGCTGGCGAAGTAGTCGAAGGCGAAGCCAGCCGGCGTGATCCTGCGAAGCCCGGTCCCGTCCGCGTTGACCACGTAGAGCGCTCCCGCCGGCGATTCGGGATCCTGGTCTCCGCGGAAGAGCACGATCTGGCTCCCGTCGGGCGAGTAGTCCATCGGGACGGCCCTGAACTCGGTCAACCGCTGGATCCCGCCCCCATCGGACGCCCGCACCGTGTACACCCCACCGAGCTCGGGACCTCCCGAGGTCGAGAAACCCTCGCAGGCGAGTTGGGATCCGTCCGGCGACCACGTGAGGCAGTTCAGGCCGACTTCCGGGTCGCTGGTCGCCCCGAGCAGCGTGAAGTTCGATCCGTCCGGATCGATCGTCGCCGGACGGAGCGGCGAACGCGTCTCCGCGGGGCCGACCGACGAGGTCACCAGGATCGTGGCGCCGTCGGGAGACCAGGTCGCTCCCGGGTCCGTCGCGATGCCCAGGTCACGCTCCGGGCCGCCGGCGACGTCCACGGTGAACAGGGCCTGCGTGCCGTCGCCCTGCTCGACCCCGAACAGGATGCTGCCAGCCGGGGGGCTCAGCGCGGGCGGGATGCCGGGAGTCGTCCCCTCCCCCCGGTCGAGGATGTCCGTCGAGACCAGCACCACGGCCGCGACCACGAGCGCGCCCGCGACGAGGATCGCGCCGATCCGTCGATTGCGTTGCTTGCGATCCCGATAGCGGTCGAACCGTTCGACCTTCTTGGGTTCCTTCGTGAACGTCGACATCTCCATGACCTCCACGGCACGGTGGATGCCCTGCGACGCCTGGCGAGCACGCGTGTCGAGCGTCATGCGTCGTCCTCCTCGAGCTCGAGCCGGCGCGCGAGCGCCTTGCGTCCTTCGTGCAGATGCTTCTTCACCGTGCCCTCGGCCGTCCCGAGGACGCGAGCGACCTCGGCGACGGGCATGTCTTCCAGGTAGTGGAGCGCGATGGCCTGCGCTTGCCTTCGCGGGAGCGACCTCACGGCCCGCCAGAACTCGGCGTCGTCCGCCGAGAGCTCGGGTAGAGCCGGGGAGTACCCGAGCGCGATCCGCGTCAGCGCCTTCGTCTCGACGACGCGTCGGCGGAAGACCGAGACCGACAGGTTCGCGACGACCCGGCGCACCCAGGCGCCGGGATCGTCGTATCCCGCGACTCGATCCCAGCCGCGATGGGCGGCGAGGAACGCCTCCTGGGCGAGGTCCTCGGCGCCAGAACGGCTGCCGGAGAGGGCGTAGGCGAGCCCGACCACCGCCGGGAACTCGCGAACGTAGAAGTCCTCGAACGTCTCCGAGGACGTCACGGCGACGGGTTCGGATCCCTCCGCCACCGCCCGGCTCCCCTCCGTGAATGAGGCCATATCGTCGCTCCACATGGTCTCTCGCGCGACGGAGTGGCGAGGTTTACTCGCGCCGGCTCGTGAGGTACGCGCCGGTGAGCACGAGCGCCGTTCCGACCAAGGAGATCGCCGCCACGGTTTCGTCCTCGAACACCACGCCGAGCGCGATCGCGACGACCGGGATGAAGTAGATCGCCACCGAGCCACGCGTGGCGCCGACGCGGCCGACGAGCGTGGTCATCGCCACGAACGCCCACCCCGTGCCGAAGAACCCGAGCGCCACCACCGCGAGCGCGCTCGACCATGCGAACTCGGAATCCGGGAGTCCGAGGACCGCGGCCGGCGACAGGAAGATGAGGGCGGCAGCCTGCGCGCGGACGAGCACCGGCAACGCCCCGTATCGCTGCTGGAGCGGCACCGCGAGGTTCACCGCCAGGCCGTAGAAGACCACCGCGAGCAGGATCAGCGACGCGCCCAGCGTCGTCGCGTCCGCGTTCCGGGCGGCGGGCCAGAGCACCGCCACGACGCCGACGAAGCCGATGGCGACGCCCGCGACCTGGCGAGCGGCGGGCGGCCTGCGCAGCAGGATCGCGGCGGTCACGGTCGCGAAGATCGGCACCGCGCCGTTGATCATCCCGGCGAGCGAGGAGTCGATCCACTGCTGCCCGATCGGGAACAGGAGCAGCGGCGCCCCCATCCAGACCACGCCGAGCAACGCCACCCGCGGCAGGTCCGCGCGCTCGACCCGCTGCCGCGACCGCGGGAGGAACGCGAGCGTCAGGGCGCCGACCGCGACCCGGAGGAACGCGATGAGGCCGGGCTCGAAGTGCTCGAGCCCGATCTCGATGAACAGGAACGACGACCCCCACATGAGCGCGGTCGCGACGAGGAGCGCCCATTCCTGCGGTCCGAACGCCTCACGGCGCGTGCCCTGGGCGGTCTCGATCAGTGGACGTCGGCTCATCGGGCGCTCCACCGATCCAACGTCACGGCGCGCCTCATCGTGAGACGAGCCGGTCGATGACCGCGTCGCGGACCTCGGTGGTGGTGGCGGCCTCGGGATCGTCGCGCGAGGGTCGGAGGTCGGCGGTCACGGTTCGCCCCTGCGCGATCACACCGGCGACCGCCGCCTCGAGGCGGTCGCCGGCCGAGACCTCGCCGAGGTGGCGAAGGAGCATCGCGCCGGAGAGCATGAGGGCCATCGGGTTCGCCCGGTTCAACCCTCGCGATCGCGACGCTGTTCCGTGGGTGGCCTGGAACACGGCCAGGGACTCCCCCAGGTCGGCTCCCGGCGCCACGCCGCGCCCCCCGACGAGCCCCGCGCCGACGTCGGAGACGATGTCGCCGTAGAGGTTCGGCATCACGAGGACGTCGTACTCCCGTGGCCGCTGCACGAGCTGCATCGCGAGGTTGTCGATGATCCGCTCCTCGAAGGCCACCTGCGGATACTCGTCCGCCACCCGCCGCGCGGTGCGCAGGAACAGCCCGTCCGACGCCTTCATGATGTTGGCCTTGTGCGCCGCCGTGACCTTGCGGCGCCCGCGCGCCACGGCGTGCTCGAACGCGAACCGGACGATCCGCTCGCTCGCCCGCTCGCTGATCGCCTTGATCGACAGCCCCGAGTCCGGACGGATCCGGGCGCCGGAGGTTCGTTCGATGTAGGCGATCAGCTCGGCGGTGGCCGGCGTCCCCTGCTCGAACTCGACCCCCGTGTAGGAGTCCTCCGTCGCCTCCCGGACGATCACGAGGTCGACGCGCTCGTGGCGTGAGCGAACCCCCGGATACCCGACGCACGGCCGGACGGCGGCGAACAGGTCGAGCGCGACGCGGAGCTCGACGTTCACGCTGCGAAAGCCGCCCGGGGTCCCGAGCGGGCCCTTCAGCGCCACCCCGCGATCGCGGATCGAGCGGATCACGCGTTCGGGCAGGGGCGTGCCCTCCCGCTCGGCGACCGCGAGCCCGGCCGGCTGGACGTCCCAGTCGAACGCGGCCCCCGTGGCCTCGATCGCCAGCCGCGCCGCGTCGACGACCTCCGGGCCGATGCCGTCGCCCGGGATCAGCGTGACCGGGTGCCGCACTCCACACCTCCCTCGACGTCACGGCCCCGCGGTACCCTTCCGAGGGCCGGTTGAGATTGTGATGGGATGATGGTCGCAGCGACCACGACGCCCACAGGAGCCACGACGTGACCGACAGAGGTCTTCGCGAGATCGTCGCCGCGGAGACGCACCTGTCCGATATCGACGGCCAGGCGGGGCGGCTCTGGTACGTCGGGTACGACATCCACGACCTGGCCGGCCGAACGTCCTACGAGGAGGTCGTGCATCTGCTCCACGAGCTGCGACTGCCCACCCAGGCGGAGCTCGACGGGCTCACCGACTTTCTCGTCGAGGAGCGCAAGGTCTCGCGGTTCCTGCGCGACCTCATGCCCACGCTCGCCCAGCAGACCTCGCCGATGTCGATGCTCCGAACGAGCGTGTCGGCCGCCTCGGCCTACGACCCGGACGGGTGGGACAACTCGCCCGAGGCCGATCGGCGCAAGGCGCTCCGACTCATCGCCCAGACGCCGACCCTGCTCGCGATGTACCACCGGCTTCGCACGGGCCAGGACGTGATCGATCCCCACCCGAAGCTCCCGCATGCGGCGAACTTCCTCTACATGCTCCTCGGCGTCGAACCCTCGCAGGAGGACGCCGAGACGATCGACACCACGTTCGTCCTGTACGCGGACCACACGATGAACGCCTCGACATTCACGGCGCGGATCGTCGCCTCGACGCTGGCCGACATGTTCTCGGCGATCACGGCCGCGATCGCCGCCCTCAAGGGACCGCTGCACGGCGGCGCCAACGAGGAGTCGATGAAGATGCTCGAGGAGGTCGTGACGCCGGATCGCGCCGAGGCCTACGTGCGGGACCGCCTCGCCCGCCACGAGAAGGTCATGGGGTTCGGTCACGCGGTGTACAAGACGATGGATCCGCGCGCGACCGTGCTGAAGCGGCTGTCGAAGGAGACCGCCGAGCGCCACGGCGACGTGCGGTGGTACGAGGTCTCCGAGGCGCTCGAGCGCACCGTGTCCGAGCAGAAAGGCCTGTACCCGAACGTCGACTTCTACGCCGCGAGCGTGTACCACACGCTGGGCGTCCCGACGGATCTCATGACGCCGATCTTCGCGATCGCTCGGATGGCCGGATGGACCGCTCACGTGCGCGAGCAATACGCCGACAACCGCGTGATCCGGCCGGGGTCGGAGTACGTGGGACCGCGCGATCAGACCTGGGTGCCGATCGAGGATCGGTAACGGCTAGCCCTGCGAGGGCGGCGGAGGCAGGGCCTCCGGCGGCGCGGCCGGCGCCCTCGCCCCCGAGGCGGCATCCCACACCCGGTTCAGATGCTCCTGCACGTACGCCGCCATCCCGAACCACAGGACGATGGCGAGGATGACCACGAGCGCGGGCGAGATCTGCGAGGCCAGCGCGCGATCCTGCTGCATCCGGACGATGTGGTTCGACGTGTTGTAGTAGGCGATGAAGGGCGGCACGATGAGCAGGAATCCCGGGATCACGGCGAGCAGCGATCTCGACGGGCTGATGGAGTCGTCCCTCGTGTACCGCTGGATCTCCTCGTTCACCTTGAAATACCAGTAGAGGCCGTAGATCCCCAGCGTGATGAACGACAGGCCGAGCACGCCGAGCGGATTGCGCTTCAGGTAGCTCTGGCCCTCGATCGTGACGGTCTCCGCCATGGCTCCTCCCTCGGTGCCGAACGCCGAGTGTACGTCCCGGCAGCCCGTCGAATCGCCAGATCGCGGTGCTTGTCTTGCCGGTCGGCGGCTGGAACGCTAGAGGCCGGCCGGCCCCGAACCGGGGCCCGAGGGGAGGCATCGGGATGGTCACGCTCGCGCAGGACAGCGGCGGCGTCGGGGCCGTGTGGATCGTGGTGTGGATCGCGCTCGCCGTGTTCCTCATCGCGAGCATCTGGGTCGTGTACACGAAGGCCGGGCAGCCGGGATGGGCCGCGATCGTTCCCTTCTACAACCTGTGGATCCTCGTGAAGGTCTCCGGCAAGGAGCAGTGGTGGTTCATCCTGTTCCTCATCCCCATCGCCAACATCGTCGCGCTCTTCGTCATCGACATCGCGGTCTCGGAGCGGTTCGGCAAGGGCGCGGGGTTCGGCGTGGGGCTGGCGCTCCTCCCCATCGTGTTCTATCCGATCCTCGCGTGGGGCAAGGCGACCTACCAGGGCCTCGCCACGCCGGCGCCCGGGGCCGGACCCGCATCCTCGCCGCCACCGCCGCCACCCATCTCGCTCGGTGGGCCGGCCCCGCCCCCGCCTCCGCCTGAATAGCCGTTCAACCTGAATCGTCGCTCAACAGCCAGGTGCTCGCGCACCTGCTGCGCCAATTCGACGACCCTTGGGGACCAGGAGTGGGGTCCGCGGCCTCGGCAAGGATGCGGATCGCGGGTCGAGATCGGTGGCGGGCGGGACCCCTCGCTCGTTGCGGGGAACGGGCTGAGGCGCCCTCTACTTCTGCTGGAGCGCGGCCACCGCCTGGTCGTACACCTGGTCCGCCCAGGCGTCCAACTGCTCCGGCGACATCTCCCGGAGGTTGGGGGGCACCTTCGCCAGCGCCACGGGCGAGGTCGTCCCGGGCGCCGGAGCCGCCGATCTGGATGACTCGGTCATTGGCTGCATCCTAGATGGACGGCGCAGATGTGCGGCCTCGGCCTCATCCGGGACGTGCGACCCGCTACGACGGCTGCGCACCCGGGAGGGGACGCGGGAGCAGATCGGCCGCCTCGATCACGTGGCGGACGGCCTCCTCGCGGCCGATCCCCATCACGTGCACGCCCGCGATCCCGGGGACGTCACGCAGTCGGCGCACGATGTCGACGCACCGCGCCGTTCCGACCTGTTCCGCCCCGGGACCGGCGTCCTCGAGGACCTCCACGAGGTCGGGCGGCACGCTCACGCCGGGGACGTGCTCGTTCATGTACCTGGCCTGCTGGACGCTCCTCAGCGGCGCGACGCCGACGATCACCGCCGCGCGCTCGAACACGCCACGAGGCCGCACGAGATCTGCCCAGGCGACGAGCGCCTCGACGTCGTACGCGATCTGCGTCATGACAAAGGCGGCGCCCGCGTCGAGCTTGACCTCGAGGCGGGCGGGATCGTATCCGCGCAGGAGCGGGCTGTCGGCCACGCCGACGTAGTACCTCGGAGGCCCGTCGATCGCTGCGCCGGAGGGAAGGCGCCCCTCGGCCATCGTCCGGGCGAGCTTCACGAGATCCAGGAGGGCGAGGTCGTTCACGACGGTCGCATCGGGCTCGTCGCCGACGGCGAGCGGATCGCCCGTCAGGCACAGGAGGTTGCGCGCGCCCAGGACCCAGCCGCCCATGAGGTCGGCGGCGAGCGCGAGCCGGTTGCGGTCCCGGACGGTGAGCTGCAACGTCGGCTCGAGCCCCGCCCGCGCGGCAAGGGCCGCCCCCGCGAGCGGCGACATGTGCGCGCTCGCGATCGGGTTGTCGGTGACGTTGACCGCGTCCGCGTACCCGACGAGCTCCAGGGCCTGGCGCTCCACGTCGTCCGGACGCGCCGATCGCGGCGGGACGATCTCCGAGGTCACGCAGAAGGCGCGCGAGCCGATGACGGCTTCGAGGCGGCTCGAGCCACCGCTCACCGCAGGTCGGCGAGCTTCTCGGCGGCCGTGACCGTGTTGAGCAGGAGCATCGCGGTCGTCATCGGACCGACGCCGCCGGGAACGGGCGTGATCATGCCCGCGACCTCCTTGACCTCGTCGAACCGGACGTCGCCGACGAGCCCGTGCTCGGTGCGGTGCACGCCGACGTCGACGACGACGGCGCCGGGCTTGACCATGTCGGCGGTCACGAGCTGTGGCTTGCCGGTCGCCGCGACGAGGATGTCGGCGCGGCGCGTGTGCGCGGAGAGCTCGCGCGTCTTGATGTGACACACGGTGACCGTCGCGTTGCCGCGGATCCAGTCCTGCGCGAGCAGGATCGACAGCGGCGCACCGACGAGATCGCCGTATCCGGCCACGACGATCTCGGCTCCCTCGAGCGCGACACCCGACCGCAGGAGCAGCTCGACGATCCCGTACGGGGTCGCCGGCGGGAACGACGGCTCGCCGCGGACCATGAGCCCCACGTTGAGCGGATGCAGGCCGTCGACGTCCTTGCGCGGATCGATCGTCGTCTGGACGGCGAGCTCGCTGATGTGACGGGGCAGCGGGATCTGGACGATGATCCCGTGGATCTCCGGATCGCGGTTCAGGCGCCGGATCGTGGCGAGCAGCTCCCCCTCGGTGACGAACGCCGGCAGATCGACCTGCTCCGAGCGCATCCCGACGTCGGCGCACGCCTTGTGCTTGGCTCCGAGGTAGATCCTCGACGCCTCATCGTCGCCGACGAGGACGGCGGCAAGCCCCGGTTGGATCCCCCGATCCACCAGAGCCATCGCGCGCTCGGCCACCTGAGCGCGGACCTGTGCGGAGATCGCTCGGCCGTCCAGGATGGTCGCGGTCACGAGGCCGAATCCTATCCGAGCGACGCGGAACGCCGGCTCATGTCGCTCGAGCCGACGCGATCACCCACAACGGGGTCTCACCCTCGTCCCGGACCTCGTCCGCCTGCACGAGATCGAAGCCCGCTTCCCGGAGCAGTCGGCGGTTCGTCCCGGCGTCGAAATGGCTCCAGTACATCGGTGCGCCGAAGAAATCCGGGTTTCGCTCGTCGGGGTTGTCGCCACTCCCGAGCGTTCCGGCGAACACGCCGCCGGGCCGCAGCCAGCCGTGCATCCTCCGGAACACCTGCGCGTGCCGGCTGCGCTCCACGTGGATGAGCGACCAGAACGCCACGATGACGTCGAAGGAGGCCGGCGCGAAGTCGATCTCCGCGATGTCCGCGCGGACCAGGGCGGCTCCGGGAGCCGCCCGCCGAGCGAGCTCGAGCTGGCCAAACGAGCGGTCGACGCCCACGACCCGGGCCTTCGTCGCCAGCTCCCCGGCGATCGCGCCCGATCCGCAGCCGAGATCGAGGACTCGGCCTCCCTCGGGGACGCGCGAACCCACGCGGTCGAGGAACTCGCGGAAGTAGGTCTCGGGCCCACGATTCGCGCGGATGACCCGCTCGTACCGTTGCGCGATCTCGTCGTAGCCGCGTTCGACGAGCCGGTGCGGATCGTTCAATGCCGAAAGTGGCGACGGCCGGTGAGCACGACGGCCATGCCGCGCTCATCGGCCGCGGCGAGCACGTCCGCGTCGCGGATCGACCCGCCCGGATGGATCACGGCGGTGACGCCGGCCTCGGCCGCGACCTCGACGGCATCGGGGAACGGGAAGAACGCATCGCTCGCCATGACCGAGCCCTTCGAGCGGTCGCCGGCCTTCCTGACCGCGAGAAACGACGCGTCCACGCGGGACATCTGGCCGGCTCCGACGCCCACCGTGGCAAGGTCCCTCGCGAAGACGATCGCGTTCGACTTCACGCGCATCGAGACGATCCAGGCGAACCGGAGATCTCGCCACTCGTCCTCGGTGGGCGGCCTGGCCGAGACGACCTCGAGGTCCTCGGCGGCCTCCGGGGCGGCATCCCGATCCTGGACCAGGGCTCCGCCCGGCAGGAACCGAAGATCCAGCCCTCCGGAGGCCGGGACCGGCGCCCGGACGACGCGCAGGCCCTTGCGCTCGGCGAACGCCGTCAGGGCGCGTTCGGAGAACGAGGGACCCACCACGACCTCGGTGAACACGTCCGCCATCGCCGCGGCGGCCGCCTCGTCGACCTCACGAGGGAACGCGACGATGCCACCGAAGGCGCTCACCGGGTCGGATGCGAGCGCCGCGTCGTAGGCCAGCGCGAGATCCGAGCCGACCGCCGCCCCGCAGGGGTTGTTGTGCTTCACGATCACCGCGGCCGGACCGAGCGCGTCCAGGTCGGCGGCCAGCGCGTACGCCGCGTCGACGTCGAGCCAGTTGTTGAACGACATCTCCTTGCCCTCGACGAGCACCTCCGAGCCCTCGAGGACCCCGGCGCCGCCGGAGGCCGTGTACAGGGCCCCACGCTGATGCGGGTTCTCGCCGTACCGGAGATCGGTCACCTTGTCGAGCGCGAGTCCGACGAACGACGGCAGCGCGTCCGCGCCTGCGTTCGCGAACCAGGATGCGACCGCCGCGTCGTACGTGGCCGTGTGGGCGAACGCCTCCGCGGCGAGCTCACGGCGGCGTTCCAGCGACAGCCCGCCGTCGCGCCGGAGCGACTCGAGCAGGTCGTCGTATCGAGCGGGCGTCACGACCACCGCGACCGAGGCGTAGTTCTTCGCGGCCGCCCGGACCATGGCGGGACCACCGATGTCGATCTTCTCGATCACGTCGTCCTCGCCGGCGCCGCTCGCGACCGTCTCGCGGAACGGGTAGAGGTTGACGACGACGAGGTCGAACGGGGCGATGTCGTGCTCTGCGAGCTCCGCCTCGTGCTCGGGGTCGCGCCGGTCGGCCAGGATCCCCGCGTGGATGCGCGGGTGGAGCGTCTTCACGCGTCCGCCCAGCATCTCCGGCGACCCGGTCACGGCCTCGACCGGCGTGACGGGCACGCCGGCCTGCTCGAGCGCCGACGCGGTCCCCCCGGAGGAGACGATCTCGACGCCGAGCGCGGCGAGCCCGCGCGCGAGCTCGACGACGCCGGTCTTGTCGTAGGTCGCGACGAGCGCGCGCCGCACCGGGCGCTCGGCGCTCATCCCGCGGTCCCGGCGCGCTCGCGAACGCGCACGCTTCGGCCGTCCACCTCGAGTCGCCTCTCGACGATCGCGAGGACGGCCGCGGGCAGGAGCCGGTGCTCGGCCGCGTGGATCCGCTCCTCGAGGGAGTCCCAGTCGTCGTCGTCGCGGACGGGCACGGCCTCCTGCGACACGACGGGGCCGTGATCGACCTGCTCGTCGACCAGGTGCACCGTCACGCCGGTGATCCGAACCCCCCACGCGAGCGCGTCGGCGACGGCCGTGCCGCCCGGGAACGCGGGCAGCAGCGAGGGATGCACGTTGACCATCCGGCCGCGGAAGGCGCGAACGAGCTCCGGGCCGACGATCCGCATGAACCCGGCGAGCGCCACGACGTCGATCGAGGCGGCCTCGAGCCGCTCGAGGATCGCGGCGTCGAAGGCCGCGCGGTCCGCGAAACCGCCGGGGTCGAGGTGCACCGCGGCCACGCCGCGCGCGCGGGCCCGCTCGAGCGCACCCGCATCCGCGCGGTCGCTCAGGACGAGGTGGATGAGCGGTCCGACGGCGGCATCGTCGAGCAACGCCTGGAGGTTCGTCCCACCCCCCGAGGCGAGGACGGCCACGCGGCTCTCGCTCATCGGCCGAACGCTATGGACGCCCTCGCGAGACTGTCAACCACGGCCGGATCGATGCCTTCGGTACGCTTCGAGCGTGCCGCAGGACGAACGCGCCTCCCGAGGGCCCGAGCGTTGCGCTCGGCATCCGGGGACGCCGGCCGTCGCGCGATGCCGCGGATGCGGGCGACAGATGTGCCTGGCCTGCACGACCCCGGTGCGGGGGGAGACCTACGGGGGCGAGTGCCTCGGGACGGTCCTGGGCGCGAACGCCCCCGCCGCCGAGGTCGAACCGCGCCCGGCGCGGCCGTCGCGAACGCTGACGCGCGTCGCGTTCGGCGTCGCGGTGGCGGCGACCCTGCTCCCGTGGAGTCGGTTCGGTCCGGGATCGGAGGCGCTCGGCGCGTGGAGTCGCTCGGCCAGGTGGTCGCTCGTCGCCGCCGCGGCCGCGATCGCGGGCCTCGCGATCTCGCTCGCCCAACGTTCGGAGCGCCGGCAGACGGCGGTCTGGGACGTGACGGTCGCGATGCTGGGAGCCGTCGTCGTCCTCGCGTCCCTGTTCGCCGTGCTCTTCCCCCCCGATTTCTCCCGGCCGTGGCTGGGTCCCTGGGTCGCCGCCGGGGCCGGCGCGGTCGCCTGTGGAGCAGCGGTGATCGCCGGACGGATGACCACGTCGCCCTCGACCGTGCGTAGTTGACTCGGTACCAGGCGGGGTGTTCGATACCCGCGCGGGGGCCGCGAGCGGCGCGGGGGAGCCCCGGCGAAAGGAGCGCGCATGTCCCAGGGCTTCGACATGTCCAAG
>DATBLA010000074.1:0-13551 GCA_036555645.1 Actinomycetota bacterium
AGCTCGACGAAGCGGTTCAGGCTGATCCGCCCCTCGCGCACGCCGAAGTGATGCATCAGGCCGGTCCGCCACTCGATCCCGGGGACGCCGTTCGGGATCTTCGGGAAGTTGCCCCGGCCCATCTCCTTCTGCCCCTCGAACGTGAACGGCGTGTGGTCGGTCGACACCACCTGGAGGTCGTCGTCTTGCAAACCCTTCCACAGCCGCTCCTGGTGGGCCGGCGTGCGAAGGGGCGGGCACATGACGTACTTCGACCCGCCGAAGTCGGGCTCCGAGAGCTTCTCGTCCGTGAGCAGCACGTAGTGCGGGCACGTCTCCGCGTACACCGGGAGCCCGCGGTCCCTCGCGCGGCTCACCGCGTCGAGCGCCTCGGCGGCCGACAGATGGACGACGTACACGGGCACACCCGCGAGCTCGGCGAGCGAGATCGCGCGCGCGGTGGCCTCGGCCTCGGTGACCGGGGGCCGCGTGATCGAGTTGTACACGGGGTCGACGTGGCCGGCGGCGATCGCCTCCTTCTCGAGGAGCTCGATCACCGGGCCGTTCTCGCAGTGCATGAGGACGAAGCCGCCGTTCTCGGCGGTGCGGCGCATCGCCTTGAAGATCGTGGCGTCGTCGACCATCCGCGCGCCGGGATATGCCATGAACATCTTGAAGCTGGGCGAGCCGTCGCGGATCAGCTCGTCGAGCGCGGGGAAGAACTCGTCGGGGAGGTCCGTGATGACCTGGTGCAGGCTCCAGTCGACGACCGCCTTCTCCTCGGCTCGCGCGTACCAATCCGCGTGGGACACGCGAGGGTCCTGCCCCTTCTCCTGAACGGGAAAGTCGATGATCGTGGTCGTGCCTCCGATCGCGGCGGCGACCGTGCCCGAGTAGAAGTCGTCCGCGGTGATCGTTCCCTTCAACGGCGCGTCGAGATGCGTGTGTGGGTCGACGCCGCCGGGAAGCACGAGCTTCCCGGCGGCGTCGACGACCCGGTCGGCCTCCACGTCCGGAAACGAGCCCAGGGCCTCGATCCGCTCCCCCTCGATGAGGACGTCGGCTTCGAAGGCCTGCGACGAGGTCACGACGCGGCCGCCCCGGACGATCGTCCTCACGAGCCGCTCACCCGTTCCGCATCCTCGAGCCCGAGCAGCCCGGCGGCCGTTCGCCGGCCGACGCGATCCAGCTCGTCGTCCGAGAGCCCGACCGAGTTCAGGACCGTGACGAAGCGGTCGATGCCCCCCGGCACGTGCGGGTAGTCCGACCCGAACACCAGCTGGTCGACCCCCACCGTGTCGATCGCGCACCGTAGCGCGGGCGCGTGCATCGTGACGGTGTCGTAGAAGACGTCGCGCATGATCTCCGACGGCGGCCGGTCGATCCTCTCCGAGCACTCGGGAAACTGCTTGTAGTAGTTGTCGTAGCGCGGCAGGACGAAGGGGATCGTCCCGCCGAGGTGGGTGAAGATCCACTTGATGCCCGGGAAGCGGTCGATCGTCCCCGAGTACGCGAGACGACCCACGGCGAACATCGTGTCGGCCATGAACCCCATTGCGAGCGCCATCGCGTACTCCCGCAGGCCGTCCGTGCAGCAGGCCACGGTGGGGTGACAGAACACCGTCGTCCCGCGGCGCGAAAGCTCCTCCCACACCGGGAAGAAGCGCTCATCGTCGAGGTTCACACGATCGATGTTCGAGCACACGACGATGCCCACGACGTGCGGGAGGGCGAGCGCGCGATCGAGCTCCTCGAGCGCGGCGTCGATCGCCGGCAGGGGGAGGCTCGCGAAGACGCGGAGCCGGCCGTCCGACGTCCCCGCGAGCTCCGAGAACTCGTCGTTGAGATCGCGAGTGAGGGAGATCCGCAACGCCTCCGGGAACCGGAAGACGTTCGGCGCCGAGACCGAGAGCACCTGGATGTCGACGCCGGCGGCGTCCATCATGTCGATCCGGTGCTCGAGCGGCGGGAGCGGCTGGGGCACCGCGAGCCCGACGCCCCCGTCCTGCAACACGATGAAACGACCGTCCTGCCGCGTGTAGTGCGTGAACCCGCTGTCCGGTCGCCGGCAGGCGTCCAGGTACGAGTCCGGGTAGTGGTGCGAGTGAACGTCGATCAGTCCGCTCATCGGTCTCCGCCCCCGCTCACGAGTGCAACCCGGCGTCCAGCAGGCCCTTCATCTGGGCGCCGTCGATGAGCACGTGCGCCCCCGACACGTAGCTTGCCCGGGGCGATGCGAGGAACGCGACCACGCTCGCCACTTCCTCGGGCTCGCAGATCCGTCCGAGGGGCAGCGTGCCCATCACGATCCGTCGGGCCTCGTCCTGCGGGATGTCCCGGTCGAGCGCGAACCGCCTCTCGAGCCCGTCCCACCGATCGGTGTTCACCGGGCCGGGGTTCACCGTGTTGATCCGCACGCCGAACCGACCGTACTGCTCGGCGAGCGCGCTCGCGACGTTGAGGTCGGCGGCGTTCGCGATCCCCGCCGTGAGCTCCCAATACGAGGACTTGATCCCGTCGTTGCCCACCACCATCACGACGCTGCCCGACCCCCGTTCGCGCATGTGCGGGAGCAGCACGCTGATCGACCGCACGTATCCCATGAACTTGAGCCCCACGCTGCTCATCCAGTCCGCCTCCGTGAGCCCCTCCAGGAGTCCCCCAGGGCTGCTGCCGGCCGACGTGACGAGAATGTCGACGCCGCCGAGCGACTCGATCGCCGCGCCCATCGTGCGCTCGACGTCGGCCTGAACGCTCATGTCACCCGCGAGGGGGAGGACCGTCCTGCCCGTGGCGTCGGCGATCTCTCCCGTGACGCGTTCGAGCCGTTCGGCGTCGCGGGCGGTCACGGCGACGTCGCATCCCTCTTCCGCGAGGATCCGCACGGTCTCCCGGCCGATCCCCTTGCTCCCGCCCGTCACGACGGCCTTCATTCCCTTCAAGCCCAGGTCCATGCGTCCCCCTTCTGCTTCAGAATCCGAGTCGTCCGGACAGCCCGTCACTCGATCACGAACAGCTCGTCGGTGTTCGTCACGTCCGAGAGCACCTCGCAGCCGGCCTCGCCGACCGAGACCACGTCCTTCACCTGGAAGCCGTAGGCGCCGGGGACGAGCAGCACCGGCTCGGTTCCGAGCACCATCCCGGAGCGGAGCGAGGCGTCCCCGTACCGGCCGATGTAGGGGTGCTCGTGCACGAACAACCCGATCCCGTGACCGACGAAGCTCAGCGGCTCCCAGCCGAGCGATCGAAATCGGTCGGCCACGCGGCCGTAGACCTGCGCGCCGCTCGCCCCGTCGCGCACGCCCTCGAAGATGAGGTCGCGGCAGGCCACGATGTTCGACCAGATCTCGCGCACGTCGTCCGACGCCTTCTGTACGACCGCCGTTCGGCAGATGCCCGCGTGGTAGCCGTCCAGCATGCCGAACACCTCGAGCCGCACGAGGTCGCCGGCTTCGAGCGTCTTCTCGGTCGGGCCCACGTTCGGGAACTGGCTCCGCTCGCCGCTCGCGAGGATGAGCCACTTGAAGTCGTCGGCGCCCAGGCGAAACAGCCCGGTCGTCACGGCCCCCGCGAGATCCATCTCGGTGTCTCCGGCGCGCACCGTCTTGAAGGCCTCCTTGATCGCGCGGTCGGTGATGCGCGCGAGCCGGCGCATGAGCTCGAGCTCGCGAGGCGTCTTGATCAGCCGGAGGCGATCGAAGATCGGGTGCGCCGGCGTCCATTTGATGTTCGGCAGGAGCGCCCACAGCCTCTCCATGTCACGCGCGGGCAGGTAGTCGGTCTCCAGCCCGACACGGCCGGCCTCGAGGCCGAGGTCCCGCAGCAGCGCGGCGAGCACCGGCATGGCGTCCTCCGCAAACTCCTCCCACACGCGCACGTCGGCCTCCGGCTCGAGCGAGCGGACCGTGGATGCCTCCATGTCGACCGTGAAGAGGGCCGTGCGGCCGTCGCGCGTGACGACGACCGCCGCGTGCCGCCATCGCAGGACCGGCTGCGACGGGACGATGAACCCCGCGACGTACGCGAAGTTCTCCGGCGACATCGCGATCAGGCCGTCGAGGCCCTCCTCGGCCATCACGGCGACGCACTTGTCGACGATGTCCTGATTCATCGGTCCACCGCAGCGACGTCGGGCGAGGGCCGGCCACGGCCCCTCCATCGGAATCGGTCGGGGCTGAGCGGCGCGAGGTCGTGCATCGGCTCCTCGTCCGCCAGGATCTGGGCCACGAGGCGCCCGGTGCCCGGAGCCAGGTGCAGGCCCTTCATCGCGTGCCCGGTCGCGAACACGACGTTCGCGAGGCGCTCGGATCGCCCGACGACCGGCAGGCCGTCGGGCGTGCACGGCCGGATGCCTCGCCACACCTCGGTCACGCGCGCGGCGTCGACGCCGCGCAGCGCCCGGGCGCCGGCATTCAGCGTCGCTCCCACACGCACGCGGTCCACCTTCATGTCGAGCCCGGTGAGCTGCAGCGTGCCGGCGAGCCGGAGCCGCCCCTCGAACGGCGTCGCGATGACGCGGGCCTCCTGCAGGTACACGGGCAACCGCGGGTCGGTGTCCGCCGGCTCGAGGTCCAGGTGATATCCCTTGCCGCCCTCGACCGGCACCGGGATCCCCGCCCGGCGCGCGATGGTCGCCGCCCAGGCGCCGTTCGCGATCACGACCTCTCGCGGCCGCAGCTGCCCCACCGCGGTATCGAGCACGGTGACCCGGTTGCCCTGCGTCTGCAGGTCGAAGACCTCGGCGCGCGTGAGGATCGTGGCGCCGGCCGTTCGGGCCGCCTCTGCCGCAGCGAGCATGAACCGCTCGGGCTCGCACTGCGCCTCGTCCGGGTACAGCACGGCACCCACGATGCGGTCGGAGAGGGAGGGTTCGAGCCGGCGCGCCTCGTCCGGCTCCAGGACCTGGGACTTGATCTCGTAGGCCGCGAGCGCCGCGGACTCCGATCGCCCGGCAGCGAAGGCCCGCTCGGTCTCGTACACGTTGATCGCCCCGAGCGAGCGCAACCCCGTGTCGAGACCCTCCGCCCCGAGCGCCTGGTGCAGCTCGAGGCTCCGGAAGCTGAGCTCGCGGATGACGGCGGTGCCGGCACGGACCCGGTCGGCGCGCGCGGCGAGCATGAACCTCGCCAGCCACACCAAGAGCCCGGGGCGGGGACGCATCGAGAAGGGGCTGTCCCGGCGCAACATGTGACGCAGCCCCTCGCGGACCGCGCCGGCGGTCGCGAGCGGCGTGCTGTGCGCCGGGGAAAGGAGCCCCGCGCTGCCCGCGGAACAGCCGGAGAGGACGTCCCCCGCGCGCTCGAGAACGACGGGCTCGAACCCGCGGCGCGCGAGCTCCAGCGCCGCCATGAGCCCCACCGATCCGGCGCCGATCACGGCGACGTCGGGCGAACGCCAGCGCTCGCTCATCGCGCCACCGCCTTGTTCAGGTCGGATGGGGTTGCGCCGGCGCGGGCATGCTCGATCTCCTCGATCATCCTGCGCAACCCCATCCACTGGCTGGCTCCCACCGTGATCGGCGCGCGGCGGCCGAGCCCGCGCGCCCACACCGCGCGGTGGCCGAGCTCGGCCGCGGCGTCGAGGTCGGCGTGATCGGGCGGCGGCGCGATGTCGAGCACGAGGCTCCGCGGCGGGAGCCGCTCCAGCACCGCGCGATCGACCACCCTGGCGGGCACCGTGGAGAAGACCATCTGCAACGTCGGCGCAAGGTCGCGAAGCTCCTCGAGCGCATGCGTGCGCGCGCCGTCCGCGTGCGCCGCCGCACGTTGGATCGGGTTGCGCGCCGCCACGTGCAGCCGCGCGCCGAGGTCGCGCAGCCGTCGCGCGAGCAGCGACCCGATCGTTCCGTAGCCGACGACCACCACGTTCGCGTCGTGGATCGTGACGTCCGTGTGCTCGATCGCGAGCTGGATCGCCCCCTCGACGATCGCCGGCGCCCGCAGCAGCATCAGCTCCTTGTCGGGGTCGTACTCGTGCAGCTCGACGCCGGAAGCCTCCGCCTCCTCGCGAAGCTCCGGCGTCGCCCGGCCGAGGAACAGGTGCCCGCCCGGCGCCATCGCCGACAGCAGGGACCTGTTCGCGACGATCGGCTCGTCCGCATGGGGCGCGTAGACGTGGAGGCCGATGCCCATCGGGATCGGGAGGAACACGTACGCGGCGCCCTGCACCGCCGCCTTCGCCGAGGCCGCCAGCGCCACGCCGGGGATGCCCCCCTCCGGCCACGGGAGGCCGAACGCAACGACGTCCGCGCCCGTCTCGGCCGCGAGCCGGGCGATCTCCGGATCGCGCTCGTCGCCCCCGACGAGCGCGATCCGCCGCCGCTCCCAGGGGACGGCGACGTCGGGCCCCCTCACTCCTCGTCCTCCGCGAACAGCTCGATCCGGTTCCCGTCGGGATCCGCCACGTACACGGTGAGGCCGTACGGCCCCGGGCCCGGCTCCTTCAGGATCACCGCGCCGGCCTCGCGGGCGCGCTCGGCGAGCGCCCGGACGCCCGACACGCGAAACGCGACGTGCTCGACGGCTCCCGCCTCGCCCGGTGCCCCGCTCGTGAGGCCGAGCCCCTCGTGCGTCACCGTGAGCGGCCGGCCGTCGGTGAACGCCTCGCGCTTGCGGACGGTGAACCCGAGCAGGTCGAGGAAGAATCGCTCCGCCGCCTCGAGGTCCGACGTCTGCAGGAGCAGGTGGTGCAGGCCCGCCTTCCGTCCGGGCTCGCTCACGGATGGACGTCCGTCCGGTCGATCCCGAGCAGCCCGCCGCGGCCCCAGCTCTCCTTCGTCATCTCGCGGAAGGTGACCTGCACGGCCTCGCGGCGCGCGTTCGCCTCCTCGACGAGCAGGTCGGTGATGCCCGCGATCACCTTGCGCTTCTGATCCAGCGTGCGACCCTCGAGCCACTCGATCGTCACGTTCGGCATCCGCTACCCTCCTTATAGGACAAACTACCTACCTTTGATTGAATTCTCAAACCGACGCCGTTTCGAGACCGTCGAACAGGTACGCCGGGAGCTCGTCGGGACCCAGACCGGCCAGCCCCAGCCGGTCGATCGTCAGTCCTTCGGCACGGTAATCGCGGCCGGTGAGCGCGCCGCCCACCGCGATCAGCGCGTCCATCAGAGGCGTCGGCACGTCGCGCGACCTCCCGAGCTCGGACCAGGGCACGAGCCCCCATCCCACGTCCTCGTGCAGGTACCGGTGGTCCAAGGACGGCGGCCCCTTGATCCAGCGGTTCGGCGCGCTCTCCTGCAGCGCCGCGAACGCCGTGCCGATCTCGGCGGCCCGCGCCGTCGTGTAGCCCATGTCGCGGAAGACCTCGACGAACGGCCGCGTCGCAACGCCGAGCGCCGCGGCGACCGTGCGGCGCTCCTCGTCGAGCCGGTCGATCACACGGCCGACCGACGGGGTCGTCCCCTCGAAGTAGAAGAGGTACTCCCCGCGCGTGTGCTCCAACCACCCCGCGTTGCAGATGATCTGCGGCGGATGCTCGACGGCGTTGATGTCGAGGAACGCGGTCTCGAGCACGTCGGCGGCTGGCACGATCCCCGCGTAGAGCGGTCGCATCATCTCGAGCAGCTCGTCGCGGTGCCGCCCCGGGAACGCCGCGAACGGCAGCGCGTCCATGATGCCCAGCACGTCGATCGCCGCGGGCCCGCGCATCCGGCACGCGTAGCTCAGCGTGCTCACCTCGGCCGTCCGGACGTCCGTTCGCCCCGAGAGGCGGTGCATCTCGTGGACGAGGAACAACCCCCCGCCCACGTGCCCCGGGTTCAGGAACACCACGCCTCCGGGTGGCAGGAGCTCGGCGAGCCCGTCCGCGTACGTCGGAAGCGCCAGCAGCGGTGCCGTCACCATCACGAGGTCGGCGCCTTTGAGCGCCACCGCCAGGTCGTCGGTGACGACCCGGAGCTCGACGAACCCCTCGCCCGCCTCGCCGGCGAGCTGGAGCCCGCCGCGCTCGACGATCGGCTCGATCCGCGCCCTGGTCCGGTTGAACAGCCGGACCTCGAACCCCCGCATCGCGAGGTCTGCGGCCGCCGCGCATCCGCCGTTGCCGGCGCCGAGCACGGCCACCGAGCGCACGGTCACGCGCCCGGCTCCACCCGGTACTCGGCCACCTTGTCCATGTCGAGCTCGATGCCGAGCCCCGGCGTCGACGGGACGATCAGGCAGCCGTCGCGGTACTCGAAGGGCCTGGTGACGATGTCGTCGAGATACATCCTCCCGGCCATCTGCGTCGGCTGGTCCTCGCGGAGCGACGTGACCGGGAACACGCCCGCCTCGGTGACGGCGGCCGTCGAGGCCACGAGGTGCAGGTTCCCGGCGTTCCCCACGCCGGTCTCGTGCGACCCGTTCACGTTCAGCGGCAGCCCCGCCGCCTCGGCGACGGCGGCCACCTTCTTCGCCTTGAAGAGGCCGCCGGGCTTCGTCGTGTAGAGCGAGATCATGTCGGCGGCGCCGCGCTCGACGATCTCGAGCACGTCCTGGGGCGTCCACGCGCTCTCGTCGGCCATGATCGGGACGTCCACCGCCTTCGCCACGCGCGCCATCCGCGCGAGTCCCTCAACCGGCTGCTCCGCGTAGCGAATGCCCTGCTCCTCCATCCGGCGCAGGATCGCGATCGCGTGCTTCGGCGTGGGCCACCCCTGGTTCGCGTCCACGACGATGTCCCGGTCGGACCCGATCGTGTCGCGCACCTCCCGCACGATGCGGACGTCGTACGTGGGGTCGCGCCCGACCTTGATCTTGATCGTGCGGATCCCCTCGGCAACGGCCGCCGCGGCCTCGGCCGTCGCCTCCTCGTAGTCCATGAACCCGAGGCTGTGCGCGATCGGGATCTCCTCGCGCACCAGCCCGCCCAGGAGCTGGTACACGGGGACGCCGAGCGCCTTGCCCTTGATGTCGTGCAGCGCCTCGTCGACCGCGGTCTTCGCGTACGGGTACCCCTTCACGGCGACGTCCATCCGCCGGTGCGCCGCCTCGAGGTTGAACGGATCCTCACCCACGAGCACCGGTGCGAGGATCGACTCGATGACCTGCACGGTGATGACGGGCGATTCGCCGAAGTAGCGGCCGTGGTCGCCACCCCACTCCTTGATGACCGTGGCCTCCCCGAGGCCCTCGATGCCCTCGTCGGTGAGCACGCGCGCGATGACGTAGCGCCCCAGCTCCGCACCCGGGAACGCCATGCGGTGCAGGCGGCGCCACGGGATGGCCACGCAGATCGTTTCGATCGCGGTGATCTTCACGAGCCCCTCCCCCGGGAGACGAGGACGCCGGCCGGTCCGGCGTCCTCGTCTCGAGCGAGTCCCTAGCCGGACTTCGGCGCGGGGATGTTGCCCGCGAGCACGTCGTCCGCGGTCACCGGCCCCCCGAGCAGGTCCATGGCGATCTCCATCGGCCGGGTGTCGACCACGTCCTCGAACGTCAGGTCCTGCGCGGACTCGTCGACGAGCCCCGAGGCGAACCCGACCTCGATGATCGTGCGGATCGCCTCCTCGTCCAGGACGTCGGTGTTGTACGGCCACACCGAGTACTGGCGAGCGAAGTCCCAGTTCGTCTGGGTGATCGACTCGTCGACCCCGCCCTCGATGTAGGTGTCCACCGCGGACTTGTACTGCTCGAAGTCCGACGCGAGCACCCGGTTCGAGTACAGCGTCGCCGCACACCAGCGGCCCGCGAGCTCGGTGTTCGCGTCGAGCCACTCGGTCTTCGCGAACAGGATGTTCGCGATGAAGTCCGCGTCGGCGGCCGTGACGCTCAGCACCGTGACGTTGTCCTCCCCGACCTGCTCGACGAGGTCCGGCAGCTCGAACAGGTCCACCGAGCCCACGTCCACCTCGCCCGCCGCAAGCGCCGCGAGCCGCTGGCTCCCGTCGCCCAGCACCGTGACGTTCTGCAGGTCGCTCACCGTGATCCCCATGCCCTTCTCGCGGAACACGAGGTTCATGATGAAGTTGACCAGGCCGCCCGGGCTGTCCACGGCCACGCGGATGTTCGGATCGGTGATCTGATCCAGCGACGTGATCGCGCTGGTGAGCCCCGCGAGCTGCTCGGTGCTATCCACCTGGAGCGGGCAGAACGCCTTGATGTCCTGTCCCTGCCCGATGAGCTGGATCACCTGCGTCATGCCGCCCGACATCAGGTCGGCCTGGCCCGAGACCAGGACCTGCGCGGCCGTCCCCTCGTCCTCGAACTCGTTGAGCGTGTTGTCCGCCGGGAGCCCGAACTGGTCCCCGAACAGGTCGACGGCGTGGAACTGCCCGACGTACGCGTTCCCGGTCGAGCTCGTGACCATCCGGACCGGCTCGAAGCCGCCGCCTCCGCCGCCGCCGTCTCCGCCGTCTTCGTCGCTGCTGCATGCGGCCGCGACCAGGGCGATGACCCCGAACAGCGCGACCACGCGAATCCACTTCTTCACCTGGAACCACCCCCCTGTGGCTCGACGAACGCCCTGCCGGAACGAACCCTCCTTTCCACGCGGCTCAGCCCGTCTTCCATCGGAGGAGCCGCCATTCCACGATGCGGGCGATGCCCATCGTTCCCGCCGCGATGATCGTGATGAAGAACACCGACCCGAGCAGGCGGCTCATGTCGAACGAGCCCGCCGCGTTGCGGATCACCAGCCCGAGGTTCTGCGTCCGGAAGAACAGGTCGGCGAGGATCGCGCCCTGCACCGAGCGCCCGAGCCCGATGCGGAGCCCCGTGATGATGTACGGGCTCGCCCACGGCAGGATCACGCGCCGATACATGCCGGATCGGGAGACCTCGAACGCGCGGCCCATCTCGATCACCGACGGCGGCACCTCCCGGATGCCGGTCGCCGTGTTGATGATGATCACGAAGATGTTGAACAGGACGACCAGGATCACCTTCGCCTTGAACTCGAGGCCGAAGTACACGGCGATCACCGGGATGAACATCGAGACCGGCACCGAGAACGACGCGCTCACGAGCGGGTCGAAGACGTCGGACCAGCGCTTCGAGACCGCGAGGATCGCGCCGAACGTGACGCCGAGGACGGCGCCGATCACGAACGCGATCGCGGCGATCGACAACGTGCCGAAGGTCGCCCGGATGAGCTCGCCGTCGACGAGCTCGCGCCACAGGTCGGGCAGGACCTCGGATGCCGGGACGACGGCGATGAAGGAGCCGCTGCGCCCGAGCAGCTCCCACAAGACGAAGAACAGGCCGATCGACAGGCCCCACCGGGCGAGCTTCCGCCGGTCGACCTGCCGGAACGGTCGGGCGCGCGGGCGCCGCTCGACCGTCGACGTGGTCTCCGCCATGGCCTACTCCCGTCCCAGCACCCGAGACGCGGGCCGGAGCCTGCGCTCGACCCACTTCAAGACCTCGTTCGTCGTGACCGCGATCGCGACGATCAACAGGACGAGGGCGTAATAGAGGTCCAGCCGGCGGGGCGAGCTCGAGAACTGCTCGAGCAGTCGCCCCGTTCCGCGAAGGACCCACAGCTCGGCGATGACCATGCCCTTCATCGCCATGCCGAACCCCAGCCGCACGCCGGCCACCACGAACGGGGCCGAGGCCGGCAGGTACACCCTCGTGAACATCCGCCAGGGCCGCGTGCCGAACGCCCGAGCGGCTTCGCGCAGCTCCTTGTCGACGTACCGGACGCCCGCGGCGGTGTTGATGATCGGGAAGAAGACCGCGAACAGGATGACGACCCAGGTCCGGTACCAGAACCCGATGCCGACCGCGACGATGATGATCGGCAGGAGGGACTCCTTGCTCGTCACGAACAGCGTGTTCACGTACGGGGCCAGCAGGTCCTCGACGAACCGGAAGCGGCCCATGAGCGCCCCGAGCGGGATCGCGACGAGCAGCGCGAGCAGGAGCCCGACGACCAGCTGCTGCATGGTCCCCAGCAACTCCGCGGCGTACCCCTCGGTGAAGATCTCCACCAGGCCCCGGAGGGTCGCCGGGATCGTCGGGAGGAAGAAGGTGCCCTTCACGACGGCGGTCACTTGCCAGGCGACCGCGACGGCCCCGTAGAACACCGCGCGCAGGAACCACTTGTTGCCGAGCAGCCTGCGAAGCCCCGACTTCGGCTCCTCGCGGTCCGGCTGGATGCCGCCGACCGAGAGCGGGGCGTCCTCCGTAAGCAGCTCGTCGGGGACCAGGATGCCGCGCGCCTCCGGTTGCACGCTCATCCCTCCACCGTCGCCCCCGAGCGCAGCTCCTCCCAGATCTCCTGCTTCAGGCGTCCCATCTCGGGCGTGCCGCGGATCTCGTCGGTGCGGGGCCGGCCGAACGGAACCTCGAGGATCCGCGAGATCCGGGAGGGCCGAGCGCACATGACCACGATGAGATCGCCCAGGAAGAGGGCCTCCTCGATGTCGTGCGTCACGAAGATGACGGTCTTCTGCGACTTCTCCCAGATCTTCAGCAGCTCGTCTTGCAGCAGCATGCGGGTCTGGTCGTCGACGGAGCCGAACGGCTCGTCCATCAGGAGGATGCTGGGCTCGATCGCGAGCGCGCGCGCGAGGCCCACGCGCTGCTGCATGCCCCCCGAGAGCTGCGCCGGGTAGTAGCGCTCGAAGCCGTCGAGGTCGACGAGCTTGATGATCTCCTCGGCCCGCCGCCGCCGCTCCGACTTCTCCACCCCGAGGTTCTCCAGCCCGAACTCGACGTTGCCCATGACGGTGCGCCACGGCAGAAGGTTGAACTGCTGGAAGACGAACCCTCGGTCGAGCGACGGAGCGCGAACGCGGTCGCCCGCGATCTCGACCTCGCCGGAGTCGGGAGGCATCAGGCCGTCGATGATGCGCAGGAGCGTCGACTTGCCGCAGCCGCTGGGACCGACGAGGCAGGCGAACGTGCCCGCCTCGAGGGAGAACGAGACGTCGTTGAGGACCTGGAGGTCACCGTCGCCGGCCTGCTTGGGGAACTTCTTGTTGACGCCGCGGACCTCGACGGTGCCCTGCACCCGCACCTCTTCCGGTCTTAACGTACGAACTTAAAACCTCAAGGACCGTACCGAAGAGGCGGCGACGGAGTCAAGCCGGCGGGTGACGTGAGGATCGCCGATGCAGGTCGCCTGCGGCGTCCACCGCGGGTTCGCCGGGGCCGGTGCGAACAGGCACGCCGCGCCGACGCCCGTCTCGACTCTTGCGTGTTCGAACGCGCCCAACTACATTCGCCGGCAGGCCACCCCGAGTGCCCAGCCCGCTTCGAAACCGAAGAAAAGAGAGGCGGTGCTCCGTGCGGAGACTCTCGCTCGTGGTGCTGACAGCCACGCTGATCGTCCCGATCCTGCAGATGCCGGCGGCGCGCGCCGGCGGCGATGAGACCGTCTTCTACCTTGCCCTCGGCGACTCGCTCGCGGCCGGCTTCCAGCCCAACGGCGCAACGAACGAGGGCTACGTCGACGATCTGTGGCAAAGCCTCTCGCAGCAGGTCCCGGGACTCGCCCTCGAGAACGTCGGCTGCAGCGGCGAGACGTCCCGCTCGCTGATCTCCGGAAAGGACTCGCCGTGCGAGTACCCGGCCGGCTCACAGCTCGACCAGGCGGTGGCCTTCCTCGAAGCGCATCCCGGACAGATCGCGTTCATGACCAT
>DATBLA010000075.1:0-3513 GCA_036555645.1 Actinomycetota bacterium
CGTTCGGACGCCTGCTCGACGAGGGTGTGGGCGTCGCGCTCCTCGCGCCCGAGGACGTCGAGCTCGACCGCCTTGTGGGCGAGGCGTCCGGCGGCGGAGCGAGGAGAGAAGACGAACGGCCCGCGCTCGCCCGAACGCACGGCGTCGAACAGGCCGTGGCACCGCGCGAGGTCGCTCAGGTTCGACTTCCCCAACCAGAGCGGCGTCGACAG
Organism: Actinomycetota bacterium; assembly: GCA_036555645.1. Lineage (GTDB taxonomy): Bacteria > Actinomycetota > UBA4738 > UBA4738 > HRBIN12 > DASSJM01. The sequence continues at coordinate 213 of DATBLA010000075.1, forward strand.
CTCGAACGCCCGGGCCGCCTCCTCGATGCGATCGCGCAGGCGCGGCACCACGTCGCTCGGGAACGGCAACCGGTCGCCGGGCGCGATGAGGCCGTCGAGCGTCCGGCGCTGTGAGGGCGTCAGCTCGAGGGTTGCCTCCACCCGCGCGATGGTAGGAGTACCCACCGACATGCCCGAGACCCCCAACGACATCCTGCGCGCGCTCGCCGATCCCGAGCGCCTGGCGATCGCCGGCCGGCTCGCTCGGTCACCCGCGAGCGCCTCGACGCTCGCGGCCGAGCTCGAGCTCCCGGTCGCCAGGGTCCGCAAGCACCTGAACCGGCTGAGCGCCTCGGGCGTGGCCCGGCTCGGGCAGGATCGGTCCACCTACCGGTTGGATGCCGAGACGCTGCGGTGGGCGGCCGAGCAGGTGGGGCCCGCCCGCGGCGCCGGCCTCGCCCTCGGGGCGGCGTCGGAGGACGAGGAGTCGGTCCTGCGCTCGTTCTTCCGCGACGGCCGGCTCGTCGAGATCCCGGCGAAGGAGTCGAAGCGCCGCATCGTGCTCGAGCGCATCGCCGTCGAGTTCGAGCCCGGTGTTCGGTACGACGAGCCGACCGTGAACGCGATCGTCGCCAGATTCCACGCCGACCATGCGGCGATCCGCCGGTACCTCGTCGACGAGGGCTTCCTGGATCGCGATCACGGCCAGTACTGGCGAAGCGGCGGCCGCGTCGATCCGTGACCGAACCCGCTGCACGCAAGCGCAACCCATCGAAACGGCCGGGCGGCGCGGCCTGCTAAGGTCGAATTCGTGCGTGGCCCCCTTCGCGCGGCGTTGATCGTGGCCGCCGTCTTCCTCGTCTTCCCGGCGTTCCCGGCGAACGCGGAGCATCGAGACGGACCGTGCGACCTCCACCAGCGGGAGGACGAGGGCGTGCGCGCGCTCTCCAAACGGCTCATCCGGTGCGCCGCCGATCGGTGGGACATCCCCGGTGGGGCCCAGCGGGCCATCTGCGTCGCGGACCACGAGAGCCACCTCAACCCCGAGGCGGTCTCCTCGGGCGGGACCTACGTCGGGCTGTTCCAGCATCTCGCCGACGCCTGGCCCGATCGGTACGAGGCGTGGACCCGCCGCGCGTGGCATCTGGACGAGAGCCCGCTCTCCGGACGATCGAACGCCATCGTCACCGTGCGGATGATCAACGCCGACGGATGGGGGCCGTGGAGCGGCGTCGACGGATGCGGGAATGTCGACGCTGGTGCGCGGGGGCGCCGGCGCTAGACTCCGAACGATGACGAAGGCCGAGGAGCGACCCCAGGCCGCGATCCGCACGGTCGAGGAACGGATCGAGGAGCTCCGCAAGAAGCGCGCCGCGAGCCTGGACGGCGCTCGCAAGGACGCGGTCCGCAAGCAGCATGAGAAGGGCAAGCTCACCGCCCGTGAGCGGGTGGAGCTCGTGCTCGACCGCGGCTCGTTCCAGGAGACCGACCGGTTCGCCGTCCATCGCTCGCACGACTTCGGCATCGATCGCAACCGGCCGGCCGGCGACGGCGTCATCACCGGACACGGCTCGATCGACGGTCGCCGTGTCTTCATCGCCAGCCAGGACTTCTCGGTGTTCGGCGGCTCGCTCGGCGAGGTCCACGCGCAGAAGATCTGCAAGGTCCAGGACCTCGCGATGTCGACCGGAGCCCCGTTCATCCAGATCAACGATTCGGGGGGCGCCAGGATCCAGGAAGGCGCGGCGAGCCTCGCCGGGTACGGGTACATCTTCGAGCGAAACGTCCGCGCGTCCGGGGTGATCCCGCAGATCAGCGTGATCATGGGGCCGTGCGCCGGCGGCGCCGTCTACTCGCCGGCCGTCACCGACTTCACGTTCATGGTGCGCGAGACCTCGCACATGTTCATCACCGGCCCCGACGTCATCAAGGCGGTGACCGGGGAGGAGGTCACGTTCGAGGAGCTCGGCGGCGCGATGACGCACGCCAGCCGCTCGGGCGTCGCATCGTTCGTGAGCCAGGACGAGGAGGAGTGCCTGGCGATGGTGCGCCACCTGCTGTCGTACCTCCCGTCGAACAACCTGCTGGATCCCCCGTCGTTCGCCGCCGTCGACGATCCCGACCGACGCGACGAGGGGCTCACCCACCTCGTGCCGGACTCCGCGAAGGAGGCCTACGACATGCACGAGGTCATCCGGCGCGTCGTCGACGACGGCGACTTCTTCGAGGTGTTCCCGTACTGGGCGATGAACGTGGTCATCGGGTTCGCCCGGCTCGACGGCCGCGCCGTCGGGATCGTCGCGAACCAGCCGAAGGTCCTGGCGGGAACGCTCGACATCGACTCCGCGGAGAAGGCCTCGCGGTTCGTGCGCGTGTGCGACGCCTTCAACGTCCCGATCGTGACGTTCGTCGACGTCCCGGGCTTCCTGCCCGGCACCGACCAGGAGTACCACGGCATCATCCGGCACGGCGCCAAGCTGTTGTACGCGTTCGCCGAGGCCACCGTGCCGCGGCTCACGGTGATCACGCGCAAGGCCTACGGGGGCGCGTACGTCGTGATGAACTCGAAGCACCTGCGCGCGGACGTCTCCTTCGCCTGGCCCACGGCCGAGATCGCCGTCATGGGGCCCGAGGGCGCCGTGAACGTCGTGTTCCGCAAGGAGATCGAGAAGGCCGAGGATCCCGTCGCCCGGCGCAAGCAGCTCATCGCGCAGTACCAGGAGAAGTTCGCGACCCCGTACATCGCAGCCGAGCGCGGGTACGTCGACGACGTCATCGAGCCGGCCGAGACGCGCCCGCGCCTGATCGGGGCCCTGCGCATGCTGTCCACGAAGCGCGAGACCGTGCCGGCGCGCAAGCACGGCAACATCCCCCTGTGAGCGACGACCGGCTGTGAGCGACGACCGGCGATTCGAGCTGCCGGACGGGCTGACCGCCGAGGAGGAGCGCGCCATCATCCGCGCGCTCGAGCGCTACTTCGCTCAGGAGAGCCCGCACCCGGACCCGTGGGTCCTCGCCGGCCGGATCGACTCGACGGGCCTGGGAGCGCTGCAGGCTCGGCGCCACACCGACGACCCGTGGACGGGCCCCGGCCGAGTCGTGTTCGCGCGCCGGGGCGTGCCGCCGGTCAACGGCCGCGGCGACGCCCGGTAGTGGACGCCGTCCGAACGCCCGGCGCCGCCGCCGGCCGCACCGACGCCCTCACCCTCCTTCGCGACGAGGGCTCCTCGGATGCGCGCTCGTGGGGGAACGGCCCGGGGGACACCTACGGCTGGCACTCGCACGCGTACCACAAGGTCCTGTTCTGCCTCGAGGGCTCGAT
>DATBLA010000076.1:0-26524 GCA_036555645.1 Actinomycetota bacterium
CGCGGTGTCGAGCGATCCCTTCCGGTGCTCGGATACGAGCGCCGAGCGCGGCGAGCCGATCGACGGGACCGCCTCGGTCGTGCGGTCGTGGCTGCTGCTCGAGCACCCTGGGCCGTGGGGGACCGACGCGTTCGCCGACGCCCGGCTGCCGGCGGGGTTCGGGCCGGAGCTGGCGGCTCGGTGCGCGGCGGCCAGGGTTCGACCGCTGCTCATCCGGCGGGTCAGCGGTCCTTCGGACTCGACGACGACGTGTCTCGCGATCCGGTCGGGGCCCGAGCCGCCGTGGATCGAGGGCGCGCGACTGGATCGGATCGAGGACGCGCTCGCGCTCGACCTCGAGGGGCTCGGCCGGGGCGAGCGTCCGGGTCTGGAGCCTCGCGCGGATCCGGTGTTCCTCGTGTGCACGCACGGACGCCACGACCGGTGCTGCGCCGAGCGCGGACGCCCGCTCGCGCGGGCGATCGCCGGCGCGTTCCCCGACGCCACGTGGGAGTGCAGCCACATCGGCGGGGACCGGTTCGCCGGCAACGTCGTGGCGTTCCCGCACGGCCTGTACTTCGGGCGGGTCGAGCCGGATGACGGCGAGCGGGTCGCGCGCGACTACCTCGAGGGCCGGATCTCGCTCGAGCACCTCCGTGGGCGCTCGTGCCACCCGATGCCGGTCCAGGCCGCGGAGATCGAGCTTCGGCGCCAGACCGGCCTGAGCGGCGTCGACGACGTCGCGGTGGAATCGTTCGCCCACGCGGGTCGCGAGGTCGTGGCCGTGCTTCGCGCCGGTTCCGAACGCGTGCAGGTCCGGGTCCGCGTCGAGCGAACCGATCCGGCGGTCCTCACGTGCCGGAGCGCCACCGCCGAGCCCGCGCCCACCTATCGGGTCGCGGTCGGCGACCGGGCCTAGACGCCGAGGAGGCGCCGGCCTGCGGCCGGCGCCTCCTGCGTGCCTGCGTTCGTCCCGATCAGGGGACGTTCGTGCTCGTGTCCCCCTCCCCGGCGTTGAAGTCGGTGACCGAGTCGTTGCCCGGGCCGCCGTCGAAGTGGTCGGCTCCGGCACCACCGGTGAGGACGTCGTTGCCCGGACCGCCGCCGAGCGTGTCGTCGCCGTCGGCGCCGGCGACCTGGTCGCCGCCCTTGCCGGCCGAGACGAGGTCCTCGTCACCTCCGGTGTCGATCCGGTCGTTCCCGTCCCGCCCGAACACGAGATCTGGGCCGGACCCGCCGTTCAGCGAGTCCTTCTTGTTCGTGCCGACGTGGACCGTGATGTCGACCGAGCCGGTGTTGCCCTCCGGATCGGTCACGGTCACCGTGACGACCGCGGTGCCGCTCCGCTTCGCGTTCGCGGTGATCGTCACGGTCCGATCCGAGCCCGATCCACCGAACGAGATGCCGTTCGTCGACACGAGGTTGTTCGCCGACGAGGACGCGGACAGCGTGAGCTCGGAGGCGTCGCTCTCCGCGTCGGCGACCGACAGGTTCATCGTCGCCACCGTGTCCGAGCCCGTGGTGCCGCCGGCCACGACGTCGACCTCGGGCGCCGTGCTGAGCACGCACTGCGTGAGCGTCACGTCGTCGACGTACCAGCCGTCGATGCCCGTGCAGCCGTCCATGCCCATGTCGAACCGCAGGCGGACCGTGTCGCCCGAGGCCACCCCGAGCGCGGACAGGTCGACCTGCGACTCGCCCCAGCTGCCGCCGGACACGCCGCCGTCGGTGCCGCTGAAGCCGTCCTCGCCCTCGAGCGGGTTCGTCGGCTGGAGCGTCGCGTTGTACGCGTTGAACGTGAACGCGTCGGCGGGCACGTGGGTGAACGGCCCGCCGTTGATGCTGATCTTCACGTTGCCGCCGTCGAAGTTGAGCTCCGTGGCGATGTAGTGGTCGAACGTCAGTCGCAGTGCGCCCGAGGAGTCCGGGACGACGATGTCGGGGCTCTCCATCCGCATGACGCCCGAGATGTCGCCGCCGTTCAGGTCGCAGTTGCCCGCGTCGGGGTCCGCCCCGAAGGCGGCCGCCCCGGCGCGCCCCCCGGGCAACGTGGTCGACTGCACCCAGTCCAACCCGGGCCACCCGGTGAACACGCCCTCGTTCGAGAGCGTCCAGCCGTCCAGGCCGTCCTCGAAGTCCTCCTCGTAGAAGGTGACGGTCGCATCGCCCTCGCCGCACGACGGCGCCTCACCCGGCTCGAGGACCGGGGCGAACTGGCACTGATCGGACGGGTCGGTCCGAAGCTCGACCGCCGCGATCATGCTCGAGACCTGCGCGCAGTCGGCCGCCGTGATCGCCTCGCCCGACGGGCCGGCCGGCGTGGAACTCGTGCTGAGCCCCTCGAGATCGATCCCGAGCAGGTCCGTGCACGAGGCCTCGAGGGCATCGGCGTGGTCGGGGAAGTCGGTCGTCTCGACCTGGTAGACGGTCTGGGCCTGGAAGTACAGGTGCGCCGCCTTCACGAGCCCGATCGGCTCGATCGTGTGGCCGTTGTACGTCCCGCCGTCGACGAGCAGCGCGAACCCGTGGTTCGGAACCCCGGAGTTCGTGTGCACGCCGCCCTGGTCGAGGGTCGAGCAGAAGTACTCGGCGTCGGTGACCCGCCCGGGGTCGTTCACGCACCGCGGGTTCCACATGTCGCGGATCGCCCCGCCGAACGCCGTCGAGTCCTCGCTCAGGAGCCACCGGACGTTGTCCTCGGGCGAGGGCAGCCCCAGGCGCATCGTGACGTTCACGCCGGGGAGCTCGGCCTTGATCTCGTTCCCGTTCTGGAGCGCGATACGGACCGACGGGATCGTGATCGTCGGGTCCACGCCGCCCAGCGGATCGGGCGGGCCCCACACGTTGTCCGCGACGAGGACCGCGATCGCGCCGGCGTCCTGCGCGTTCTTCACCTTGACCGTGAAGCCGCACACGCCGCGATCGACGAGCGCGATGTTGCCCGCGATCTCTGCGCCGTTCACGATCGGCTCGCACGCGTTCGTCGTCGGGGCCACGCCGTCGTCGGCCAGGACGACGTCGCCGGTCACGCCGGTCTCGTCGAGCGCCGGCCCGAACGCGGCCGCGCCGGCGTTGCAGAATCCGGCGAGCGACCCGGGCGAGTTGATGATCACGTAGTTCCGCAGCAGCGAGTGCGAGGTGCACCCGCCCTCGGGGCGCAGCGGGTTCGGCGTGTCGGTGCCCTCACCGTTGATCACGTCGACCGTCTCGCCCCAGATGTCCGAGTACGACTCGTTCAGGGCCCCGGACTGCCACTGGTAGATGAGGTTGTGCGTGAACTGCGTGTACGCGTGGCCCCACTCGTGCGCCACGACGTCGTCGGACGTGACGCCATTGCAGTAGTTCGTCGTCGCGCCGTTCCAGTTCGCGTTCGGACACGCGATCGTCGGGTCGTTGTTCACCGAGCGCATCTGGGACCCGAGGCCGTCGTAGGAATCCATGCCGAACGCGTTCAGGAAGTGGTAGTAGGACTGACCGCTGAAGTTGACGATGTTCTGCTGGTCCTCGTTCAAGGCTCCGGGGAAGGCGTCGCCTTCCTCCCAGATCGGCGTCGTGTTCGCCGACTCCTCGTACAGGACCCGGAACAGGGCGTTGTCCACGGTCGAGTACCGGTTGAGGATCTTGCCGGCGTTCGCGTGGACGAAGACGATGTCGCGTACCGAGTGCCCGTCGGTGACCTCCACCTCGTAGGCGAGATGGTTCACGCCCGGGACGTCACGGATGAGGCCCATCCGGTACACGATGAGGCGCGTGGAGGCGGCGCTCAGGTCGCTCGCCGCCACGTTCGCGCCCTCGGGCGGGTCGGCCGCCACCTCGGCGATCGCGCGCTGCGCCGCCTGCGTCGCGCTGAGGCGTGCCGCCGTCGAGATGTTCACGTCGGGAACGAACACGCCGTTCACGGCGGTGAGGCGGTTTCGCGCGTCGAGGTGGACCTTCAGCGTCCCGGCGAACACCGGAACGCCCCGGTAGACCTGCCCGTACGTGAGGTGGGTGCGGCCGTACCGGTCGACCGTCCGCGAGCGCAGCTGCAGCTGGGACGCGTCACGGATGCCGAACGTGGCGCCGAACGCCGACACGTACGCGTCGGCCTTGCCCACGGCCGTCTGGGCCGTGCTGTCCGGCATCAGGTCGCCGCGCCGTCCGACGCGGATGAACCCGGCCACGCCGGTGCTCTTGCGAATGGAGACGTAGACGTCTCCGGACGCCTGCGCCCGCAGCCGCTGGACGGCCTGCAGGCTCGTGCGGGCGGTCACGGCGCGCCGGGACTCGCCGCGCGCGCCGGATGACTCGGCCGCGTTGGTCGCCGCCGCTGCGAGCGGCAGTCCCAACGCGACCATGGTTACGACCAGGACTACGGTGCGGCCACGCCGCGGATGCTTCATGCGATTCCTCCCCCTGTCGTCACCAGTTGACAACACCGGCTGTCGGGCGTGCACGTTGTCGGATGCAAGGGATCACGTACCGCAGGTGATGTAGTTGGTCGGGGAGCGGCGCGTCCCGGTCGGGAGACGTCGCTGCGACACGCGGGGTGAATCGTGTCGTCGTCGGGGAACCCCCCTCTCGAGCGGAACGTAGCCTCGCCCTCGAGAACGTGTCAAACGCTTTGCGGCGGAACCCGTTCGGCGGTTCAGTACCGGGCGCCGAAGGCCTCGGGGAGCGCGTCCAGGTCGGCGAGGTCGCCGGCCGAGAGCTCGAGCCATCCGGCCTGGACGTTCTCCTGCACGTACGCCGCTCGCTTCGTTCCCGGGATCGGCAGGACGTGCTCGCCCTGAGCCAGGACCCAGGCGAGCGCCACCTGGGCCGGCGTCGCGTCGAGGCGGTCGGCGACGCGCCGGACCGCCTCCACGATCCCGGCGTTGGCGTCGAGTGCCTCCTGGGTGAACCTCGGGTTCTGCGCGCGGAAGTCGCGCTCGCGGTACTCGGCCGTCGTCAGGCCGCCCGCGAGGTATCCGCGCCCGAGCGGCGAGAACGGCACGAACGCCGCACCGTGATCGGCGCACCAGGGCACGACCTCCTCGAGCGCGTCGCGCGACCACAGCGAGAGCTCCGACTGCACGGCCGCGACCGGGTGGATCGCGCTCGCCCGGTCCAGCTCGTCGACGCCGACCTCGGACAGGCCGATCGCGCGGACCTTGCCGGCCTGCACGAGCGAGGCGAGGGTGCCCCACTGCTCCTCGAACGGGACCGCGGGATCGATGCGATGGAGGTAGTACAGGTCGATGACGTCGGTCCGCAGCCGGCCGAGCGAGCCCTCGACCTCGCGCAGGATCCGCTCGGGTCTGGCGTCGCGGTCGAGCGGGTAGCCGCCGTTGGGCCCGACCCGCATGCCCACCTTCGTGGCGAGGACGAGGCCGTCGCGGCGGCCCTCGAGCATGCGGCCGACGAGCTCCTCGTTCGTGAACGGGCCGTAGACGTCCGCGGTGTCGAAGTGCGCGATCCCGAGCTCGAGCGCGCGATCGAACACGGCTCGCGAGCGCTCCTCCGTGTGCTCGGACGGATCGCCGAAGTAGCCCCAGCTCATCGGCATGCAGCCGAGCCCGATCCGAGAGTGGCCGACACCGTCGAGGACGCGTTCTCCCTGGTCAGCGGCCATGTCCGAAGGTCCTAGGTCGAACGGTTGAGGCCAACACGGCACCCTTTTCTGTCCCGACGCAGTATGGCCCCGGCGGGTCCTGCTCCCTACCTTCTACCAGGGAGGTTGAGCAGTGATCACAGACCGACGCCGACACCTGCGCACCGCCGCACCGAACGCCCGGCCCGACGACGGCCAGCACGGGGCGGTGGCCGTCGAGTTCGCCCTGATCCTTCCGCTCCTGCTCATGCTCGTCCTGGGCATCATCGAGTTCGGGTTCGGGTACCACGCGTGGGACTCGACGCAGAACGGCGCCCGTGAGGGCGCGCGCCTGGCCGCCGTGGAGCCGAACATCGTCCTCATCGAGGACCGCGTGCGCGGCTCCTCGGGCTTCCTCGACCAGGCCAACCTGTCCGTCACGATCACGTGCCGCAAGTTCGACGGCGCGTCGTTCGGCACCTGCGCCCCGGGTCAGGACTGGGACGAGGGCGACATCGTCCGCGTCCAGGTCGACTACGCCTACGACTACATCACCCCGCTGCCCGGCTTCGTCGGGCTCGGCCCCGACATGGCCATGACCTCGGTCTCCGAGGCGCGGTTCGAGGGCCTGTGAGCATCCTCCGCCTGCGCAAGCGGCTCGATGACGAGCGCGGCGTCGTCGCGGTCTTCGTCGCGCTCCTGCTGATCGTCCTGCTCGGGTCGGCGGCGATCATGTTCGACATCGCCCGGCTCCGCCACGAGCGCCACATCCTCCAGGCGGCGGTCGACCTCGGATCGCTCGCGGGAGCCGGGTACATGCCGGTGCAGGGCGCCACGGCGGGGACCATCGCGCGTGACTCCGCCAGGGCGATCGCCGTCGCGAACGCTCCGTCGCTCGCGGCCGCGGGCCTCACGATCGAGTTCGGCTGCGTGGTCTCCGACCCGAACAACAACGGCGGGGCCGACAGCCCGGACCTCCTGTTCGCGTGCGGGCCGAGCACGTCCGGCACGTGGACCGGCGGCTGGACGAGCCAGTCGGGTCGCGCGTACCACGTGTGCAACCCGTTCGGCGGCGACCTGTGCAACACGATCAAGCTCGTCGCCATCAGCTCGGTGGACTACTTCTTCGCGCCGGTCCTGGGGTTCGACCAGGGGTCGACCGGCGCGGTCCGCGCGGCCGCGTGCAAGGGCTTCTGCGGGCAGGCCTCCTCGCCGCTCGACGTCGTCCTCGTCGTCGACCGGTCGACCTCGATGACCGTGGCCGACGTCCAGAACCTGAAGGACGCGATCGCGAACACGACACCCGCCTCCGACTCGATCCTGGAGTTCTACGACCCGGCGGACGTGCAGATCGGGCTCGTCGGCCTCCCGTACCACCGGACGACCCCGACCGTGAACAAGTGCGTCACCCAGCCCGATCAGGTCTACCCGAACAACCCGAACGCCGCGGGCGACCGGTGGAAGCTCGTCGACATCATGGCCGGGTACCAGAACGCGGACAAGACGCTGAACACGAGCAACGAGCTCGTGAGCACGGTGCTCTGCCTCCAGCGCGCGAACGTGACGAGCACCGTTCCGGCGGGGGCCGGGCACACGAACCACGGGGACCCGCTCCAGGCGGCCTCGAACATGCTCGCGGCCTCGCGAGCGGACGTGCCGGACGTCATCGTCTACTTCGCCGACGGTGAGGCGAACCAGCCTCGGAACAGCCAGCCCTGCCAGTACGCGAACACGCGGGCGACCACGGCGAAGACGACCCGCAACATCCTCATCTTCACCCTCGCCTACGGGGCCGCCGGCGCCCGGTGCGGGTTCGACACGGCGGGCAGCCCGTTCGGGCCCCCGCCCTCGGGCGGGGACTTCGCGACCACGTTCCTGTCGGCGATGGCGAGCGAGGAGCAGCCCGGGGTCGCGTCCGACGACAACTTCCCCGGCGGATGCGACACCACGCTGCCGACGACCGAGAACAACGACGGCGACTTCTACTTCTGCGAGTCGCGCGGCACCGACCTCGAGGCCACCTTCCGGCGGATCGCCGTCCAGTCGGTCCAACGGACGAGGCTGCTGAACTTCTGACCGATGACGATCTCGGCCTTTCGTCCCGGGTCCCCCGTTCGGCACCACCCTCTGACGCTCCCCCGCGCCGTCGTTGCAGAACCCCTGGAAGGGCGATTTCCGCTGCGGGATGTTCGTCCTACCGTGTGGCTCATGGAACGGATCCGAGAGCAGGTCGGGCGGATCGTCGCCTGGGGCCGGTGCGAGCTCGGCGCGGTGGCGGCCGAGTACGGGCTCATCCTGACCCTCGTCGTGATCGTGACCGTCCTGGCGATCACCGCGTTCGGGATCGCCGTCGTCGGCATGATCGACGAGGGGAGCAGCGGCTTCCCCAGCGGCCCGTAGCGGGCGCGTCCACCCGTTCCGCCCACGCGTGCCTCATTCGCCCGCGCGTTCGCGATCGAGCTCGCCGAGGATCCTGACCGTCTCGCATCCGAGCCGCGCCAGCCGCAGGAGCGATTCCCGCTCGACGTGGAACGACGCCTGCGGATCCCACTCGCCCGACGCCGACGTCTCGGTCGCGTCGTCGCTCACGAGGGCGATGGCGCCGGCGCGCAGGCCCCAGATCCGGGCCAGGACCAGGAGCGCGCCGGTCTCCATCTCGGCCGTGAGCACGCGGGTGCGCTCGATGTCCTCGAAGCGCTCTCGCCACGCCGACTGCTCGAAGCCGCCGAACGCGAACCCCGGGGCGGGCACGTAGAACAGGTCCGTCGAGAACGTCGTCCCGACGTGATGGCGCAGGCCGAGGTCGGAGGCGGCGGCGATCGCGGCCTCGAGCACCTCGTGGTGCGCGACCGCAGGGAACTCGATCGGCGCGTACAGGGCCGAGGCGCCGTCGGCCCGGACGGCGGAGTCGAAGATCGCGGCGTCGCCGACCCGCACCTCGGGCTGCATCGCGCCGCAGGTCCCGATCCGCAGGAACGTCCGCGCCCCGATCCGCGCGAGCTCCTCGATGGCGATCGCCGTCGAGGGCGCCCCGATCCCGGTCGAGGTGCACGAGATCGGCGTGCCGCGATACGTCCCCGTGTACGTGACGTACTCGCGGTTCGAGGCGACCTCGCGGGCCTCGTCCCACGCGCTCGCGATGACGGCGACCCGGCCGGGATCGCCGGGGAGCAGGACCGAGGGCGCGACGTCGCCCTCGGCGAGCTTGACGTGGTACTGGAGGCTCACGCCGACGCCGGGGCTGCTGGAGTCACCGCGTCGCGCTCGGCCAGGATCCGCACGGTCTCCGAGCCCATCCGCGCGAGCCGCTCGATCTCGTCGCCCCCGTGGTCGAACTGATCCTGCGGGTCGAACGTGCCCTCCTCGCCCGAGACCTTCAGGACGTTGTCGAGCACGACGGCGACGCCACCGGCCCGCAGGCCCCACACGCGCGCGAGCACGAAGATCACGCTCGCCTCCATCTCGGCGGCGACGATGTTCAGGCGCTTCAGGTCCTCGAAGTGCTCGCGCCAGCTCGACTGCCAGTAGCCGCCGAAGCTCGACCCCGGCCGCGGATGCATCGCGTAGAAGGAGTCGGCCGTCCGCGTGGTCCCGACGTGGGCCCGGTAGCCGAGCTCGCGACCCGCGGCGATCGCGGCATCGACGACCTCGTGGCTCGCCACGGCCGGGAACTCGATCGGCGCGTACAGGCGCGAGGCGCCGTCGTAGCGGGCGGCCGAGTCGAAGATCGCGATGTCGCCGTTCGCGACGTGGTCCTGGAACGTGCCGCAGGTCCCGATCCGGACGAACGTCGTGGCGCCCACGCGCGCGAGCTCCTCCATCGCGATGGCGGTCGACGGGCACCCGATCCCGGTCGAGGTGCACGAGATCGGCACGCCGCGGTACATGCCGGTGAACGTCACGTACTCGCGGTTGCTCGCGACCTCCCGGGATTCGTCCCACAGGCTCGCGACGAGGGGGACCCGCCCGGGGTCGCCCGGCAGCAGGACGTAGGGCGCGACGTCGCCCTCGGCCAGCTTGAGGTGGTACTGGAGGCTCACGGGCCGTTGTCTACCACGGGCGGCGCCAGCTCGGCCCGCACGCCGAGCAGCCGCACCGGCCGGTCGAGCTCGAACCGGGCGAGCGCGCGGGCGGCGGCGGCGCCGACCTCGGCCGGATCGGCGCTCGGCTCGGGCAGCGTGACGCCGTGGGTCGAGGTGAAGAAGGGCGCGAACCGCACCTTCACGACCACCCGCACGGCCTGCCGGCCGTCGCGACCGATGTCGTCGCTCACCTCCGCCGCGAGACGCTCCACGGCGTGCCGGATCTCGCCGGGCGAGGTGAGGTCGCGCTGGAACGTGCGCTCGCGACCGTGGCCGCGGGCGACCCTGCGCTCGGTGTGGACGCGTGCGGAGCCCTCGCCGCGGCCGAGCCTCGCGAGCCACGGTCCGGTGGACGGGCCGAACCGCTCGGCGAGCGCGTCCTCGTCGGCGGCGGCGAGCTCGCCGATCGTGCGGATCCCGAGCTCGGCGAGCTTGGCGGCGGTCTTCGTGCCGATGCCCCACAGCTCCGAGGTCGGGAGGCCGTGCATGAGCTCGGGCCAGCTCCCCGCGTCGATCCCGAACACGCCACGGGGTTTGCCGAAGCCGGTCGCGAGCTTGGCCTGGAGCCGGTTGTCGCCGATGCCCACCGTGCACCACAGCCGCGTGCGTTCGAGCACGCGACGCTGGATCCGCCGGGCGAGCTCCTCGGGCGCGTCGGACTCCACGGCCACGAACGCCTCGTCCCAGCCGAGCACCTCGACCGGGAAGCCGAACGAGCGGAGCACGTCCATGACCTCGCGCGAGGCGGCCAGGTACGCGTCCGCGTCGACCGGCAGGAACACCGCCTCGGGGTTGCGCCTGGCGGCCGTCCGAAGGGGCATCGCGCTCCGGATGCCGAACCGCCGCGCCTCGTAGTTGGCGGTCGAGACGACGCCGCGCTTCGTCGGGTCGCCGTCGCCCCCGACGACGACCGGCAGGCCGCGGAGCTCGGGGCGCCGGAGGACCTCGACCGCGGCGATGAACTCGTCCAGGTCGACGTGGAGGACGTGGCGAGCGCTCACGCGATCAGGCTAGCGACGGTTGGGGACGGTCCCGCGTCCGCGTCATACTCGCCCGATGCGCGCGGCGGTGCTCTGGGACGTCGACGACCTTCGCCTGGACGAGGTCGAGCTCGATCCCCCTCAGCCGGGCGAGGTCGAGCTCCGGATGGCCGCGTCCGGCGTGTGCCGGTCCGACTTCCACGAGCTGCGTGGCATCCATCGGCACCCGATGCCGTTCGTCCTCGGTCACGAGGGCGCCGGCGTCGTCGAGTCGGTGGGGGAGGGCGTCGTCGGCGTCTCGCCCGGCGACCACGTGGTCTGCTCGTGGCTCCCGTACTGCGGCTCGTGTCGCCGGTGCGTCTCCGGGCGCCCGGTCCTGTGCGAGCGCCTCGGGGCGTTCGACGCCGGGTATCTCTCCGACGGAACGACGCGCTTCTGGGTGGGGGATCCGGACCGGCCGACGCGCATCCGCCACAACGTGCCGTCCTCGTTCGCCGAGCGCATCGTGGTCCCGGCATCGACCGTGTTCCCGGTCGATCGCGCCCTGCCGCTCGAGCAGGTCGCGCTCCTGGGGTGCGCCGTCATGACCGGCGTCGGGGCCGTCGTGAACACCGCGAAGGTGCGGGCCGGCGACTCGGTGCTCGTCATCGGGTGCGGGGGCGTGGGGCTGTCGGCCGTCCAGGGCGCCCGGATCGCGGGAGCGGGATCGATCGTCGCGGTCGACGTCGTCGCCTCCAAGCTCGAGCTCGCCCGTGAGCTCGGCGCGACCGATGTCGTGCTCGCCGGGACCGAGGAGATCCCCGGCGGGTTCGACCACGCCTTCGAGTGCCTCGGCCGGCCCGAGACGATCGAGCAGGCGATGGGGGCCGTGGCCCCGGGCGGGACCACCGTGCTCGTCGGGATGGCCCGCCCGGATGCGCGCGCCTCGCTCGACGCGCTCACGACGACCGTGCAGGAGCGGACCGTGACGGGCTCCTGGTACGGGAGCGTCGTGCCCCCTCGGGACTTCCCCCGACTCGCGAATCTGCTCCGAGCGGGGGAGCTCCGGCTCGAGCCGATGGTCGCGCGCACGATCACGCTCGACGAGCTCCACGACGCGCTCGCGCGCTTCGAGACCGGCGAGGAGGCCCGCTCGGTCGTCGTGTTCTAGTCGCGCTGCACCGGGCGCGGAGGAGGGAACCCGAGGCCCCACGCGTCGCTGCCGCCGTCGACGACGATCGTCGTGCCGGTGATGTACGCGCCGCCCGAGGTGGCCAGGAACGCGACCACGCTCGCGACCTCCTCGGGCGAGGCGACCCGGCCGAGCGGTGCCGTGCGCGTCGCCTCCTCCACCCACGCGTCGCCGTAGGCGCGGAAGGCCTCGGTGTCGATGCCGCCGGTGGCGACGCACACCGCGCGGATCCCGTACCGGCTCCACTCGATCGCGATGCCGCCCGCGAGGTTCTCGAGGGCCGCTCGCGCCGCCGACGAGTGGATCATGAACGGGATGCCCCGGCGCGGGCTGAAGCCGATGAACACGACGAGCCCGCGGCCCGAGGGGATCATCGATCGCTCGGCGACCGTCCGGGTGAGGTCCCACACCGCGTCCACGTTCAGCCGGTGGACGGCCCGCCACCCCTTGGCGGAGATGTGCTCGGGCGTCGCGGCGAACTGGCCGCCCGCGTTGTTCACGAGGACGTCGATGCGGCCGAAGCGTTCGAGGACGGCGTCGACGAGGGCGCCCACCTGCTCGGGCTCCCGGACGTCGGCGGGAACGGCCAGGCACGGGGTTCCGCCGTCCTCGAGCTCGGCGCGGACCTCCTCGAGCGGCTCGGGCCGCCGCCCCGCGATCGCGAGGCTCGCTCCGGTGTGGGCGAGCTCGCGCGCGATCGCGCGGCCGAGCCCGGTGCCGCCGCCGGTGACGAGGGCCACGAGGCCGGCGTTCGCGTCGGGGGCGAGCGGGGATCGGTAGCCGTCGGCGGTGGACATGCCGGCCCATGATGGCAGAGGGGTGTACGGTCCCGGCGGAGTGGGTGGCCGCATCGACGATCTGGCGCGGGCCACGCCGGCCACGCGCGATCGCTACGTCGACTTCCTTCGGGCCGCCTCGATCGTCGCGGTGGTGTTCGGCCACTGGTTCATCTCGATCAACCACCTCGACGCGGGCGTCTACACGACGACGAGCGCGGTCGGCGTCACCTCCTGGCTGTGGCTCATGACCTGGCTGTTCGAGGTCATGCCGGTCTTCTTCTTCGTCGGCGGGTTCTCGAACTACGTCACGTACGAGTCCGACCGGCGCAAGGGCAAGACGACGGGAGCCTTCGTTCGCGGGCGAGTGGAACGACTCCTGCGTCCGTCGCTCGTCTTCCTCGGGTTCTGGCTCGTGGTGCAGGTAGCGCTGCACCTGCTCGACGTCGGACGGGCGACCGGTCCCGAGCTCGTGGGCGAGACCCGGCTGCTCCGGGGGATGTACCCGCCGGCCGCCACGCTCCCGTTCGGGCCGCTGTGGTTCCTCGGCTTCTACCTCGTCGTCGTGTGCATCGCGCCGCTCACGATCGCGCTCCATCACCGGTTCCGGTGGTGGGTGCCGGCCGTCATGGTGGCGGGCGCGGTCCTCGTCGACCTCGTCGGGTTCGGCGCCGACCTGCACCTGCTCCGGTACCTCAACGTCGCGTTCGTCCTGCTGCTCCCGCACCAGCTCGGGCACTTCTACGCGGACGGAACGCTGTCCCGTCTGCCGAGGCGGGCGTTCTGGGCGATGGTGGCCGTCGGGCTCGGCGGCCTCGTCCTGCTGACGAACCCGTGGGTCTTCGAGCCGTTCGGGCAGGCGCGGTTCGACTGGTTCCCCGGGATCGGCCACTACCCGAAGAGCCTGCTCGGCACCGACGTCGAAGCGGTGTCGAACGCCTACCCGCCGACCGTGTGCTTCCTGCTCGCCGACATCTGGACGATCGGTGCGGTCATGCTGCTGCGGGGCCGACTGTCCCGGTGGCTGGAGCGGGCGAGGCCGTGGAAGGTCACGATCCTGCTCAACAGCGTGATCATGACGCTGTTCCTGTGGCACATGACGGCGTACTTCGTCGTCCTGCTCGCGCTGTGGCCGCTCGGGATCGGTCACGAGCAGGACAGCACGGCCGGCTGGTGGCTGCTGCGGCCGGTCTTCATCGGGCTCTCGACGCTCGTGCTCGCGGGCATCGTCGCGCTCGTCGGGCGCTTCGAGCGGCCCAGGCCCGCGCCCCGGGTGCCCGCGCCGCGCGTCGCCGCCTGATCGGATCGCCGGTCGGTCTCGCCCGCGCCCGCCACGCCGTTGCCGCGGGGCGTACGCTGGTCACGATGGCGCAGACCGCCCCGGTCGAGGTCGACCGCCCCGCGGGCGACGAGGACGTCGTTCCCGATCTTCCCTGGATCGTCATCGTGTGGAACGACCCGATCAACCTCATGTCCTACGTCGTGTACGTGTTCCAGAAGCTGTTCGGATACAGCCGCGAGAAGGCCTCGAAGCTCATGCTCGACGTCCACCACAAGGGCCGGGCCGTCGTGTCGGAGGGGCCGCGCGAGAAGTGCGAGTTCGACGTGGCCCGCCTGCACGCTCACGGGCTGTGGGCGACGCTGCAGCGGGACCGCTGACCGGTGCCGCGACGGGTCCGAAAAGACCGTCGTGGCGGGTTCGCGATCTCGCTCGAGCCCGCCGAACGCGAGATCCTTCGCTCGCTCCCCGCGATCCTGCGGAGCGTGATCGGCACGGGCGATGCCGACGACCCCGCGATGCGGCGGCTGTTCCCTCGCGCGTTCATGGACGACGAGGGCGCGTCGGCGGAGTTCGACGCGGTCGTGCGCGAGGATCTCGTCGCGCAACGGATGGCCGCGATCGAGACCCTGGAGCGCACCGCCGGATCCGAGCGCCTGAGCGAGGACGAGCTCGTGGGATGGCTCGGGGCGATGAACGACCTGCGCCTGGTCATCGGCGTCCGGCTCGCGGTCACCGAGGAGAGCACCGCCCGCGACTACGCGGGCGATCAGAAGGACGAGCGCGCCTACGCCCTCTATGCCTACCTGACGGCGCTCGAGGACGACGTCGTCCGGGCGCTCGCGGACTGAGCGGCTCGGTTCCACCGGGATCGGCGTCGGAGACGGTAGGCTGCTCCGGTTGCTCGGCGCGCGACGCGCGACGGCCATGACCACGAGGGGGAAGAGGATGCGGCGACGGTTTGGCACCGCCATGCGGATCGGTGGGGTCGTGGCGATCGGGCTGCTGCTCACCGGGTGCATCAAGCTCAACATGAACCTGCAGATCCAGTCGGACGACACCGTGAGCGGCACGGTCCAGCTCGGGATCCAGAAGGAGCTGCTGGAGCTGACCGGCCAGTCCGTCGAGGACCTGCTCGGGAGCGACTCGCCGTTCCCGAGCGACGCGCCGGGCGTGACGGTCGAACCGTTCGACGACGGCGAGTTCGCGGGGCAGCAATTCACGTTCGACAGCGTGCCGATCGCGCAGTTCAGCCAGGAGCAGAGCGCCGAGGCCCTCAGCATCACCCGCCAGGGCGATCAGTTCGTGGTGGAGGGCGTGCTCGACCTCGCCGGCGGCGCCACCGCGCCGATCGGCTCGACCGGCCAGGACCTGCTCGAGAGCGCGGACATCCAGATCGCGATCAGCTTCCCGGGCGACGTCATCGAGGCGAACGGGGAGATCGACGGCAACACCGTGACGTACGCGCCCGAGTTCGGCGAGCGCGTCGAGATCTCGGCGACGGGCAGCGCGATCGACGACGGCGACGAGCCGGCCGGCGGGGCCGTGGGCGGCGACGACGGCGGCTCGAACCTCATGCTCATCCTGATCATCGGCGCGGTCGTCATCGGCGCGCTGATCGTGCTGTTCCTCGTCTTGCGGAACCGCTCGCGCTCGGGCGGGCCCGAGCCGGCTGCCGAGGCGATGGCGGGCGCTCCCGCGACCACGACTCCCGCGGCAGGCGCGCCCACCGCGCCGACCTCGGGGCCGGAGGGACCGGCCGCGCCGCCTGGCGGAAGCGAGCCGCCTCCGCCACCTCCACCGCCGCCGGCGCCACCACCCGCGGAGGGCTGAGGGCGCGACCTAGGCGCTGACGACGGGGCGAGGGCCGCGCCGGTCGATCTCGAACCAGACGATCGTCGTGGCCCCCACCTCGACGCCCCAGCGATCGGCCAGCCGGTCGACGAGGACGAGGCCCCATCCCGCATCACCGGAGATCGTCTCCCGCGGCCTCGGATCGAACCCGCGCCCGCGATCCTCGACCTCGACGCGGACCCTCGCCTCGTCGACCGAGACGCGCAGGTCCACGACCTGGCTCCCGGGCCCGTGGCGGATGCTGTTCGTGACGATCTCGCTCACGAGGAGCCTGAGGTCTTCGAGCACGGCGTCGTCGATCGTGCCGCGCAGGCTGTCGACGAGATGGCGTGCCACCGGGATCGAGTCGGGGACCGCGGGGAGCACCCGCTCGAACTCAAGCATCGGCGCCGTCTCCGAACAGGTCTCGGGGCGAGTCCGCGAACTCGAGCCGCTCGTCGAGCAGGGTGAGCCGGAAGACCCGGTCCACGGTGTCGCCTCCCCGGATCACGACGAACCGGTGCTCGCTTCCCGTGGCGCGCGCGTGCGCGGCCAGGACGAAGCGAAGGCCCGTCGAGTCCATGAACTCGAGCTTGCGCAGGTCGAGCACGATCGTCTCGAGGTGGGGTTCCCGCTCGAGCTCGAGGAGCGTGCTCTCGGCCTCCGGCACCGTGCTGAGATCGAGCTCGCCCCCCAGCTCCAGCGTCGCCGTGCCGTCGGCGAACCGCGAGGCGAGGTCGAGCTTCACGGAACCACCTTCAGGACCAGGATCGCGATGTCGTCCTTGGGCTCGCCCGTTCGGAACCCGAGGACCGCGTCGAGCACGCCGTCCGCGATCTGCTGGGCGGAGCGGCCCGCGAGCGAGAACAGGACCTCGTTCAGGCGGGACTCGCCGAACTCCTCGCCCCCGTCACGCTCGTCGGTCACCCCGTCGGTGAACGTCACCAGGGCGTCGCCGTGGGACAGGTCGACGACCTGGTCGGCGAGCGTGGCGTCCTCGAACACGCCGAGCACGGTTCCGGGTGTCCCCACCTCGTCGATGGAGCCGTCCTCGTGCAGGACCAGCGGGAGCGGGTGGCCGCCCACGGACACGGTCATACGGGCTCCGTACCCCGATCGGAGCAGGCGCACACAGCAGGCGGTGCAGAATCGTTGCTCTCCGGTCTGGCTCAGGATCCCCCGGTTCAGGGTCTGGAGGATGGCGCTCGGGCGCCCCTCGGCGATCGCGGCGGTCCGGATCGTGTATCGGGCCAGGCCCATCATCGCGGCCGCCTGGGCCCCCTTGCCGACCACGTCGCCGATGACGGCGATCCAGTGGTCCCCGTCGGCGCCGAAGACGTCGTAGAAGTCGCCCCCCACCTGCGTCCCTTCCGACGCGGGCACGTAGCGGGCGCCGACCTCCAGGCCCGCCACCTCCGGGAGCACCGGTGGCAGGAGGCTCCGCTGGAGCGTGTCGGCCACGTACTCGCGCTCGGCGTACAGCCGCGCGTTGTCCACGCCGAGGCCGCCTCGCGCCGCGAGCGCGGTGGCGAAGGACAGGTCGTCCTCGTCGAAGGCGGGCGAGTCGCCGGCGCGAACGAGCGCGAGGGCTCCGAGGGTGCGCCCACGAGCGAGGAGCGGCGCGACGATCACCGACGAGAACCCCAGCTCGAGCGCGAGCGCTCGTTGCTCGCCCGGCGCCATGACGCGATCTCGCAGCTCCGGGGTCACGTCGGGCACGAGCATCGGCTCGCCCGTCCGAAGCACACCCGCGACGAGGTCGTCCTCGCTGTCGAGGTCGGGGAGCGTGGCGAGCGCCAGGCGCTCGACCGAGCCGAACCGCGCGGGGTCGCGATGCGCGCCGACCGCGTCGACGATCCGGCCCTCGGGGCCCAGGAGGTAGGCCAGGCTGTAGTCGCAGATCCTCCTGGCCGCGGCGCCCGTCAGCGATGCCAGCGCGGGGCGCACCTCGAGCGAGGCGGCCATCGCCGCCCCGGCCTCCGCCAGCACCTGGAGTCGGAGGCGGGCCTCCTCGCCTTCGCGGCGAGCCTCCCGCTCGAGCTCGTACAGTCGCGCGTTCTCGATCGCGACCGCCGCCCGCCGGGCGAGGTCCTCGGCCAGGGTGAGATCGGCCCGCGTGTACCGCCGCCCGGAGTCGGCGAAGGCGAACGTCATCGCGCCGAGCACGCGACCGCCGGCAGCCAGCGGCACGGTCATGACCGAGCGAGGCTGCAGGTCGCCGAGGAGGCCGACGAGGTCCGGCCGCCGCTTCGCGACCTCCTCGATCTCGGGCGGCATCTCCTCGAGCAGCTCCGAGCGCCCCGTCCGCACGACGTTCGCGACACCCCTCGGCGCATCCGGCTGCACCGGATGACGGCGCTTCTCGCGGACGATGTCGAGCCTCGACGGGTCGACCCGCGCGACGGCCACGAGCTCGATCGCCCCGTCGTCCTCGACCATGTCGACGGCGCACCAGTCGGCGAGCCGGGGGACCGTCAGGTCCGCGAGATGTTGGAGCGTCTCCCCGACCTCCAGGCTCATCGCCAGGATGGCGCTCGCATCGGCGAGGAACTCCAGCCGCTCGCCGGCCGCCGCGAGCGCGGCCAGGGCGGCCTGCTCGCGCTCGAGGGCGCGCTCGGCGAGCAGGCGGTCGGACCGCTCGGCCTCCAGGCTCCCGAGATCGGGCGAGGGCGCCGGGTCGTCCATCCTCCGCGCCCGCTCAGCGACCGTCGGCAGGCACCGACAGCCGGACGACGAGATGCCCGCCGGCGTCGGCGAAGGTCGCCTCGGGATCGAGGGCGGTGATGAGCGCCCGGCGGACGTCCGGCGGTGCGTCCGAGTCGCGATCCGTCGATCTCGAGCCGATCGCCCCCGCGGGCTCCACCTCCATGCGGAGGCGGTCGCCGAGGACCCAGGCGCGCACGTCGATCCCGTCGGTCGCGACCCCGTCCTCGATCGCCTGCGCACAGGCCTCGGTCGTGGCCAGGCGAAGGTCCTCGACCGCCTCCTCCGAGCACGCGCAGTGCCGTCCGATCGCGCCGACGAACGCCCGGACCGTCGCCAGGTAGGCGCTCGAGGGCGGGATCCGGATCGACGCCGACGGCTCGTCCGTCTCGTCAGCGTCGAGGCTCATCGGTCGTCCGGGAGATCCTCGGTCGAGGCGAGGACCTCGAACACGCGATCCAGGCCCGTGAGGTTCAGGACCTTGAGCGGCGAGCCCTCGACGCCGACGAGGACGACCGTGCCGCCGCGCTCCTTCGCGCGCTTCATGCAGGTGATGAGCGCGCCGAGCGTGCTCGAGTCCATGAACGTCACCTTCGACATCTCGAGCGCCACCCGGTCGGCGCCGTCGCGGATCAGTCCGAGCACGTGGTCGCGGACCTCCGGCGACGTGTGCAGGTCGAGCTCGCCCTCGAGGGCGACGATCGTCCATGGTCCCTGGGTTCGGGTCTCGGACACGACGTCCATCTGGCCCCCTGTCGCCGATCGGAAGATGCGCGAGACGCGTGCGGCGGGCCTCTTAGTATAGGGAGACGCCGTGCAGCCCCACTCCGGCAGCGATGCCGTCATCGTCCGCGTCCCGTCCCGCGCGGAGTTCGCTCACGTCCTGCGGGCCGTGACCGCCTCCGTGGCCGCGCGGATGTCGATGTCGTACGAGCAGATCGAGGACCTGCGTCTGGCCGTCGACGAGGCCGCCGGCCGCCTGCTGGCTCTCGGAGGCTCGACGCTCCTGTCGCTGCGGCTCGTCGCGCTCGCCGACGGGCTCGAGGCGGTCGTGGCCAGGGGCGCCGTCGATGCGGTGTGGCCGCCGGCCGGTGAGCGAGAGTCCTTCGCGTGGCGGGTCCTGACGGCGCTCGTCGACGAGGTCGCGATCGAGGGCGACGCGAACGGTCCGGCGATCCGGATGCTCAAGCGCGCGCCCGCCGCGGACCTGGCGCCCCAGGGCTCGTGAGTTCCGGCTCGTCCGCGACCTCCTCCGATCGCGGGGCGGAGCTGGCCCTGTTCGAACGGCTCCCCGACGAGGCGGCTCGCGCGGACCTGGTGTCGATGTTCCTGCCGCTCGCCGAGTATCTCGCCCGCCGGTTCGACCGCCGCGGGGAGCCGCTCGAGGACCTCGTTCAGGTCGCGAGCGTCGGCCTGCTGAACGCCATCGACCGGTTCGACCCGTCGCGCGACGTGCAGTTCTCGACGTATGCGGCGGTGACGATCGTGGGGGAGCTGAAGCGGCATTTCCGGGACAAGGGGTGGGCGATCCGCGTTCCGAGGCGGCTCCAGGAGGTCGGCCTTCGTGTGAACCAGGTCCTGCCGGAGCTGTCCCAGGAGCTCGGGCGCTCGCCCACGGTCGAGGAGCTCTCGAACCGGTGCGGTGCCTCGCCCGAGGAGATCCTCGACGCGATGGAGGCGGTCCAGGCGTACTCGACCACGTCCCTCGACGCGCCGGCCGGCGAGGACGGGGTGGCGCCGGTCGACGTGCTCGGCGAGGACGATCCCTCGCTCGAGGTCCTCGAGGGCTGGGCGACGGTCGAGCCCGCGCTCCGGGAGCTGCCCGCCCGGGAACGGCGTGTCCTGTATCTCCGGTTCGTCCGGGGCCTCACGCAGTCGGAGATCGCCGAGGAGATCGGGGTCTCGCAGATGCACGTGAGCCGGATCCTCGCGCAGACGCTCCGGACGCTCCGCGAGTCGGTCGACGCGAATCCGCCTCGCGGAGGCGAGCCCCGCGAGGCGGATCCGGACGAAGCGTAGGTTTGCGTCAGCTGAAGATGCTCACCCCACCGGGGCCGACCAGCAGGCCCACGATGATGAGCGCGACCCCGGCGAGGATCCCGCCTCGGATGAGCACCACGATGCCGGCGATCACGAGGACCGCCGCGATGATCCACAGCAGCGTGGCGCCGCCGTTGGCCGCAAGCATGAGTCCAAGCATCACTCCCTCCCTTCGCTCAGAACTTCGGGATGACGTACCAGGCCAGGAAGGCCAGGATCGCCAGCACGATCACCACGATCGCCGTGTACTTGATCGCGGCGTAGCCGGTGAGCGACCCGCGGTCGGGCTCGCCGTGCTCGTGCTCGTAGCTCGGGTGCGTCATCGTTCCACCTCCAGAGGCCGCCGATGCGTCCTCGGACCCCCGTCTACCCTCGTCGTCATTCCGTCAAACCGGAACGTCCGCCGCCGGGTCGCGCGCGCTCCGGCGTCCCGACGACCGGGCCGTCGTTTCGCGTGCGCGTGCGGGGCGAATCCGAGATCCGTTCCAGCGCCTCGCCGACCATCCGTTTGGATGCGAGCGCCACGGCCACGTCGCCGAGCGACAGCATCCCGACGAGCGATCCGTCCTTGACGACGGCCAGGCGGCGCACGCGGTGGGACTCCATCGCGTCCCGCGCCTCGTGGAGCTCGACGTCGGGGGAGACCGTGTAGACGTCGCGGGTCGCGATCTCGTCCAGCGAGATCGCGCCGGCGTCCCGGTGCGACGCCATCACACGTACGACGAGATCGCGATCGGTGACGATGCCGACGATCCGGTCGCCGTCCACGATGGGGATCGACCCGACGTCGTGCCGCATCATCAGGCCCGCCGCGTCGGCCGCGGTCCGCTCCGGGCTGAGGGACGCCGGTTGCTCGGTCATCGCGTGGCGCACGAGAACGGCCATCTGGAATCCCACCTCCTGGCTCATCGTCTTCGTCCGGCTCGAGGCGTCGCTACCCGCGATCGTTGCGGCGGAAACCGGGGCGGGTTTCGAGGAGGCTCGCTCGAGGTACAAGGGTGCCGTGGGCGATTCGGCGAAGCAGGCACCGCGGGGACAGGGAGCGTCGGGCGAGGACGCATCCGAGCGGCTCAACCGCGAGCTGATCGAGCTCCTGAACGAGCTTCGGGTCGCCCTGCCGGGAGTGCAGGTCCTGTTCGCGTTCCTGCTCACGGTCCCGTTCAGCAGCCGCTTCTCCGACCTCAACGACGGGCAGCGGGCCGTCTACTTCGTCACGTTCGTCGCCACGACGATCGCGATCACGCTGTTCATGGCGCCGACCGCGTATCACCGACTCCGGTTCCGCCAGGGCGACAAGGAGCAGATGCTCCGGACGTCGAACGTGTTCGCGATCGGGGGGATCGCCTTCCTCGCGATCGCGATGACGGCGGCGGTCGTCCTGACCGCCGATCTGCTGTTCGGGCTCGGCACGGCGGCCGTCGTCGGCGCCGTCGCGTTCGCGCTGCTGGCGTGGGCGTGGTTCGCGATCCCGCTCCTGCGCCGCGCGCGGGAGGGCGGCGACTGACCGACGAGCGTTTCGGCCCGTTCCGCCGCGGGAACACTGTCGAGGACGAAAGGGGGCGCCACATGCCTGACGGCACGAAGGACAGGATGGAAGGGACGTTGGACGAGGCCAAGGGCGACGTGAAGGAGGCCGTCGGCGACGTCACCGGCGACAAGGACCTCGAGGCCGAGGGCAAGAAGGACCGCGCCAAGGGCGCGGCCGAGAAGGCCTGGGGCAAGACGAAGGACGCCGTCGACCAGGCGAAGGATGCGGTGAAGAAGACGCTCGACAAGGACTGATCACCGAGGACGAGCGTGGACGAGCGCCGCGCCGGCACGCAGGCGCGGCGCTCGTCCATGTCGCCCGTTCGGAGGCGTTTGCGCCGGCCCGGCGCGGGCATACCAGCCACGCGATGGCGAGATTGCGACGCGTCACGTCCGAGGCCCCGGGAATCACCCGGGTGCGGCGGGGCCGTGGGTTCTCTTATGAGGTGAACGGGCGAACCCTCACCGACGAGGAGACCCTGGCCCGCCTCAAGGCGCTCGCGATCCCGCCCGCATGGTCCGACGTGTGGATCTGCCGAGACCCGCTCGGCCATCTCCAGGCCGTGGGGACCGACGCCGCGGGACGCCGTCAGTACCGGTACCACGATCGCTGGCGCGACCGCCGGGACGCCCGCAAGTTCGACCGGATGCTGGCCTTCGCCCACCGGCTGCCCGCGCTCCGCGATCGCGTGGCGCACGACCTGGCGCTCGAGGACCTTCCGCGCGACAGGGCGCTGGCGGCCGCCGTTCGGCTCCTCGATCTCGCGAGCTTTCGAGTCGGGTCGGAGACCTATGCGAGGCAGAACGGCTCCTACGGCCTCGCCACCCTTCGGCGCGAGCACGTGCGGGTGTCCGGCGACGTGATCGCGTTCGACTATCCGGCCAAGAGCGGCAAGCGCCGCCGCGCCGAGGTGCGGGACCCCGACCTCGCCCCGGTGTTCCGACGCCTCAAGCGCCGCCGGGACGGTCACGGAGAGCTCCTCGCCTACCGCCAGGGGACCACGTGGCGCGACGTGCGTTCGGCCGACGTCAACGGCTACGTGAAGGACGCGGCCGGCGAGGAGTTCACGGCGAAGGACTTCCGGACCTGGCACGGGACGGTCCTCGCCGCGGTCGCGCTCTCGGCCGAGCCGGTCCCGGGCTCCCAGACGGCCCGGCGACGGATCATGACCGCGGCCGTGAACGACGTGGCGACCTTCCTCGGCAACACGCCCGCCGTCGCCAGGGCGTCGTACGTGGATCCGCGCGTGTTCGATCGGTTCGAGCAGGGGCGCACGATCGAGGCGGCCCTGCGATCGTCGCTCGAGCCCGCCGATACGTTGAGCACGCCGGCGTTGCGTGACGCCGTCGAGGCCGCGGTCCTGGAGCTGCTCGAGGAGCCGGTCCAGGCGCTCGTCGCCTGAGGTCGGGACCTGGGTCGAGCGGTTCGGCTAGGACGCGGCGCCGGATCGGACCTGCCCGTCTTCGAGCATGCGCCGGATCTCCTTCAGCTCGTTCTCCAGCCGATCCGTGCCGTCCTTGGACTCGGCGCTCCCACGGTGGATCAGCACGGCCGCCAGGACGACGAACGAGAACAGCTGGAGGAACTCGGACTGCCAGTTCTCGAAGGTGGACTGCCCGAAGGCCACCCAGAAGTCCGACAGCCGCGCCGGCTCGCCGTGCGCCGCCTGCTCGTTCGCGAAGCTCTGCCACTCGGCCAGGCCCTGAGCGATCCAGCTGACGAGGAACAGCGCGGCGAACGCGAGGCTGAGGCCGAAGTTCGCCCAGATCCTGCGGACACCCGACCGGCGACGCTCCTTCAGGATGCTGTGCACGAGCATGCCCAGCAGGAAGCTCGAGATGCCGACCGCCACGACGACCGTCGTCCAGAGCACGAACGTCTCCATGACCGCTCCCTCGTCGATCCGGCCGCGGGTGCCCGCGGAACGTCAGGGGCCTACCCGCTGACGGGCGCGGTCACACGCGGCCGGCCCGCTCGTCGGAGGGGGCCGGCTCGTCACCGCCGTCGAAGCGCACGTCGACGGTCTCGTCCGGGTGGGCCGCCTCCTCCTTCGCCTCGCCGGCGACGACCCGCCGGTCGGCCGAGGTTGCGTCCTCGCCGCCGAGGAGGCTCCGTGGCCACAGGCGCCGAGCGAGCACGACGTTGAGCTCGGCCGACAGCAGCATCACCTGCGCGCCCAGGTAGATCCACGCGAGGAGCCCGATCACGATCGCGAAGAAGCCGTACACCTGGGAGGCATCGCGGATCTGCCGGTCGACGAGCCACGATCCGGCGAGGAGCAGCGCGGTCCACGCGCACCCCCCGAGCAGCGCGCCCGGCACGACGGTCCTCCATCGGACGTCGGCGACCGTGAGCACCCGGAAGACGGCGGCGAACACGGCGACGTTGATCGCGACGGATGCGGCGAGTCGAAGGATCGTCCACGCGGAGCCGTCCGACCCGCCGAGGCCGGCGAGGAGACCCTGGACGAGGATCGCCAGGCCGAGGACGGCGAGCCCGGCCAGGGCGAGGAGCCGGGCGCGGACGAACGACGGCTGGTCCCGGCGAGGGACGTCCCAGATCTCATCCATCGCCACGCGGGTCGCGGAGACCACGGCGAGCCCGGACCAGATCGCGCCCGCGAGGCCGAGGGCGAGGGCGACCACCGACCCGTTCAGCGCTCGGATGTTCGTCTGCATCTGCTCGCCGATGATGGGGAACTGGGCCAGGGCCGAATCGAGCACCCGCTGCTGGAGCTCGGGGTCGTTCCGGACCGCGAACCCCAACAGCGTCACGAGGACGAGGAGCAGCGGGAACACCGAGATGAACCCGTAGTAGGCGATGAGCGCCGCGTGGCGGTCCGCGCGGTCGTCCCCGAAGGTCCGGACGACCGCGACCGGCACCGCCAGCCACGGGTGTCGCTGCTGGAATCGATCGGTCCGCTCGAGAGCCTGCCGAACGCGTGTGCCGATCCCCATCCCGTTCCTCCGAGCGGTGTCGTGGGTGGGTGGTTTCCCCTTGGCGACGGGCCGAAACCGGACGCGACTGAGCCGGGGCATTCGCGGGTATGGGTTCCCGGTCAGCAACCGACGAGTGACAGGGGGGTTCGACATGGACAGCACGATGCAGCCGGTGCTGCCGGCACCGGTGTCGACGAGCCCGCAGCGGATCCGATGGGGAGCCGTGATCGCCGGGGTGGTCTTCGGCCTGGCGCTCCTGGTCCTCGTCACGACGCTGTGGCTCGCGTTGGCGTTCACGTCCGGCGTGGACGAGATCCGCGCCAACATCGAGTGGTACATCGGCGGGACGGCCGTCGGGAGCCTGTTCCTGGGCGCGTTGCTCGCCGGGTGGCTCTCGGGAGTTCGAGGGGCGGGAACCGGGTTCTTCAACGGCGTCACGCTGTGGGGGCTGCTCCTGATCGTGGCGCTCGCGATCGGGATCCCGTCGGTGTTCGACGTGTTCTCCCTCGGACGCATCGGCTCGATCGCCGAGGGGGCCGAGCTCATCGACGAAGGGGTCGGCTCCGCGCTGTGGGCGTCGTTCTGGACGATCCTCGGAGGGTTCGTCGCCGCGGGGCTGGGCGGCCTGATCGGCGGCGCGATCGCCCGCCCGGCGAACGCGAACCTGATGCCACCACCGGCGCCGGCGATCCCCGAGCGGCCGCCGTCGGTCGTCGTCGTGGAAGAGGCCGACGACGACATCGAGACCGGCGAGCGCGTTCGACACACCTCGCCGCTCGGTTGACCGCGCCGTCACGTGACGAAGGCCGGCTCTCCGGAGCCGGCCTTCGTGTGTGTTCCCCGGGGTCCCCGGTCAGGAGGCCTGTGGCATCCGTGTGAGGAGGTCGAGGATCTCGACCTCGGACGGGCGCGGACCCCGGCTGCGCACCGCCGACGTGAACTCGTGCCGTGGCTCGTGGAGCCAGCAGAACGGGCTGTGGTTGTACGTGGACAGGACCGTGTCGCATCCGTTGCCCGCGCAGATCCTCCCGCCGGCGGAGGTCTTCGCCCGGGGGCCACCCCCGCCGGGACGGGTTCCGCGCATCCGGTGCCGATCGAGCTCGGGGGCCACCGAGTCGCTCCTCATCCAGGGCTCCTCTCGGACTGGTGCCCGGCGTCTACCCCGCGGATCGTGGCTGCAAACGCAGGGGGGGCGAGATCCGGCCGAGGCGATTCGGGTTAGGTCCGACGGCCGGGGTGCCGATGAGCATCCTGATGGCCTCTGCGCGCCCGGGCTCGTGGGCACCGACCCGAGGGCGGGGGTGAGCCGGTGTTCGACTCGCTCCCCCTGCTGCTGCTGATCCTGCTGGTCCTCGGGGTCACGACGTACGTCCTGCTCGGTCGGCGCCAGGCACCGCCGACGAAGCGGGGACCGACCGCGTACCGGAAGCCCCCGAGCTGGCGCAAGCCGCTCGCGCTCGTGCTCATGGGAGGCGCGATCGTCGCCCTCGGCCTCGCGTTCACCCAGTTCCGGTTCCTCAAGGAGCAGGAGGCGACCGGGACCGTGATCCTCGTCCTGGACGTCTCCGAGTCGATGAACCGGACCGACGTCGTTCCGAGCCGCCTCGAGGCCGCGAAGTCGGCCGTCCAGGGCTTCGTCGAGAACCTCCCGGCCGGCGTGCAG
>DATBLA010000077.1:0-34327 GCA_036555645.1 Actinomycetota bacterium
GAAGGCCTGCTTGCGGACGCTGTCGACGAAGGGAGCGATCGCCGGCAGCGAGGCCAGCGCCTCCTCGTCGAAGCCCGTCGTCGTCGTCTCGGTCACGTCTGGTCACCATCCATGCCAGAGGGCAGACCGCGCGGCCTGCCCTCTCGGAGTCCTGCGGCCGCGCGGCGACTAGCCGATCGCGCCCTCCATCTGGAGCTCGATCAGGCGGTTGAGCTCGACCGCGTACTCCATCGGGAGCTCGCGCGTGATCGGCTCGATGAAGCCGTTCACGATCATCGCGCTCGCCTCGGCCTCGGACAGACCCCGGCTCATGAGGTAGAAGAGCTGGTCCTCGCCGATCCGGGACACGCTCGCCTCGTGACCCAGCTGGGCCGTCTCCTCCTCCACCTCCACGTACGGGTAGGTGTCCGAGCGCGAGGCCTCGTCCAGGATGAGCGCGTCGCACCGAACGTTCGACTTCGCGTGGTCCGCGCCGGGCTCGACCCGAACGAGCCCGCGGTACCCCGTGCGGCCGCCGTCCTTGGAGACCGACTTCGACGTCAGCACGCTCGTCGTGTGCGGCGCCGCGTGGACGGCCTTGCCGCCGGCGTCCGTGTGCATGCCCTTGCCGGCGTAGGCGACGCTCAGCACCTCGCCCCGGGCCCCCTTGCCGAGCAGGTAGATCGACGGGTACTTCATCGTGACCTTCGACCCGATGTTGCCGTCGATCCACTCCATGACGGAGTCCTCGTAGGCGGCCGCTCGCTTCGTGACGAGGTTGTACACGTTCGTCGACCAGTTCTGGATCGTCGTGTACCGGACGCGGGCGCCCTTCTTCACGACGATCTCGACGACGGCCGAGTGCAGGGAGTCGTTCGTGTAGATCGGCGCCGAGCACCCCTCGACGTAGTGCACGTACGAGCCCTCGTCCGCGATGATCAGCGTCCGCTCGAACTGCCCCATCGCCTCGGCGTTGATCCGGAAGTACGCCTGCAGGGGGATGTCGACGTGCACGCCGGGCGGCACGTAGATGAACGAGCCGCCCGACCACACGGCCGAGTTCAGGGCGGCGAACTTGTTGTCGTTGGGCGGGATGACGGTCCCGAAGTACTCCTTCACGAGGTCCGGATGCTCGCGGAGCGCCGTGTCGGTGTCGGTGAACAGGACCCCGATGTCGTCGAGCTCCTTCTTGATCTTGTGGTACACGACCTCGCTCTCGTACTGCGCCGACACGCCTCCGAGGAACTTCTTCTCGGCCTCGGGGATCCCGAGCTTGTCCCACGTCCCCTTGATGTCGGCGGGCAGGTCTTCCCAGTTCTTGGCCTGCTTCTCCGTCGAGCGGATGAAGTAGTAGATGTCGTCGAAATCGATGCCGGTCAGGTCCGCCCCCCACCAGGGCATGGGGCGCTGCTCGAAGTGCCGGAGCGACTTCAGCCGGAACTTCCGCATCCACTCCGGCTCGCTCTTCAGCGCCGAGATCTCCTCGACGACCTGCGCGTTCAGGCCCTTCTTCGGCTCGAAGACCGGGTGCGAGGGGTCGCTCCAGCCGAAGCGGTACCCCTTGGCGAGCTCCTCGAGATGCTCCTGCTGGCTGACGGCCACGATCGTCCTCTCCGGCGGGGTTCGCATCCAGGATACCCGCGCGCGGTGACGAAAGTCGATCGCTGAGGTCGGATTCGCGGGCCCCGGAGACCCGAGGGGCCGGCCCTCATGAGCCGGCCCCTCACGCCCAGACGGTCAGTCCTTCTCCACCGGCGCGCCCACGAGTGAGCCGTACTCGGTCCACGACCCGTCGTAGTTCTTGACGTTCTCGTAGCCGAGCAGCTCCTGCAGGGCGAACCACGTGTGGCTCGAGCGTTCCCCGATCCGGCAGTACGCGATGACCTCCGCGTCGGGGGTGATGCCCTCGCCCTCGTAGAGCGCCTTCAGCTCCTCGGCGCTCTTGAAGGTGCCGTCCTCGTTCGCCGCCTTGGCCCACGGGATGTTGGCCGCTCCCGCGATGTGGCCGGGCACCTGCGCCTGCTCCTGCGGCAGGTGATCGGGGGCGAGCTTCTCGCCGCGGAACTCCTCCGGCGAGCGCACGTCGACGAAGCCCGTGGATCCTCCGACCTTGTCGAGGACCTCGTCGCGGAGCGCGCGGATCTGCGGGCGCTCCGATCCCCCGATGCGGAACGTCGTGGGCGCCGCGTCGGGCGGGTCCTGCGTGAGCTCACGGCTCTCGAGCTCCCACTTCTTGCGCCCGCCGTTCAGCAGCTTGACGTCCTCGAACCCGCGGAGCTTCAGGATCCAGTACGCGTACGCGGCGAACCAGTTGTTGTTGCCGCCGTACAGGACCACGGTGGTGTCCGCCTCCACGCCCGCCCGGCCCAGCAACGCCGAGAGCTCGTCCTGGCTCACGTAGTCGCGTCCGACGCTCGCATGCAGGTCGGCGTTCCAGTCCCACCCGATCGCCCCGCGGATGTGCCCCTTCTCGTAGGCGGTCGTGTCCTCGTCCACCTCGATCACGCGCAGGCCCGGCTCGTCGAGGTGGTCCTCGAGCCAGTCGGTCTCGACCAGCGCCTTGGGGTTGGCGTACCCCGTCATCCGATCCCCTCCTTCGTCTCGATGGCTTCCACGTCAAAACGCCGATGGGCCGCCGCCGCGGCCCATCGTGATCCCCGGTGTCGTCCGGACTGGGGTGTACCGCTCGACGACCCTATGCGCCCCAGGATCGGGCGCGCGGTGTCGTACAGCACAAGCGCGATGGGATCATCATCGCGACCCGCCCCCGGCACCTCGTTCGGATCATCGGGTTTCCGATCCCGAGTCGGAAATTGCAGGTGCAAGTCAACCGCCGGGCCGACGATGTGTCAAGGCGGGGCGACTCCCCGGATGCGCGCCTCAGAAGTACCCGAGGGCCGCCTTGGCCTCCTCGGACATCATCTCGGGCGTCCAGGCCGGCCGGAGCACCATCTCCGCATCGACCGTGGTGACGCCCGGGACGTTCGCGAGGAACGACTCCATCTGGTGCTCGATGAGCGGACCGATCGGGCATCCCATCGTCGTCAGGGTGTACTCGATGTGGACCTCCCCCTGCTCGGAGATGTCCACGTCGTAGACGAGGCCGAGATCGACGATGTTGATGCCGAGCTCGGGGTCGACGACGTGCTTGAGCGCCTCCCGGACCTCGTCCTCGGTCACGGCGCCCCCGGCCGAGTCCGCGCTCTGGGGCGCGGCGTCGTCGGGCCGCTCGTCCGCCGCCCTCGACGCCTGGTCCCGCGCGATCGCCTCATCCACGGAATTCGTTCCTTCCGGCATGTTCAGCATCTATCCTAAGGGACGCCCGTGCACACCCTGCGCCGTGAGTGGAGGCCATGACCCCGATCCGAGTGCTGATCGTCGACGATCATCCGGTGACCCGTGAGGGTCTCCACGCCGCGCTCGACATCCCCAACGACGTCGTCATCGTCGGCGAGGCCGAGAGCGGAGAGGACGCGATCCAGAAGGCCGGGGAGCTCACGCCCGACATCGTGTTCATGGACGTGCGGATGCCAGGGATCAGCGGCATCGAGGCCACCCGCGCGATCCGCGAGACCTCGCCGACCACGCGCGTCATCCTGTTCACCGTCGACGAGTCCCGCGCCTCGATCTCCGAGGCGATCCAGGCCGGCGTGTCCGGCTACCTGCTGAAAGACGCGTCGGCCGACGAGCTCGTGAACGCGGCACGCCTTGCGCTGGAAGGCAAGGCGGTCATCCACCCGCAGCTCACCCGGGCCTTCATCGAGGAGGTGCAGATCGCCGAGAAGCGCGTGGAGTCCCCCCCGCTGTCCAAACGGGAGAAGGAGATCCTCCAGCGCGTCGCCTACGGCGCCACCACGAAGGAGGTGGCCCACGATCTGGGCATCTCCCCGCACACGGTGAAGACGCATCTCGAGCGGATCTTCGAGAAGCTCGGCGCGAACGACCGCGCGCAGGCCGTGGCGATCGCCATCCGCAGCGGCCTCGTCGAGTAGCGCGCCGGCCCACCGGCTCGCCGGCATCAGCGACCACGCCGATCGATTGCTTCCGCCTCCGTAGGGCGCCCGGCCGACGTTCGTATCCCCCGCCCCTCAACCCCGCTCGGTTGACGCCGATACCCACAACACGATGCCCACGAGGGTATTGCTCTGCGACGCGCCCGACGGCCTCGCGCAACTCCAGTACGCCCTGATGCGAACCGGGGCCTCCCTGGAGATCGAGGTCGTGACGGACGGCTTCCGAGCCGTCGAGGTCTCCACGCGCACTCGCCCGGACATCGTCGTCGCGGAGATCGGGCTCGACGGCCTGTCCGGCGCCGAGTTGGTGCGCCGGCTGCTGGCCTCGGTCCCCGAGGCGTCGGTCATCTGCTACTCGGAGGCGGACTCGCCCCTCGTGGCCGCCGAGATGCTTCGAGCCGGGGCGTCGGCCTACGTGCTGAAGGATGACGGCCCGGACGCGGTGTTCCGGGCGATGCGCGGCGTCATCGCGGGCAACGTCTCGCTCAGCCCCAGCGTCGCCGGCCATCTGGCCGAACGGCTCACGCACGAGTCGAACCACCGGGCCGACCTCGAGGCCGCGCTGTCCGAGCTGTCCGAACAGCTCGAGTACCTCACGACCGCGAAGGCGGACTTCCTCGCGAACGTGTCCCACGAGCTTCGGACCCCGGTGACCGTGGCCAAGGGTCTGGCCTACGTGCTGCAGAAGGGCGGCGTACCGGAAGACGAGCAGGACGAGTTCATGACACAGCTCGGGGCTGCCCTCGACAAGCTCATGATGCTCATCGACGAGCTGCTCACGATCGCGGACCTCGACCGGGGCACCCTGGCGCTCGAGGCGAGCGACGTCGACGTCGCTCCGATCCTGCACCACGTCGCCGACGAGGTCGCGCGCCGGTATCCGAACATCGAGATCGTCCGGGAGATCCCGCAGACGCTGGACGCGGCGGCCGACCTCGTCCGCTTCGCCGAGATCGTGCGTCAGCTCCTGGAGAACGGATGCCGGTACTCGCCCGAGGGCTCCTCCGTCCTGCTCAAGGGCAAGACGATGGACGAGGGCGTCGTCGTGTCGGTGACCGATCGCGGAGACGGGATGCATCGGGCGCTCGTGACGAAGGCGTTCGACGAGCCGTTCACGGCGGGCGAGGAGATCCTGCGGAAGGAGCGTGCCGGCGTCGGCATCGGCCTGCACACGGCGCGCCAGCTCGTGCTCCAGCACGGGGGGATCCTGTGGGCGGATCCCGTCCCCGCCGGCGGGACGAGGGTCTCGTTCGTGATCCCCGCACACCGCGGCGACCGCGTCACGACACCGCCGGAGCTCGGAGTGCCGGAGGCCCCGGCCACGATCCGCACCGAGCCTCAGCGAAGCGCGAGCGCCAGCTCCTCGTAGGTCCGGGCGATCCGCGATCGCTCCCGGAGCTCCGACCACAGGGCGGAGGCCTCGCCGTCGGTGAAGTCCCGCTCCTCGATCGGGATCTGCTCGAGGAGGAGCACGTCCCGGCCGGCTCGAGCCGCATCGAGCGCGAGCCGAAGGTTCGCGACGTTGCCGGGCCCGTAGGGCGAGTCGCACACGACGACGAGGTCGGCGCCGGCCATGAGGGCGCGACACTCGGCCGCCGCCTCGTCGTCGATCGTGGAGAAGGGCGGAACGCTCACCCGGACGAGGTTGAGCCGCTCGGCCGCGTTCGCGTCGGTGTCGGATGCGTGGAGCACACCCGCGCTCACCTCGTAGCCGGCCTCCGAGAGCATCCTCATGATCCGCGCGCCGCGCCCGGCGCCCCCGACGACGTGCGCCCGGCGTCCGTGCGGGCGGGCAGCGTCGATCGGCAGCGGGATCCGGACCGACGGCCGGCCGGTCGAGGGGTCGGTCGTGACCTCGGCCTCGACGCCGTACACGGCGCGCAGGAGCTCGGGGGTCACGACCGCCTCGGGGGTTCCGGCCGCCGCCACGATGCCACGGTCGAGCGCGACGATGCGATCACACGTGGACGCGGCGACGTTGAGGTCGTGATGGATCGCGAGGACCGCCGTGCCCTCGTGGGCGGCGAGTCGCCGGACGAACGCGAGGAGGTCGAGGACGTGCCGCACGTCGAGGTGCGTGGTCGGCTCGTCCAGCAGGAGGACCGGGGCGTCCTGCGCGAGCGCCTGGGCGAGCACGACCCGTCGCCGCTCGCCGCCGGAGATCCGGTCGACCGTGCGATCGGCGAGGTGCTGCACCTCGGTGGCCGCCATCGCCGCCCGGGCGCGGGCCCAATCCTCGGCGCTCCCGCCGCCCCACCGAGACAGGTACGGCGACCGTCCCATGAGGACGATCTCCAGGGCGGTGAACGAGAACGCGGCGTCCAGGTCCTGCGGGACGACCGCGACCCGGCGCGCCACCTCCCGCGCCGACAACGCGCCGAGATCCTCGCCGTTCACCCGAACGGTTCCGCCGGTCGGACGGACAGCGCGCGAGGCGACCCGCACAAGCGTCGACTTGCCCGACCCGTTCGGCCCCACGAGGCCGACGACCTCGCCGGCCCGGACCTCGAGGTCGACGTCGTGAAGGACCGGTCCGGCCCCGTATCCGGCGGTGATCGCCCCGAGTGCGAGCGCCGGCTCAGACACGGGCACCGGCGTCTCGCCCCTGTCGGCGAAGGAGCACGAGGAAGAAGGGCCCGCCGAGCAGCGCGGTGACGATGCCGACCGGGATCTCCGACGGAGCGACCACGGTCCGCGCGACGAGGTCGGCCAGGACGAGCAGGATCGCGCCCCCGAGCACGGAGGCCGGGACGAGCCGGCGATGGTCGGACCCGACCCAATGGCGCAGAAGGTGCGGCGTCATGAGGCCGACGAACCCGATCACGCCGGCGACCGAGACCGCGGCGGCGGCGAGCAGCGCCCCCACGGCGATCGCCCGCCGCTTCAGCCGATCGACCTCGACACCCAGCTGCGCCGCGCGCTCCTCGCCGAACGAGACGAGGTTCAGCTCGTGCGAGACGAGGACCGCGCCGCCCACGCCGAACGCCACGACGGGGAGCACGACCCAGACCGACGGCCATCCGTTGGCGACCAGCCCACCCAGCAGCCACGCGTAGATGTCTCGGACCTGCTCGCCGGAGAACGACATGACGAGCGACATGACGCTCGAGATCACCGCGGCGATCGCGATCCCGGCCAGGAGCAGCGTGGCCACGTGGACGGACGGACCGATGCGCGCGAGCCGGTAGACGACGAACGCCGTCGCGATGGCGCCGGCGAACGCCGCGGCGGGGACCCCGAACGTCCCGAGCGACCCCGCCCCGACCGTGACGATGACGGCGACGGCGCCGAGCGCCGCACCGGAGGACACCCCGATGATCGCCGGATCGGCGAGCGGGTTGCGGAACAGCCCCTGGAAGACCGCTCCGGACGCCGCGAGCGCTCCGCCCACGATCGCGGCGAGCAGGACCCTGGGCAGTCGCAGCTGGAGCACGATCACCTCGGCCGAGCGAGCGACGTCCTCCGGCGGGCCGGTCAGCCCGAGCCGGCTCGCGATGAGGCGCAGCGTCGTCGCCGGCGAGACCCACACGGCCCCGACGGCCACGGCGAGCAGGATCGAGCCGGCCAGGAGCGCGACGAGCACCGCGATCGTCCTGCGGTACCGCCGCCCGCCGACCACGGCTACGTGAACGACTCCGGATGCAGCGCGCGAGCGATGAGCATGAGCCCCTCGACGATCCGGGGGCCGGGGCGCTCGGTGAGGTCGGCGTCGACCGGAACGACCGCGCCCGACTCCACGGCCTCGATCGCGTCGAACCCCTCACGGCGCGCGACCGCTCGGGCGCTGGCACCGGACTCGGAGGAGACGAGGTAGACCTCGGGTCCGTCGTCGACGAGGTCCTCGACCGACCACTCCGGATACTGCTGGCCCGCCGAGGAGGTCACCGGCGCACAGCCACCGCGCTCGAGGAGGTCGTAGATGAACGTGCCGGGGCCGACCGTGAACAGCGGCGGGTAGAAGGTCTCGTAGAAGCAGGACACCGGCTCCACGCCCGACAGCGCGCTCTCGACCGTCTCCGCCTGCGAGCTCATGTCCTCGACGAGCGTTGCGGCTTCTGCCGTCGCCCCGGTCACGAGGCCGGCCGTCTCGATATCGGCCAGGAGATCGTCGAGGTCCGTGGCGTCCAGCGTCACGACCGGGATGTCCAGGTCGCGGAGCCGCTCCTTCCACGCCTCGCCTCCGGCGATCGTGAGGAACAGGTCCGGCTCGAGCGCCACGACCTGCTCGATGTTCGGATCGACGCCGAAATCGCCGGCGCCTCCCACCTGCTCGACCTGCTGGGCCTCGGCCGGGTAGTCGTCGAACGGCCCCGAGACCCCGACGAGCCGATCGCCGAGCCCGAGCGCGTAGACGATCTCGGTCATCGACGGGGCGAACGTGATGATCCGCTCCGGCTCCGCCTCGATGGTCACCTCGGTGCCGTCGTCGTCGGTGATCGTCACCGGGAACTCGACGGGCGCGGGGGTCTCGCCCGACGTGGTCGCTCCGGTCCCGGGCCCGGTGGGATCGGTGTCCGAGGAGTCGCTGCCGCACGCGGCGGCGAACAACGAAACGACGATGAGCGAGATCCCGAGGGTGGTGCGAGTGCTCCTCACGCGCGTCTCCTTTCGGTGCGAAGGACGACCCGTGCTTCCCTCGAGGCAGGTCTCCTGGCTCCCGGATCCCGGCTCGCCCGACCCTTCCCGGGACCTCGGTCCCAGTGGCTTCGTCGGGTTCGCTCCCCGGTCACAGTGGCGCGACCGCGCCGGTCTTCCACCGGCTTCCCTCTTCGCGGGCTCCGGGATCGGCCCGGAGCCGCTCCGGCCGGACGCCGTCCGGCCACCCGCGAGGGCACGTGCTCTTCAGTTGGGGCGCATGCTACTCCACCCCACCGACGCTCGGGGTTCGAGCGACCCCACCGGCGCTCGGGGTTCGAGCGACCCCGCCTGTGCTCGGGTTCGAGGCGGGGCGTCGGCCGGGAGGGCTACGGAGAGCGCTGGCGAAAGCCGGGGGCGCCGGGCTATGCTCCGCGCGGGATCGGACGGAGTGCGGAAGGTCGTCACCTGTCTCGTGGTGGGGCTGGTCGCCGCTGGGTGCGGTGACGTCGCCGGTACGGCGCCCCCCACCTCGATCCAGGATCAGCTGCTCATCCAGCAGTCCCCGAGCCCGTTCCAGCAGGTGTCGCTCGGTCCGGTCTCGGCCCTGATCCCCGACACCTGGCAGCCCCGCATGGCGAGCCCGTTCGACGACCCGAGGCAGGGGATCCTCGCCGGACCTCGGCCGGGCGCCTGGGAGGCGGATCGGCCGCCGATCGAAGGGCTGGCGGCCATGTGGGTCGACAGCGCCGCGGTGGGT
Organism: Actinomycetota bacterium; assembly: GCA_036555645.1. Taxonomy (GTDB): domain Bacteria; phylum Actinomycetota; class UBA4738; order UBA4738; family HRBIN12; genus DASSJM01. The sequence continues at coordinate 9,328 of DATBLA010000077.1, forward strand.
GTCCCCTCCGACTACTACTACCTGGCCGCGACCGGTCCCGCGCTCGACCTCATCACCGGCTCCGAGAGCTGCCGCGCCACCCGGCGGCAGGTGATCATCGACCATGTCCCCGCCTACGCGCAGGGCGCGCCCGACTCCCCCGGCGACTACGTGGCCCACGGAGAGGGAACCTGCACCGTCGGGCACCGGCCGACGCGATGGGCGTACTTCATCGCGGCCCCCGGGTACGGCCCCGTCCGCCAGGTGGGCATCCCGAGCTCGGGCCTGTACGTCGTCGTCGCGGTCATGCCTGCGTCGCCTCGGGCACCGTTCCTGCTCAACCGACTGCTCGAGCGCACCGAGTTCAACGGCGCGTCCGTCGCCGACATGATCGCCGCGGCGACGCCGGTGGCCGAACCCCTCGCGTTCCCGGCGCCGGTCTGACCCGCGCTCGCGAGCGCTACCGGGGCGAGCGGTCCACGAACGGCGTCTCCACGACCGTTGCCGCGGCGGCCCGGCCCCGGATGTCGATCTCGACCTCGGTGCCCGGGACGAACCGATCCGCCGGCGCGAGATAGGCGAGCGCGATCCCCTTCTCGAGCAGCGGCGAGTAGGTTCCGCTCGTCACCTCGCCGATCACCTCGCCGCCCGATCGGACCTCCTGGTGAGCGCGCGGGATGTGCCGGCGGTCGGCGGTGCGCAGCCCGCGGAGCCGGCTCGGGATCCCGTCGCGCTCCTGCCGCAGGAGCGCCTCGCGACCGACGAACTCGCCCTTGTCGAGGGACACCGCCCATCCGAGCCCGGCCTCGAGGCTCGTCCGGTCGGGGCCGAGGTCGTTGCCGTAGAGCGGGTACCCCATCTCGAGCCGGAGGAGGTCACGAGCGCCGAGGCCGCACGGCCGGATCCCCACGCCCGAGCCCGCGTCCACGAGCCCGTCCCACAGGCCGCGCGCGAGCTCCCCCGGCGCGAACAGCTCGTAGCCGCGCTCGCCGGTGTAGCCGGTTCGAGCCAGGACGATCCGGGCGCCGGACCAGTCGACCTCCCGGCATCCCCGAAACGCGAGCTCGACCGCCTCCGGCCACAGCGCCCCGACGACGGCGTGGGATCGTGGTCCCTGCACCCCGAGGAACACCCAGTCGCCGTGGTCCACGACGCCCGAGCCCGTGGCCCGGATCGCCTCGAGGACCGCCTCGGTGTTCGCCGCGTTCGGCACGAGGAACCAGCGCTGCTCCCCGAGCCGGTAGACGAACAGGTCCTCGCGGACCCCGCCCCCCTCGTTCAGGAGGTGGTGGTACTGCGCTCGTCCGACCTCCACCCTGCGCAGGTCGTTGCTCAGCAGGCGTTGCAAGCGGTCGAACGCGTCCGGGCCCTCCACCACCACCTTGCCGAGGTGACTGAGATCGAAGATCCCGGCGCCCTCGCGCACCGCGCGGTGCTCCGACAGGACGCCCTCGTACTCGATCGGCATGAGCCATCCGCCGAACGGCCCGAGCTTGGCTCCGAGGGATCGATGCACCTCCTCGAGGGGCCCGTGTCGCACGCTCGGATCGGCCATCGGCGTCATCCTACGGTTCGGGGTTCGACGGTCGGGGCACGCTCGGGCGAGGGGCTCCGGGCGAGCGCGGTAGCATGGACCGCACGGATGACCGACGCGTACGACGTCGTCGTGATCGGCGCGGGGACGGGGGGCTACTCCTGCGCCCTGCGAGCGGCGCAACTCGGAAAGCGCGTTGCCATCGTGGAGCGCGACGAGCGTCTCGGCGGGACCTGCCTGCTCCGTGGGTGCATCCCGACGAAGGCGCTCCTCCAGTCGGCCGCGGTGATGGACACGGTCAACCGCTCCGAGGAGTGGGGCGTCAAGGCCTCGGGCGAGCCCGACTGGACGCAGGTCCAGGCCTTCGAGGCCAAGATGGTCGACAAGCTCGTGTCCGGCCTCACGGGACTCGTGAAGGCGCGGGCGATCGACGTCGTGCGCGGCTCGGCGGTCGTGCGACCGGGGCCGTCGGTCACCGTCGGTGACCGGACCCTGTCGGCGACGGACCTCGTCGTGGCCACCGGATCGCGGCCGCGCCTGCTCCCCGGGCTCGAGCGCTCGGAGCGGGTCATCACGAGCGACGAGGCACTGTGGTACCGGGAGCTGCCGACCTCGGCGGTGATCATCGGGGCGGGGGCGATCGGCTTGGAGTTCGCGAGCTTCTACCGCTCGATGGGCGCCGAGGTGACGCTCGTCGAGGCGCTCCCCCGCCTCGCGCCGCTCGAGGACGAGGATCTGTCGAAGGAGATCGCGCGCGCGTTCCGAAAGCGCGGGATCGCGGCGCACCCGGGGGCCTCGGTGCAGGAGGTGCGCGACGCCGGCGAGCGCGTGGACGTGACGTTCGAGAGCGGGGGGACCTCCCGCACGACGAGCGCCGACGTCTGCCTCGTGGCGATCGGACGCGGCCCCGTCACGGAGGGGCTCGAGCTGCCGGACGCCGGGGTGGAGCTCGATCGCGGATTCGTGGCGGTCGACGAGCGGCTCGCGACGACCGCGCCGAACGTGTGGGCCATCGGCGACGTGGCGGCGACCCCGCTCCAGCTCGCGCATGTCTCGTTCACCGAGGGGTACGCCGTCGCCGAGCGGATCGCCGGGATCGACGTTCCCGAGATCGACTACGCCCAGATCCCGCGGGTGACGTACTGCTCGCCGGAGATCGCCTCGGTCGGCATCACCGAGGCGCAGGCGATCGAACGGGGGCACGAGGTCGTCGTGGAACGGCTGAACCTCCAGGGCGTCGGCAAGGCCAACATCGTTCGGGAGGGTGGCCTCGTGAAGGTGGTCGCGGACAAGGACGGACCGGTGCTCGGCGTGCACATGGTCGGCCCCCACGTCACCGATCTCGTCTCCGAGGCGATGCTCGCGGTCGCGTGGGAGGCGGTCCCGGCCGAGGTCGCCGCGCTCATCCACCCGCACCCGACCCTGTCCGAGGGCGTCGGCGAGGCCTTCCTGGCCCTGGCCGGCAAGCCCCTGCACGGGGCGTGAGCCGCGTGGCCAAGGTCGAATCGAAGGCGACGACGGCCGAGGACTGGCGCGCCGGTCTGTCCGACGACCGGCTGAAGGAGGTCCTGCACCTCCTGAAGCTCTGTCGCTACTTCGACGAGCGCATGGAGGCCCTGTACCGGCAGGGCCGGCTGCCGGGGGCCATCTACTCGGGACGAGGTCAGGAGGGCACGCACGTCGGCGTGGCGTACGCCCTGCGCGAGGACGACTCGCTGTTCCCGACGCACCGTGACCTGTCCGCGCAGCTCACGAAGGGTCTGGACCTCCAGCGCGTCATGGCGCAGTTCTGGGGCCGGATCGACGGGTACACCCGGGGACGCGACGGCAACAGCCACATCGGGGACTGGAGCGGCAACCGGACGTGGACCGTCATGTCCCACCTCCCGATCGCGTACCCGGTCGCGTGCGGAGCCGCGCTCGCCTATCAGCGCAGGGAGGAGCCGCGCGTCGCGATGGCGATCTGCGGCGACGGCGCGACCTCGAACGGGCGCTGGCACGAGGCGCTGAACGTCTCGGCGGTCTTCCGCCTGCCCGTCGTGTGGGTCGTGAACAACAACCAGTACGCGTACTCCACGCCGAACCGCCTCGAGTTCCCAGTCCCCACGATCGCCGAGCGCGCGGCCGCGTACGGGATGCCGGGCGTCCGGGTCGACGCCCAGGACGTGCTCGACGTCTACCGGGCAGCCAGCGAGGCGGTCGAGCGGGCCCGAGCCGGCGACGGCCCGACCCTGCTCGAGTGCCTGTCCCTTCGCTGGCGCGGACACGCGGGACACGACCCCGCAAAGTACGTCCCGAAGGAGATGCTCGAGGAGTACATGACGACGAAGGACCCGGTGCGCCGGTTCGAGGAGCTGCTCCGCTCGCGCGAGATCCTGTCCGAGGCCGACGTCGCCGAGATGGACGAACGGATCCGCGCCGCGTTCGAGGCCGGCTACGAGTTCGCCCTGTCCTCGCCGTTCCCCGAACCCGGCGACGTGACGAAGGGCCTGTACACCGACGACGGGTACTGGGTCGCCGACGCAGGGCGAGCCGGAGGCACCGAGGCCGGATGACCAGGACCCTCGAAGCCGGTGCGGCCGGTCACGGCGCCGAGCCGCGGGGCAAGCGCACCGCCTCGGGCGAGGCCACGTACCTCGTCGCGATCGCCGAGGCGCTGTGGGAGGAGATGGAGCGCGACGAGCGCGTGTTCCTCCTCGGCGAGGACATCGGCGTGTACGGCGGCGCGTTCAAGGTGACCGAGGGCTTCATCGAGCGCTTCGGGCCCGAGCGCGTGATGGACACGCCGATCGCGGAGGAGACGATCGTCGGGATCGCGCTCGGCGCGGCGATGGAGGGACTCCGCCCCGTCGCCGAGTTCCAGTACGCGGACTTCATGTCGAGCGGGTTCGACGAGATCACGACGGCGCTCGCGCGCTACCACTACCGAAGCGGCGTCCCCACCCCCGTCGTCCTGCGTGGCCCCTCGGGCGGAGGCGTCCGCGCCTCGAGCTTCCACTCGTTCAACCCGGAGCCCTGGTTCGCGCACACGCCCGGCCTGAAGGTGATGTGCCCGGCCTTCCCGACGGACGCGAAGGGGCTGCTGAAGTCCTCGATCCGGGACGACAACCCCTGCGTCTTCCTCGAGCACAAGTGGATCTACCGAAGGATCAAGGAGAACGTCCCGACCGACCCGGACGCCCTCGTCCCGATCGGCAGCGCGGCCGTCCGCCGCGAGGGCGGCGACGTCTCGATCATCAGCTACGGGATGATGGTCCACCTCGCGCTCGAGGCCGCCGAGACCCTGGCCGGCGAGGGGATCGACGTTGAGGTCGTCGACCTGCGCACCGTCCAGCCGTTGGACGAGGAGACGATCCTCGCCTCGGTCGCCAAGACGAGCCGCGCGGTCGTCCTGTACGAGAGCCATCGTTTCCTCGGGATCGGGGCCGAGGTCGCCTCGCTCATCGGCGAGCGGGCCTTCGAGTCGCTCGACGCCCCCGTGGTCCGGGTGGCGCCGCCCAACGTGCCGGTGCCGTTCTCCCCGTCGCTCGAGGACGCGTACCTGCCGCAGGTGCCCGACATCGAGGACGCCGTACGGAAGCTGTCGGCCTGGTGAGCTCGCGAACGCGCGGAGCTCGGATCGGAGACGATGCATGACCGCGGTGAAGATGCCCCAGCTCGGCGAGACCGTCGTCGAGGGAACGATCCTGAAGTGGCTGAAGGCCGAGGGCGACACGGTCGCGCTCGACGAGCCGTTGTTCGAGATCTCCACCGACAAGGTGGACACGGAGGTCCCGTCCTCGGTGGCGGGCACGCTCTCGAAGATCCTCGTCGCCGAGGGCGAGACCGTCGCCGTCGGCACCGAGGTGGCTCAGATCGACGGGGAGGGCTCGAGCGAGACGGCGGGCGAAGCCCCCGAGCCGGCAGCCGCCGCGGACGCGGCGACCTCGGAGCCCGAGGCGCCCGCGCCGGATCCCGCCCCGACGCCGGCCGCTTCGGCTCCTGCCGTCCCGGCGGCCGCCTCGGCCTCGACGCCAGCGCTCGCCGACCGGGGGCCGCGTTCCCAGATCCTGTCGCCGCTCGTGCGCAAGCTCGCTGCCGAGCACGCCGTCGACCTGGCGATGGTCGCCGGCACGGGAACGGGCGGGCGGATCACGAAGAACGACATCCTGACCTTCGTGGCCTCCCGTGACGCCGGGGCCGCTCCGGCGGCTGCCGCGCCGGCTCCCACCGCGCCGCCGGCCATGCCGGCGGCCCCGGCCGCGACGGCGCCGCCCGCCGCCGTCGCCGTCGGTGGCGGCGAGGAGACCGTTCCCGTCTCCCACATCCGCAAGGCGATCGGCCAGCACATGGTCGCGAGCCTGCAGACGAGCGCGCGAGCGTGGAACGCGGTCGAGGTGAACATGGAGAACGTCGCGCGCCTGCGGGAACGGACGAAGGAGCCGTTCCGCGCGCGCGAGGGGTTCAACCTGACGTACATGCCCTTCGTGACCCGGGCCGTCACCGAGGCGCTCCTGGCGCATCCCATGGTGAACAGCGAGCTCCGCGGCGAGGAGATCGTCGTTCGTCACTTCGTGAACATGGGGATCGCGGTGAGCTACGACGAGGGACTCATCGTGCCGGTGCTCAAGGGATGCGACACGATGAACCTGCTCGGGATCGCGCGAGGCATCAACGACCTCGCGGTTCGGGCGCGGGCCAAACAGCTCAAGCCCGACGAGGTGCACGGATCGACGTTCACGATCACCAACCCGGGCCCGTTCGGCTCGATGATCAGCGTCCCGATCATCAACCAGCCGAACGTCGGGATCCTCGGGTTCGACACGGTCGAGAAGCGTCCGGTCGTGATCGACGACACGATCGCGATCCGACACATGGTCTACATCTCGATGTCGTGGGACCACCGGGTGATCGACGGCGCCCTCGCGTCGCAGTTCCTGTCGCGGATCAAGCAGAACCTCGAGACGTGGGACTTCGCCGAGGATCTCGGCCTCTGAGCGATCCGCGATGCTGCTGATCCGTCCCCGCGGGCTCGTCGACTACGACCGGGCGAACGACGCGATGCACGACCTCGCGCAGGCCCGGTCCGCCGGCGATGGCGACGACGCGCTCGTCCTCCTCGAGCACCCACCCGTGTTCACGGCCGGTCGCCGGTGGAGGCCCGAGCACATCGTCTGGACCGAGGAACGGATCCGAGCCTCGGGCGCCGGCCTCCGGTTCATCGATCGGGGCGGATCCCTCACGTTCCACGGCCCCGGTCAGCTCGTCGGCTACCCGGTGATAGATCTCGGCGCCCGGCCCGACGCCCTGCGGTTCGTGCGACGCCTCGAGGAGGTCGTGATCCGGTCGGCGGCCGACATCGGGATCACGCTCGGCCGCAACGAGGTCCAGACCGGCGTGTGGTCCGGTTCGCGGAAGGTGTGCGCGATCGGCGTCCGCCTCATGCGCATGCGGATCAGCCTGCACGGGTTCGCGCTGAACTGCACGACCGACCTGTCCTGGTACGACGCGATCGTCCCCTGCGGCCTGTCCGACGAGGGGGTAACGTCCCTGTCCGAGCTGGCCGGCCGGGAGGTCACCGTGGAGGAGATGGCCCCCCGCGTGGCGCGCCGGTTCGAGGATGTGTTCGACATCCGGCTCGACCGACGGGAGACCGAGTGGCCGTCACCAGGGATACCGCACACGTCGATCGCCGCCGCGTCGGCGAGCTGACGGCGCGCGAACGATCGCGCTTCTTCCAGACGCACACCCGGTCGCTCGAGCTCATCGAGCGTGCGAGCGCGCGCATGCCTCGGGGCGTGCCGATGGCGTGGATGGACTCGCTGTGGGGACATCCTCCCGTCTACGTCGACCGCGGCGACGGGGCGCACTTCGTCGACGTCGACGGCCATCGCTACCTCGACATGAACATCGCGGACACGTCGATGTTCTGTGGCTACGGACCCGACCCGGTGACCAGAGCGGTCGCCGAACGCGCGGCGGCGGGATCGCAGTTCCTGCTCCCCACCGAGGATGCGCTGTGGGTGTCCGAGGAGCTCGCGCGCCGTTGGGGGCTGCCGATGTGGCAGTTCACGCTCTCGGCCACCGCGGCCAACACCGAGGCGATCCGGATCGCGCGACACCTCACGGGCCGGGCCGACGTGCTCATGTTCGCCGGCAAGTACCACGGGCACGCGGACGAGATGCTCGTCACCACCGACGGCGAGCGGGTGGTCCCCGAGTACCTCGGGCTCCTGCCACGCGTGGCCGAGCACACGATCCTCGTCGACTTCAACGACGCCGCCGCCCTCGAGCGCGCGCTCGAGCCCGCAACGGTGGCATGTGTCCTGGCCGAGCCCGCCCTGACGAACATCGGCATCGTGCAGCCGGAGGACGGCTTCCACGCGCGGCTGCGCGCGGCCACACGCGAGACCGGCACGCTCCTCGTCCTGGACGAGACCCATACGCTCATCACCGGTCCCGGGGGACTCGTCGAGCGCTGGGGGCTCGAGCCGGACGTCGTCACGCTGGGAAAGTCGATCGGTGGCGGCGTCGCGATCGGTGCGTACGGGATGCGCGAGGAGGTCGCCGCCACGCTGGTGGCGTCGTCGGAGGGCGGCGGCGGCGGCGACCCGCTCCCGGAGGTGGCGACCGGCGGCACGCTGTTCGCGAACCCCCTCACGATGGCCGCGGCTCGGGCGGCGCTCGGCGAGGTCCTGGTTCCCGAGGCCTACGCGCGCGCCGCCGGCCTGGGCGAGCGCCTCGCGGACGGCATCGAACGGATCGCCGGGGACGCCGGGCTCACATGGCGGGCCCACCGGCTCGGGCCGCGCTCCGGCTACACGTTCGCCGGCGCGCTCCCTCGAACGGCGCGGGAGGCGCACGCCGTTGCCGATCCCGAGCTGGTCCGGCTCCTGCGGCTGTTCATGGTGAACCGAGGGGTCTGGGAGGCGATGGAGTGGGCCGGCCCGGCGTTCTCGGTCGCGGCCACCGACGAGGACCTCCAGACCTACCTCGGGGTGCTCACCGATTTCGTCGACGAGCTCACGGCGTGAGCGGAGACCTGCACGACGCGGTCCGCGGGTTCGAGGCCGCCGTGGAGCACTACCGGCGGGGCCGGCCCGGCTATCCGGACGACGCCGTGGCCTATCTGGTCCGCGAGCTCCGACTCGAGCCCGGGTGCGAACTCGTCGAGCTCGGCGCCGGGACGGGAAAGCTCACCGAGCTGCTCGTGCTGTCCGGCGCGAGGATCGTCGCGGTCGAGCCGCTCCCCGTCATGCGCGAGGCGCTCCGCTTGGCCTGCCCGACCGTCGAGGTGCTCGACGGGACGGGCGAGCGGATCCCGGTCGCGGACGCCTCGGCCGATGCCGTCGTCGCCGCGCAGTCCTTCCACTGGTTCGACGGCGACCGCGCCCTGCCCGAGATCCACCGCGTGTTGCGGGAGGGCGGACAGCTGGCGCTCATGTGGAACGTGCGAGACGAGGCGAGCGACTGGTCCGAACGCCTGACGGCGATCTTCGACCGGCTGGCCGGTCCGGACGCTCCCCGGTATCGCACGGGCCGGTGGCGAGCGGCGTTCGAGCGCACCGAGCTGTTCGGGCCGCTTCACCATCAGGTGGCGTACCACGTCCACACGGTGACCCGGGAGGCGTTCATCGATCGAGTGCTCTCGGTGAGCTACGTCGCGACGGCCACACCGGAGGAGCGCGAGCGCGTGCTCGCCGAGGTGAACGAGATGCTCGACACCGATCCCGAGCTCCGCGGCCGCAGCGAGATCATCATGCCCTACCGGACGGACGTGTTCCGCTGCGTCCGTCGCTGAGGATCAGGGGGCGTCGACGATCGGGAGGAACGCGCGCCACGGCCCGACCGCATCGGCGTAGCGCTTGGCGAGCGTCTTCACGATCTGCCCGGTGTGGTTCAGGTCGTGCACGACCCACGTGGCCAGGAGCTGTCCCAGCGTCACGAGGCCGAACTCCGGATGGCGCCCCGGTCGATCGAGGTCGTCGGGACCGACGAGCGTGTCGAGGGTGCGAAGGTTCGCCTCCCGCGCGCCCGCGAACCGGTCGAGCACCTCGGACAAGCTGAGACCGGCGAATCGTTCGAACCCCGCCTCGCGATCGACCGGGTCGAACGGGCGATCCGGCCCGTGACGCAGGATCACCTGGGTCCGGTCGATCCAGTCCGTCTCCTCGATGTGCGTGAGGTGCGCGAGGACCTGCCAGGGCGTCCACTCCTCGGGCGACTCGGCGACCGAGGTCCACGCGTCGGACAGCCCCTGGAGCCGCGATCGGAGCGCCTCGGGGGTCGCGACGAGGATCTCGCGGCCGCCCTCGAGCGTGAACGGCAGGTCGGGGTCGGCTTCGGGTCCGGGGTCAGGCATCGGCCGCGAGGGCGTACCGGGGGCGCTGCTCGAGCCACCCGAGCGGCCACGGCTCGTGCATCCTGGCCGCCCACTCGACGTCGCGGAGCCGCTTGATCCGCAGGGCGCGCCACCCGGCGGCCTCGACGGCCTCGATGAGCGGCACCGGTGAGGGCAGGCGCGCCAGGGGAAGCGCGTCGAGGACGTCCTGCGGATACGGCGCGTGGTGGTCCTCCGGGGTTCGCAGCAGCGCTCGCACCGCATCGGCCGCGCGGTCCATGGCCCGCCGAAGCGGGTCCGTCTGACCCCACACGCCCTCGAACAGGACCAGCCGCGAGGCGATCGCGCGCCACCGCTCGAGGGCGGCGGTGGGGTCGAGCATCGTCCACAGCACGTGCCGCTCCATCACGACGTCGAACGGTCCCTCCGGCGGCTCGGCCGCCGATCCGACGACGAAGCGCATCCGCGACTCCAGTCCCCGCTCCGCGGCCTTGACCCGCGCCCTGCCGAGCATCTCCTCGGACAGGTCGAGCGCCGTGACCTCGTGGCCGATCTCGGCCGCGAGCAGGGACAGGGCCCCCGTGCCCGCCCCCACGTCGAGGACGCGCGCGCCGGGACCCGGGAGGGCATCACGCAGCGCCTGGCGCCACGCCGCGGCCTCCAACGGGTCCGAGATCGCGTGCGACTTCGCCGCGTCGTACGTCCGGGCGTCCTGGTCCCAGAACTCGCGGATCCGTTCGTGGACGTCGCGCGCCATCAGAACAGCGCGCTCGCCAGCCTTCGCCGGAACTCGGCGACGAGCTCGTCCTCCTCACCGAGGACCGCGAAGATCTCGAGCATCGCAGGCCTCGCATCGGGGTCCTCGTTCACGGCGGTCAGCATGGCCTCGAGGGCATCTCGCCACTCGCCCTGGGCCGCGAGCCGCTTCGCCGAGGCCAGCGGTCCGTCGTCGGACACGGTGGCCCAGCCGCGGACCTCGAGCATCGACAGGATCCGCTCGGCCTCGGGGTCCGGCAGCACGGGCATGAGCGTCTGCCGGGCCTCCTCCCCCCGATCGGTCTCCGCCAGGATCCGGCCCAGGCCGACCCGGGCGTCACGGCTCTTCGGGTCGACGTCGAGCGCCTCCCGGTACTTGGCCTCGGCGCCCTCCAGATCGCCCTCGAGCTCCTCCTCGAGCGCCTCCTCGGTCTCGAGATCGGCCTCGGTCGGCATGAGCCGGTCGATGAACTCGTTCACCATCGGCTCCGGGATCGCGCCGACGAACCCGTCGATCGGCTTGCCGTCCCGAAACGCGATGACGGTCGGGATGCTCTGCACGCCGAACTGGCCGGCGACGTACGGGTTCGCGTCCACGTCGAGCTTGGCGAGCAGGAACCCGCCCCCGCGCTCGTCGGCGACCTTCTCCAGGATCGGTCCGAGCGTGCGACACGGGCCGCACCACGACGCCCACAGGTCGACGACGACCGGCCGGCGCTCGGACTCGCGAACGACCACGTCCTCGAAGTTCCGATCGGTCGCCTCGACGACGACCGGCACCGCCCCCCGGTCCTGCACCTGTGTCATGTCCTCAACGATACCCTCCGCGTTCCCGAACGCCGCCGCGGACCCTCCGCTCGATGCCCGCGGCGCTCACGACGCCCGGTCTCATACCCCTCCCGGGTATCTGGCGTGCCCGAGAACCCGTGCAGGGCAAGATCTCGCAACCACGAGCGGGAACCCCCCTTCCGGTTCGCCGCGTCGAAGGCCAGATCCCGGCACCGCGAGGAGGCCTGCATGTGGAAGCGGATCTTCACCGTGGCGGCGTTCGCGATGGTCGCGCTCACGGCCTGTTCGAGCTCCGGAGATGCCCCCTCCGCGAGTGACGGCGCCTCGGGCGCCCAGGCCGGAGACGAGCTGACGGACCCCATCGTCGCCGAGGGCAACGGGCTCGGGAGCTGCGCGTTCGAGTTCAGCGTCGACGTCCTGGCCGAGCGCGAGTTCGCGTTCGACGGGACCGTGACGGCGATCCGCGAGCCGGCCGCCACCGACGCCCCTTACGAGGTGGACTTCGCGGTGGCCCGATGGTTCCAGGGGGGCTCGGGGACGACGGCGACCGTGACCACCTACGACGTGAGCGGCACCTCGTTCGCCGGCGACCTCGCCCTCCAGGAGGGTGAGCGCATCCTCGCCTCGGGCGACGACGACGTGCTGTGGGGGTGCGGCTTCTCGATGCCGTACTCGCAGGACGACGCGTCGGTGTTCGCCGAGGCCTTCCCCTCGTAACCCCCGCAGGTGGCCCGGGATCCGCGAGAGCGGTCCCGGGCCGCTCCCCCCTCCCCTCGCGCGCACGGTCGCGCGTGCCCTCCGGCGGGCTCCGGGGTCGAGCGAGTCGCCTTGTTAGACTCGGTCGACGCGCGCCGAAGGAGCGTGAGTGGCGACCCGAGTACCAACGGCACCGTCGCACGAGGCCCTCGGCCTATCCCCCGACGATCTCCGCTCCATGTACCGAACGATGCTGACGGCCCGCCTCGTCGACGAGGCGGCGTTCCGACTGAACCGACAGGGCAAGGCCCCCTTCGTCGTCCCGGTCTCGGGGCACGAGGGATGTCAGGTGGGGACGGCGTGGCCGCTGCAGCGAGGGCAGGACGTCTGGGTCCCGTACTACCGCGACGTCGCGGTCGTGCTCGTGGCGGGCATGACCCCCTACGAGATCTTCCTGGGGCTGTTCGCCAAGGCCGACGATCCCACCTCGGGCGGTCGCCAGATGCCGAACCACTGGAGCTCGCGCAGCCTCGGGATCCTCAGCCACTCCTCGTGCATCGCGACCCAGGTCCCTCACGCGGTGGGGGTGGCGTACGCCGCCAGGTACCGCGGCGAGGACACCGTCGCGGCGACGTGGTTCGGCGAGGGCGCCACGAGTGAGGGTATCTGGCACGAGGCGCTGAACTTCGCCGGGATCCACAAGCTGCCGGCGATCTTCGTGTGCGAGAACAACCAGTATGCGATCAGCGTCGCCCAGTCCAAGCAGATGGCGATCGCCGACGTCGCCGATCGCGCCGAGGGCTACGGGTTCCCCGGCGTCGTCGTCGACGGGAACGACGTCCTCGCGTGCTACGCGGCGATGAAGACGGCGGTCGAGCGCGCCCGGGCCGGTGAGGGGCCGACGCTCATCGAGGCGAAGACGTACCGGTTCTTCCCTCACACCTCCGATGACGACGATCGCTCCTACCGCACGCGCGAGGAGGTCGAGGAGGCGAAGAACCGCGACCCGGTCCGGGGGTTCGCCGAGACCCTCCGTGAGCTGGAGGTGCTCGACGCCGACGAGCCCGAGGCGATCACCCGGGAGATCAAGGCCGACATCGACGAGCAGATCGAGCGGGCCTGGAACGCGGCCGACCCCGATCCCGCGACGCTCGGACGTCACGTGTTCGCCGAGGAGGACGATCGCCCGTGAGGTCCGCGTGACGGAGAAGAACGTCGTCACCGCCATCCACGACACGCTCCACGAGCAGATGGCGGCGGACGACCGCATCGTCGTGCTCGGCGAGGACATCGCCGTCCGCGGCGGCGTGTTCCGCGTGACCGAGGGGTTCCTCCAGGAGTTCGGGGAGGGGCGGGTGATCGACACGCCGCTCGCCGAGGGTCTCATCGCGGGCCTGGCGGCCGGGATGGCGCTGCACGGGTTGCGTCCGGTCGCGGAGATCGAGTTCGCCGACTTCATCCACCCGGCGTTCGACCAGATCGTCTCGGAGATCGCTCGCATGCGCTATCGCAGCAACGGCGACTTCGGCCTCCCGCTCGTGATCCGCGTCCCCTGGGGCGGAGGGATCCACGGGGCCCTGTACCACTCGCAGTCGATCGAGGCCTTCTACGGCCACGTCCCCGGGCTGAAGGTCGTCGTGCCGGCCACCCCGTACGACGCCTCGGGGATGCTGCGAGCCGCGATCCGCGACCCGGACCCCGTGATGTTCCTCGAGCACAAGCGGACGTACCGCCTCATCAAGGGCGAGGTCCCGGACGAGCCGTTCGAGGTTCCGATCGGCAAGGCCGACGTGAAGCGCGAGGGATCGGACCTCACCGCGATCGCGTACGGACTCATGCTCCACGTCTGCCTGGAGGCGGCGACCCGGCTCGAGGAGGAGCACGGCATCTCCGTCGAGGTCGTGGACGTCCGCACGATCAGCCCACTCGATGTCGAGACGATCCTGTCCTCCGTCCGAAAGACGGGCAAGGCGATCGTGGTCTACGAGGACAACCGGACCTACGGCGCGGGCGCCGAGATCGCCGCCACGATCGCCGAGGACGCGATGTTCGACCTCGACGCGCCGATCGTCAGGATCGGCGGGCCGGACGTGCCGGCCATGGGGTTCGCCTCGGCGTTCGAGCAGGCGTTCCTGCCCGATGCCGATCGCATCGCGGGACACATGCTCGAGCTCGCCCGCTTCTAGTCCCCCGCCCGCCGGCCGCGCCTCGGTGGAACGACCGGGTGGGACTCCCCCGGCTCGCGCTCAGGCCGCCCCCGATGTGGCCGATATCACAAGCGACATCCACGATGGAGCGACGCCGAGGATCGCGCGGGACGCGGACGGCGCGGCGGGATCTGCTCGTGATCTCGCTCGCCGTCGTCGTGCTCGTCTGGGCGAGCTCGGCGACGGGGGCCGGCGCCCGCGCGTTCGGGTGGCTTCAGAGCCACGCGGGAGGCCTCGTCGACGAGGGAGTCCTCGCGCTCGCCGTCGTGACCGTCGGGCTGGCCGTGTTCGCCGCCCGGCTGTGGAGGTCGAACCGTCGGGGGGTCGCCGCCCGCCACGAGGCCGAGACACGGTTCCGGTCCCTCGTGGAGCGGATGCCCGCGGTGATCTACACCTGGGACCCCCGCCGGCCCGCGGGGACCGCGCCGACCCCCTACGTCAGCCCGCAGGTCGAGGCGATCCTCGGGTTCTCCGCCGAGGAGTGGACCGCCGACCCCGAGCTGTGGATCCGCCAGATCCACCCGGAGGACCGCGACCGGGTCCTGCGCGCCTCCGCTCGCGCCGATCGCACGGGCGAGCCGTTGGCGATCGAGTACCGGCACGAGCGCAAGGACGGTTCGGTGATCTGGGTCCGCGACGAGGCCCTCGTGATCGAGCGGGACGCGCGTGGCCACCCCACGCTGGTCCAGGGCATCATGTACGACGTCACCGAGAGCAAGCGGGCCGAGCACGAGCTCGAGTCCGCCGAGGCGCGGTACCGCACGCTCGTCGAGCGCGTTCCCGCCGTCACGTACACGTGGGAATCGCGCCATCGCAGCGGTGAGGCGCCCGCGATCTACATCAGCCCGCAGGTCCAGGCGCTCCTCGGATACGCGCCCGAGGAGTTCCGCGATCCCGAGCTCTGGTCCAGGCTCACCCACCCCGACGACCACGAGCGGGTGCTCGGCGAGTGGGCACGGTGCCGGGAGCACGGGACCGCGTTCCGCTCCGAGTACCGGATGACGGCCCGCGACGGTCACGTGCTGTGGGTCCACGACGAGGCGGTGCCCGTCAGTCGCACGGAGGGCGGCGGCGCCCTGTTCCAGGGAGTCGTGTTCGACATCACCGACCGCAAGTCGACCGAGCATCGGCTCGAGGAGGCCGAGGAGCAGTTCCGCACCCTGGTGGAGCAGCTCCCGGTCGTCGTGTATCGCGACGCGATCGACGACCTCAGCACGGCGCTCTACATCAGCCCGCAGTACGAGCGGATGTTCGGCTTCCCCCCCGAGGCGCGTCTCCGCGACCCGAACTTCTGGATCGAGCACCTGCACCCCGACGACCGCGACCGCGTCGTCGAGCTCTCGCGCTGGACGAACGAGACGGGCGAACCCTTCTCGGCCGAGTACCGGTTCCTGGCCCGCGACGGACGGATCGTCTGGGTCCGCGACGAGGCCGAGCTCCTGCGCGACCCCGGTGGGCAGCCGATGCTCTGGCAGGGCGTGCTCCTGGACGTCACCGCGCGCAAGCAGGCCGAGGAGGCGCTGTCTCGCCGCGACGCGATCCTGGAGGCGATCGGGTTCGCGGCCGAGCGGCTCCTCAAGGACCACGACTGGGAGACCGCGCTGCTGGAGGTGCTCGAACGCGTCGGCGTCGCGTCCGAGGCCAGCCGCGTGTACGTGTTCGAGAACCTCGCGTCGGATGACGGCCGCCTCGTCATGTCCCTTCGCGGGGAGTGGCTGGCGCCCGGGATCTCGTCGATCGACGTTCCCGAGAATCGGGCGTTCGCCTACGCCGACGGCTTCATCCGCTGGCAGGCCGTGCTCTCGGCCGGGATGGAGTTGCACGGCCTCACGCGCGAGTTCCCGGTCTCCGAGCGCGACGCGCTGCAGGCCGAGGGCGTGCTGTCGCAGATCGTCGTCCCGGTCTTCGTGGGCGAGGAGTGGTGGGGCTTCCTCGGCCTGGACGACTGCCGGCTCGAGCGCGTGTGGCCGATCGCCGAGACGGAGGCGCTGAAGACGGCGGCGGACACGCTCGGTGCGGCGATCGTCCGCTCGCGGGCCGAGCAGGAGCGAGAGGCGGCGCAGGAGGCGGCCCGGGAGGCCGAGGTGCGGTATCGCGCGATCGTCGAGCAGATCCCAGCCGTCACCTACATCGATCCGGTCGACCCCGAGCCGGTCGCCTCCCTCTACATCAGCCCACAAGTCGAGTCGATGCTCGGCTTCACGGCAACCGAGTGGATCGACGACCCCGAGCTGTGGCTGCGACAGATGCATCCGGAGGACCGCGAGGCCGCGATGGCACTGTCGCAGCACGCCGACGACACCGGAGAGCCGTACCGGGCCGAGTACCGGTTCCTCCACCGCGACGGCCGCGAGCTCTGGGTGCGCGACGAGGCCGTCCTCATCCGGGACGAGGCCGGAGGGCCGCTGTTCTGGCAGGGCGTGATCTACGACATCACCCAGCTGAAGCTCGCCAACGAGGCGCTGGCGGACAGCGAACGACGCGAGCGGGAGGCGGCCGACCGGCTCCGCACGCTCGACGAGATGAAGAACACGTTCCTCGCCGCCGTCTCACACGAGCTGCGGAGCCCGCTGACGTCGATCCTCGGGCTCGCGCTCACGCTCGAGGAACAGCCGATGTCGGATCCGGATCGCGAGGAGCTCCTGGGCCGTCTCGCGACGAACGCCCGCAAGCTCGACCGGCTGCTGAAGGACCTGCTCGACGTCGACCGGTTGTCGCGAGGGATCGTCACGCCCAAGGTCAGGTCGACCGATCTCGTCGCGATCGTCGACCGGACCCTGGAGAGCCTCGACGTGCTCGCCGAGCGCCCGATCGCGCGAGAGACCGAGTCCGCGGTGGTCCCGGTCGACCCGCCGAAGGTCGAGCGCATCGTCGAGAACCTCGTGACGAACGCCGTCCGTCACACGTCGCCCGAGACGGCCGTGTGGATCCGGGTGTGGCCGGAGGAGGAGGGCGCCGTCATCGCGGTCGAGGACGACGGGCCCGGCGTCCCCGACGAGCTCAAGCGCGAGATCTTCGAGCCCTTCCGGCAGGGGCCGACCGCATCCACGCACTCCCCCGGGACCGGGATCGGGCTCTCGCTCGTGACGATGTTCGCCGAGCTCCACGGCGGACGGGCCTGGGTCGAGGATCGCGACGGAGGCGGATCGTCGTTCCGCGTCTTCTTCCCGGCGAACCCGCGCTCGGAACCCGCAGTCGAGGACACGGGCGAGGGATCGGCACCGAAGCCCGTCGAGGAGCCCGTCGAGCCCTCGCGGAAGCGGTCGCGATCCAGACGTCGCATCAAGGCCGCCGGGTAGACTGGGCTCGATGCCCGTTCGGGATCACAACCCCAGGGGACGACGTCTCCACCTCCCGATCGTCTCGACGAACGGCTCGCTCCCGACCGACGGCCGAAAGCCGCCGTGGCTCAAGGTTCGGCTCCAGCGGGGCCCGAACTTCCGAGCGCTCGAGCAGATCATGCGCGAGGAGTCCCTGCACACCGTGTGCGAGGAGGCGATGTGCCCGAACATCTCCGAGTGCTGGGAGGAGCGCGAGGCCACGTTCCTCATCCTCGGCGACCGATGCACCCGGCGCTGCGGCTTCTGCGACGTCATGACCGCGCGGCCGGACCCGGTCGACGAGGACGAGCCTCGGCGCGTGGCGGAGGCCGTCGCCCGCATGGGGCTGCGGTACGTGGTCGTCACCGGCGTCGCGCGGGACGATCTCCCCGACGGCGGGGCGCGGATCTGGGCGACGGTGATCCGGCGGATCCGGGCCGCGGTCCCCGGCTGCGGCGTCGAGGTCCTCCCGACGGACTTCAAAGGGGGCGAGCGTGACCTGGCCACGGTCATCGAGGCCGAGCCCGACGTCTTCGCCCACAACCTCGAGACCGTTCGGCGCCTCCACGACCGGATCCGTCCGGCCTTCGGCTACGACCGCTCGCTCGAGGTCCTTCGCACCGTGCAGCGGCTGCGGCCGGGCCAGGTGACGAAGTCCAACCTCATCCTCGGGATGGGCGAGCGCCCGGACGAGATCCCGAACGCGCTCGAGGACCTCGCGGATGCCGGGTGCCGGATCGTCACGATCGGCCAGTACCTTCGCCCGACACCGCACCACCTCCCCGTTGACCGGTGGGTGACGCCGGAGGAGTTCGCCGGCTGGAAGGAGCTCGGGGAGGCGAACGGGATCGCCCACGTCGAGTCCGGACCCCTCGTGAGGAGCTCGTACCACGCCGGCACCCAGTTCCGCCGCGCCGCGGCGGCAGGGCCGGTCGCGATCGGCCCTGCCTGACCGGCGAGGCACTCCCGTGGTGAGGGAGGAGCCGGCCTGTACGCCGGATTCTGTCCCGGCCGAAGCCGGGGGCGACCATCTGTCTGAGCGCTCTTGCGAGCGCCCCGGGGCCGAAGCCCTCGTGCGGCCTACCCGGGAGCTCGGACGGGCCGCCCTCGAACGCTCCCTGCTTGGCCTCGCTCCGGGTGGGGCTTGCCGAGCCGGACCGGTCACCCGGCCCGCTGGTGAGCTCTTACCTCACCGTTTCACCCTTACCGCTCGCGCGGCGGTCTGTTCTCTGTGGCGCTGTCCGCGGGTCGCCCCGCCTGGGGGTTGCCCAGCACCCTGCCCTGCGGAGTCCGGACGTTCCTCGAGCGTTCCCGCCCGCGGCCGCCCGGCCGGCTCCTCCGCGCCCAGTATAGGAAGACCCCTGCGCGTATCATCGGCCCGGCCATGCGCCGCTCCGTCGCCGCGTTCCCGCGCCTGATCCCCTCCAGCCTGCTCATCGCGGTCGCGCTTTCCGCGTGCGCCGTCGAGCCGCAGGGCCCCACGGCGCCGATCGCTCCGGCGCAGATCACCCCGGCGCCCGCGCTCGATGCCTCCGCATCCCGGCAGGTGGTCGTCGACTTCATCGAGGCCTACCGTGCCTCGCCCACGCAGGGCGTCGGTCCGCTCGCCGGCCTCGTCGCCGGTGAGGACCTGGGGTCGTGGGTGCGCTGGCTGGACGTGCAGCATCGCGAGTTCGACGGCGACATCTCCGCCACCTCGAACGTGCGCGACGTCGAGTTCATCGGCTCGGTCGAGGCGCGTCGGGCGACGGGCTCCCAGGTCGGCCTGTCGGCGTCGGTCACGTTCACGTACGAACCGGTCGACGAGGACGCGATCGAGCTCGTCCGCGTCCTCGACGGGCCGGTGACCCTCGTCCGAACGGCCCCGGCGAGCTATCGCGTGCTCGACCTGCTCCGCAACGGCGTGCCGATGTCCGACAGCATCGAGCGCTTCCGCAATCAGGTGCAGACCCACGACGGCGTGACCGTCCGGCTCGACTCGATGTTCATGTTCCCGCCGAACTGGCAGTTCAACATCGTCGTCGAGAACGCGTCCGGCCGGAACATCCTGCTCGATCCCGAGGCCTCGGCGCTGTTCGCCGAGCAGGGTGGGGAGCTCGAACGCTTCGACGGCGTCATCACCGCGTCGCTCCTCGCGATCCCCGCCGGCGGGACGGTCGACGGGCTCATGGTCTACCCGGCCCAGGAGGTGGCGCAGGGCCGTGTCCTGTCGCTCGTCTACGGCACCGGCCGGCGGGCCCTGCGTTTCGCGTTCCCGCTGGACGGACTCGTCACGGTGGTTCCTCCTCCGCCTCCCACAGACGAGGAGACGGTGGAGGCCTCTCCCAGCTAGCCCCCTCGCCCGCGAGCCACTCGTCGACGCCGCGGTTCGCGAGCCGGTCGGCATCCGCGTTCTGCTCGCGAGGGACGTGCTCGAAGCCGACGCGCGCGAAGGCCTCGGCGAGCGACCGCGCCTGTCGATGCAGCCGCTGGAGGGTCGGGTTCTTCACCTTGAACCGCCCGGAGAGCTGCTCGATCATGAGCCGGCTGTCCGAGCGCAGCCACACCTCGGTCGCTCCGAGGTCACGGGCGCGTTCGAGCCCGCGGATCGCGGCCGTGTACTCGGCGACGTTGTTCGTCGCGATGCCGATCCCCTCGGCGATCTCGGCGAGGACCGTGCCGTCCTCGGCGGCGACGACCACGCCGATCCCGGCCGGCCCCGGATTGCCGCGGGCGGCGCCGTCGCACCACAGCGTCAGGCGAAGATCACGATCCGCCGGCAGTACTCACACCTCTTCACGCCATCGACGCGCTTCAGCCGGTCGAGCTCGACGGCCGAGAGCTGCTCGTGACAGGCCTGGCACACCCCGTCGGTGATCGCGGCGGCGCCGATCCCGTGCTTCTGTCGCCGCAGATCCTCGTAGAGCTCGAGCAGCTCCTCGTCGATCTCGCCCTCGAGCGCACGCCGCTCGCCCTCGCGCGCGCCGATCTCCGTGGCGGTCTCGTCCAGCTCCCGGACCGCGTCGCCGCCGATGGCCTCGGCCGCGGCCCGGGCCTGCTCGAGCGCCCCATCCGCCTCCTTCGCGCGCGTCGCCAGATCCTCTGTCCGCACCATCTGCTCGAGGACCTCGTCCTCGGCGCGCGACCGGCGCTCCTTCAGGTTCGTGATCTCGTGCTGAAGTGCCTCGAGCTCGCGCTGATTGGCGATCGACCCGTCGTACATGCGCCGCTCCTCCGCGCCGAGCTTCGCGCTCATCGACTCGATCTCGTGCTCGAGACGGCGCTGGTCTGCCGCGACGGCGTCGGCCGCGAGCCGGATCTCCCCCAGCCGGGACTCCGCGTCCTCGACCGCGGTCCGCGCCGAGGCGAGCTCCTCCCCCGCCTCGAGCTGCTCCCGGCGATGGCGCAGCCGATCGATCGCCGAGTCGATCTCCTGGAGCTCGAGGAGCCGGTCCATCCCGCGCATCGCACGGGGGAGGGTATCCGAACCCACCCGCGCGACGACGTCACACCAGGCGAAGCTGCTTGGGGCGGCGGCGGTCGACCGGCTGGGATCCTCGCGAGAATCGCGCCGGCGGCCGCTGGCCGCGTCGAGGGCCCCCGGCGGATCGGACGAGCCCGGCGACACGGCGCCCCAACGCGTCGCGATCGGTCGCCGGCGCGTACGGGCGCGCGTACATCGCCTCGTACCGGGGGACGAGCTCCGGATAGCTCTCGGCGAGCCACGGGAGGAACTCCTCGCGCACGCCCGGCCGCAGGTGGAGCAGGATCGGCGAGACGTGGGTCGCCCCGGCCTCGATCGCCGCCTCCACCACGGCTCGGAGCTGGGCCGGATCATCGGTGATCCCCGGCAGGATCGGGGCCATGAGGACGCCGCAGGGCACGCCGGCGCGGTTCAGCTCGGCGACCGCCTCGATGCGGCGCCTCGGGTGGGGCGTCCCGGGCTCGGTGCGTCGCCACGCCTCATCGTCGAGCGTCCCGATCGAGAACGCCGCCCCGACCTCGGTGACGCGGGCCGCCTCGGCGAGCAGGTCGAGATCGCGAAGGATCAATGTCCCCTTCGTCAGGATCGAGAACGGGTTCCGGTAGTCGGCGAGCGCACGGATGATCTTCGGCATGAGCCGGTAGCGGCCCTCGACGCGCTGGTAGGGGTCGGTGTTCGTGCCCATCGCGACGCCCTCGCCCTTCCATCGCCTGGCGCCGAGCTGCCGCCGCAGCACCTCGGGCGCGTTCACCTTCACGACGATCTTCGTCTCGAAGTCGCGACCCGCGTTCATGTCCAGGAAGGTGTGCGTGGGCCGGGCGAAGCAGTACACGCACGCGTGGCTGCATCCCCGGTAGGGGTTGATCGTCCAGTTGAACGGGAGGAAGGTGCCCGGCACCCGGTTCAGGATCGTCTTGCACTCGGTCTCGATGAACTCCATCCCCCGGAACTCGGGGGTGTCGAATCGCCTCCGCGCAATCTCGAACAGGTGTTCGGATTCCATGCTCGGACGATAGAGCAGCCGGCACGGTGTCCGCAACCCCCCGTGGGAGCGGCGCCTTCCCGGCCGGGCATAGGCTTCGCCTGCCATGGCCATCTGGCTCGTTCGTCACGGGGAGACGGCCTGGTCCGTGTCCGGTCAGCACACCGGCACGACCGACATCCCCCTCACCCGCACCGGTGAGCTCCAGGCCCTCGCGCTCGGCAAGCTGCTCGCCGGCCGGACGTTCGACCGCGCGATCTCCAGCCCGCTCGGCCGGGCCCGGCGCACCGCCGAGCTCGCCGGCTTCGCCGACGCCGGGGTCGACGATCGGCTGTGCGAGGTGGACTACGGCGAGCTCGAGGGCCTGACGACCGAGCAGATCTGGGAGCGCACGCCGGGATGGGAGCTGTTTCGCGACGGCTGTCCCGGCGGCGAGTCTCCGGCCGGCATCTCGGCACGGGCGGACGAGGTCCTCGAGCACCTGCGCGGGCTCGGCGGCACGACGCTGCTCTTCGGGCACGGCCACCGCTTCCGGGCGCTCGGGGCCCGATTCCTCGGCCAGCCGATCGGCGCCGCGACGAACCTGCGACTCGATGCCGGGTCGCTCTCGATCCTGGCCGACGGGCGCGACGGCCCGAACCTCGTGCTCTGGAATCGCGCCGTGCCGACGACCGCGGTCGTCGTCGCCGACCTCGCCGCGTCGATCGCCCGGGCCGAACGCGAGGCGGGCGGTGCCGACTAGGATCGCGCCGTGGGCTGCCTGTTCGCGATCGTCGCGGTCATCACGCCGCGGTTCGTCCTGTTCATCCTGTGGTTGTTCACGGACTACCTGAACACGGCGTTCTCCAGCGGCTGGTGGGGGCTCCTCGGGTTCTTCTTCCTGCCGACGACCACGATCGCCTACGCCGTCGCGCAGAACGAGTTCACGACGATCACCGGCGCGATCGAGACCGCCGGCATCCTGGTCATCATCCTCGGGGTCGTCATCGACATCGGGGTGCTCGGCGGCTCGGGCCGCGGGGTGGCCCGCCGGCGGACCTAGGCGGTCCGACTAGTACCGCACGCGCGGGTCGACGTACGCGTACGCGATGTCGACGAGGAGGTTCGCGACGGCGATGAAGAACGCCCCGAAGATCGTCACGCCCATGACCGAGGGGAAGTCGTTCGTGGAGATCGCGTTCACCGCGTACTGGCCGATCCCGGGCAGGTTGAAGATCGTCTCGGTGATGAACGACCCGGCCAGCACGCCGGCCAGGTCGAGCCCGAACATCGTCACGACCGGCGTGAGCGCGGCGCGGAGCCCGTGACGGTAGATCACGCGCTTCTCCGACAGGCCCTTGGCCCTGGCCGTTCGGATGTAGTCCTCGTGCATCGTCTCGATGAGGTTGCCCCGCACCATCCGCGCGTAGAACGCCGCGAACGTCATCGAGACGACGATCCACGGCAGCACGAACCGCCCCTGCAGCACGGCCTCCCACACGCTCGTCCCGATCGGGATCCCCGACTCGGGCGCCCAGTCGAGCTTGAACCAGAACACGTACAACAGGACGTACCCGAGCCAGAACACCGGGACCGACACGCCGAACAGCGCGAAGATCATCCCGGCCCGGTCCGCGAACGTGCCCCGCCGGACCGCCGACACGATCCCGACCGGGATGCCGATCAGCAGCCACAGGATCGCCGCGCCGACCGCCAGCGCGATCGAGACGGGCAGACGCGCGAAGATCTCCTCCTTCACGGGGACGAAGTTCGAGTACGAGAAGTAGACCTCCTCGTTCAGGAACAGGCCGGGCCAGGGCAGGAGGCCCTGCGCGAACCTCGCGTACTGGACGTAGACGGGTTCGTCCAGCCCGAACGCCTCGCGGGCCGCCTCGACGTTCGCGCGCGTCGTGGCCTTCCCCGCGGCTCGCCTGGCTGGATCCGATGCCGGGAGCTTGACGAAGATGATGAACGTGAGCAGCGAGACGATGAACAGGACGAGGATCGTGAACAGCGCGCGCCGGATGAGGAACCTGCCCACGATCCGAGCGTAGGAACGGGAAGGCGGGCGGGCTACTCCCCGACCGACCCGAACCTTGCCGGTTCCTGCCCGAACGTGTCGATCCCTTGCCGTCGACCACCTCCTCGGCCCGGTGGAGCCTGCGATAGGGTCCCGGCGTGGCGGCGACGTTCGAGCTCGAGGAAGCCTCGATCGCCGATCTCGGCCGCGCGATGGACGAGGGAGCCCTCACGTCCCGCGCCCTCGTCGAGGCCTATCTCGAACGCATCGAGCGAACGGATCCGACCCTGCGCTCGGTCCTCGAGGTGAACCCCGACGCGGTCGAGGCGGCCGCCGCCCTCGACGACGAGCGGCGAGCCAGTGGTCCACGCGGCCCGATGCACGGCATCCCCGTCCTCGTGAAGGACAACCTCGAGACGGCCGATCGCACGCTCACCACGGCCGGGTCGTTCGCCCTGGGCGAGGGCGGCCCTCGCCCGGACGCGTTCACGATCGCCCGCGTGCGCGATGCGGGCGCCGTCGTCCTCGGCAAGGCCAACCTGTCCGAGTGGGCGAACTTCCGCTCGACGCGCGCCACCAGCGGCTGGAGCGCGCGCGGCGGGCAATGCCGAAACCCGTACGCGCTCGACCGCAACCCGTGCGGCTCGAGCTCGGGCTCGGGGGTGGCGGTCTCGGCGAACCTCGCCACGGTCGCCGTCGGCACCGAGACCGACGGCTCGATCGTGTGTCCCTCCTCGATCAACGGGATCGTGGGGATCAAGCCGACCGTCGGGCTCGTCAGCCGGTCGGGCGTCGTGCCGATCTCGCACACGCAGGACACGCCCGGCCCGATGGCCCGAACGGTCGCCGACGCGGCCGCGCTGCTGACGGCGATGGCGGGAGCCGACCCGAACGACGCCGCGGGCGCCGGCGCCGGGATCGAGGCCGACTACACCGCGTTCGTCGACCCGGGTGG
>DATBLA010000078.1:0-10628 GCA_036555645.1 Actinomycetota bacterium
TCGGTCGGCTCGAACAGCTTCGTGTACTCCTCGGCCGTCATCCCGTGTCCCTCGATGAACCGCGTGCCGAGGAGCTGCTCGGCAGCCTCGTTGAAGTAGATCACGCTCCCCTCGGCGTCCACGAGGAACGTGGCGGTCGCCAGACGCGACGCGAAGTTGCGCGCGAGGATGAGGATGAGGTTGCGCTGCGGAGGCGGGGCGGCCATGTCCCCGGAGCCTAGCCCTCGGCGTGGAACCCGGCATCACGGCCGGCCGAAGCGCCCGCGCGCCGGATGCCTCAGGCCTGCCGAAACTCGCTCCACGGGTCGTAGTCGACCTCGAGCGCCTCCTGCGGCGGCCGCTCGTCCGGCGGCACGTTGCGCAGGTTCACGCGGATGCGCGTCCACGTCGTGAACCGTCCGCGCATCGCGTCGACCATCACGTCGGCGGGTTGGAGCCGTTCCGCGACCGTCGGATGTCGAGCGCGCCAGCGGTTGAGGCCCTCGAGCGCCTCGGACTCGGTGGCGGCGCGAGCGATCTCGATGAGCGGCGCCGTGGTCCTGCGGCGACCCGTCGGCCCGGCGGTCTTGCCGGGCGCCGGCGGCGGCACGACGCCCTCGGGCTCGGACGCGCCGGCCATGCGGCGCTTCGAGGGCTGGACCCGTGGCGGCTCGCCCGACTGCTTCGCGAAGTGCGGGGGCCACGGCGCGTCGCCGAACCCGGCGCGCTCGTGCTCGTCTGCGAGCGCGAGGAGCGCGTCGAGCGTTCCCACGGCCTCGTCGATCCCCTCGGACGGATCGCCCTCGGCCTCGACTCGCGGCGGCACCGTGTCGAGCGTGAACGCGGCGGGGTCGACGCCCGGCACCTCGTCCCATCGAAGCGGCGTCGAGACCCGGGCGTCCGGCGTCGGGCGGACCGAGTAGGCCGAGGCCACGGTGCGGTCCTTCGCGTTCTGGTTGTAGTCGACGAACACGCCGTGGCGCTCCTCCTTCCACCACTTGCTCGTCGCGATGTCGGGCGCCCGGCGCTCGATCTCGCGGGCGAGCGCCACGGCCGCGCGGCGCACCTCGGGGAACGTCCAGCGGCGCTCGATCCGCGCATATACGTGAAAGCCCTTCGAGCCAGAGGTCTTCGGCCAGCCGACGAGCCCGAAGTCCTCGAGCGCCTCCTTCGTGGCGAGCGCGACGTCGCGGATCTGCGGCCACTCGATGCCCGGCACCGGGTCCAGGTCGACCCGCAGCTCGTCGGGGTGGTCGAGGTCGCTCGCGCGCACCGGGTGCGGGTTCAGGTCGATGCACCCGAGGTTCACGATCCACGCGAGCTGGGCCGCGTCGGTGATGACGATCTCGTGCGCGCTGCGTCCGGAGGGGAACCGGAGCTCGACGGTCTCGATCCAGTCCGGGCGTGAGGCCGGCGCGCGCTTCTGGAAGAAGAACTCGCCCTCGGCGCCGTTCACGAACCGCTTCAGGGCCATCGGGCGGTCGTCGATGCCGCGGAGCGCGCCATCGGCCACCGCGAGGTAGTAGCGGACGAGGTCGAGCTTCGTGTGGCCGGTGCTCGGGAAGAAGACCTTGTCGGGGTTCGAGATCGTGACGTCGCGCCCCGCGATCTCGAGGACCTCCTTGCGGGCGGCCATCCGCACACGATAGGGGACCGATCTGCGCCTCTGCCAAGATGGGTCGATGCGTGGCCCGGTCGACCAGCACGGCTTCACCCGGCGCGAGCTCCTCGGGCTCACGGCCGGGGTCGCCGCCCTCGCCTTCGTTTCCGGCACGCGATCCGGCCTGGCGTCGGCCGGCCGCCCGGCGCCCTCGTCGGACCTGGACGCGTTCGTCCGCTCGCAGATGCACGCGGGACGGCTCCCGGGGCTCGGCGTCGCGGTCGTGCGGGGGAGCGAGCTCCTGCTGTCTCGGGGCTACGGCTGGGCGAACCTCGCGCACGAGCGACACGCGAGGCGCGAGACCCCGTTCATGCTCGCGTCGATCTCGAAGACGGTCGTCGGCGTGGCCGCGATGCAGGCCGTCGAGGACGGCCTGCTCGATCTCGATGCGGACGTGAACGACGTGCTGCCGTTCGCCGTCCGCAACCCGGGGTTCCCCGACGACGCGATCACGCTGCGGATGCTCCTCGCCCACGTCGCGAGCCTGCGAGACAACTGGCAGGTGCTGAACCACGTCTACGTTCGGGGCGACTCGCCCGTCGCGCTCGGGGACTTCCTGGCCGGCTACTTCGTGCCGGGCGGCGCCGACTACGACGCCGAGCGGAACTTCACGGGCCACGCCCCGGGACGCGCGTACGCCTACTGCAACGAGGGGGTGGCGCTGGCCGCCTATCTCGTCGAGGTGGCCGCGGGCATCGCGTTCGACGCGTGGTGCGAGGCGCGGATCTTCGGACCGCTCGGCATGGCCTCGACCGGCTGGCATCTGCGCGACCTCGAACGCCGGGACGTCGCGATGCCGTATCGGTACCGCTCGGGTCCCCGTTACCGGCCGACCGGCCAGTACGGGTACCCCGACTATCCGGACGGGCAGCTGCGGAGCAGCGCGGCCGACCTGTCACGGTTCCTGCGCGCGTTCGTCGGCTTCGGCGAGCTCGACGGCGTGCGGATCCTGCGGACGGACAGTGTGGAGGAGATGCGACGAATGCAGTTCGGCGACGCGGTGCGAGGCCAGGGCCTCGTCTGGTACGTGCTGCACCGCAACGGCGAACGGCTCCTCGGTCACAACGGCGGGGACTCGGGCGTCGCGACGCAGATGTTCTTCCGCGAGCGAGACGGGACCGGCGTCATCACGCTCGCGAACGGCGACTGGCGCCGGGCGGGCGCGACGTGGCCGCTCTCGCTCGTGATGGATCGGCTGTTCGAGGTCGCCGACGCGGCCTGAACCGTCGTTCAGTCTCCCGGATCGGACTCCACGATGTGGTCGGGCGTGTGGTGTGCCGCCGGGATCGTGCCGAGGCGTCCGGCCTGGTAGTCCTCGAACGCCTGGACGAGCTCCTCACGCGTGTTCATGACGAACGGGCCGTACCAGGCGACCGGCTCGCCGATCGGCCGGCCACCGAGGACGAGGACCTCGAGCGCGGGCGAGCGCGACTCCTGCGACGGAGCCGCCTCGAGCCGGATCGCGTCCCCGGGCCCGAACACGGCGAGCCGGCCCGTGGAGATCGGCAGGCGCTCGACGCCCGCGGTGCCGTGGCCGGAAAGGACATAGGCGAGCGCGTTGAACTCCGTCCGCCAGGGGAGGTCGAGCCGCGCGCCGGGGGCGAGCGAGGCGTGGACCATCGTCATCGGCGTGTAGGTCTGTCCCGGTCCCGGGTGACCGGCGAGGTCGCCGGCGATCACGCGGACGAGGGCGCCCGCGTCCGGCGTCGACAGCAGCGAGACCTCGTTCGCCCGCAGGTCCTGGTACCGCGGCGGAGCCCACTTCTCGGCCTTCGGGAGGTTCACCCACAGCTGGATGCCGTGGAACAGCCCGCCGCTCGCCACGAGATGCTCGGGCGGGCGCTCGATGTGCAGGATGCCGGCGCCGGCCGTCATCCACTGGGTGTCGCCGTTCGTGATGACCCCACCGCCGCCGTTCGAGTCCTGGTGCTCGAAGATGCCGTCCATGATGTACGTGACGGTCTCGAACCCGCGGTGCGGGTGCCAGGGCGTGCCCTTCGGCTCGCCCGGCGCGTACTCGACCTCGCCCATCTGGTCCATGTGGACGAACGGATCGAGGTCGGTCAGGTCGACGCCCGCGAACGCCCGGCGAACCGGGAACCCCTCACCCTCGAGGCCGCTCGGGGCGTCCACCACGTTTCGAACGCGACGATGGCGGGTGGCCTCGTCGAGCACTGGGATGCGCTCGAGTCGGGTGAGGTCCTCGACGGTGATCGCGGGCATGGTCGTTCAGCCTAACGCCAGGTGGTGGCCGGCTATTCCGGGTCGTCCGGCGAGCGCCCGTCCTCGTCCTTGAACAGGAGCCGCCACGTGAGCGGGCCGAACGCGCCGTCCGCCTGATCGCTGAGCCTGCGGTGCGAGCGCTC
The DNA here is from genome assembly GCA_036555645.1 of Actinomycetota bacterium. GTDB lineage: Bacteria > Actinomycetota > UBA4738 > UBA4738 > HRBIN12 > DASSJM01. Next base: position 4,006 of record DATBLA010000078.1, read on the forward strand.
GAACGCCTCGACCGCCCCCTCCGTGAGCTCGCCGTAGATGCCGTCGATCGGTCCGGGGTCGAAGCCGAGCTCCTTCAGCCGCTCCTGGGCCGACCGGACGCGTTCGGACTCCTCGCCGAGGAACGGGTAGGGGATCGGTTCGCCCCGCCCGAGCTCGCGCTTGGCGCGCTCGGTCTGCGCCTTCGCGTCGGCCACCGACCCGAGGAACTCGTAGTGCATCGCGTCCTTGATGCTCTGGTACCACCCGCCCCAGAAGAAGCCGTACTCGTGCCACAGCTCCGGCATCCACGTGGGCATGTCGGACAGGAACGACTCGCGATACGGGTTCGACGGCGCGTTGATGTCGATCGCGAGTCCCCATGAGTGGTTCGACGGCACCGACGTGCCCCGGATGGCCCGGCAGGCGAACCCCCACGTCTGCCCCGTCTTCACGTCGTAACCACGGCGCTCCGTCTCGTCGATGAGCAGGGTGACGAGCTGCGCAATGCCCTGGTTGATCGGAAGGCGCAGCCCGTCCTCGCGGGCGATCGTGACGAGCCGGTCGGGCTCGCACTTCGGCCAGCCGTTGCCCCATCCGCGCGAGCTCGCGGCCGTGCGGGACACGGACGGCGGGGACGGGTACGCGTTCAGCGGCGGCATCTACGGATGCGCTCCCTCGGGGGCCGGCTCCTCCTCCTCCATCTCGATCTCGACGGGAGGCTCCACGTACCGGTCGGGGTCGAAGTCGTCGAGATCCCACGCTCCCGGGACCACGACCGTGTCGCTCCGGTACGTCTGGACGTACCGGTCGAAGTCCCATCCGGCGAGGAACTCGGCCGCGGCCGTGCGGCCGCTGCGAGCCAGGAGGTCCTGAACGGTCTCGTCGATCGCGAAGTCGGTGGAACGCACGCCGAGCGTGTCGACGAAGATCGTGCGCGCGAGCCTCGCCGGATCGTCGACGTGGATCTGGTCGTGGAAGCTCGTCATCGTCCCGACCATCGCCCGGGCCAGGCTGAACGTGCCGCGGACGTCGTACTTCTGGCGCTGGGCGGCATCCGGCCGGGCCGAGAGCTTGATGCCGAACGTCGGCCATCGCGGGGGCTTGCCGTCGGTCCGGTCGAACACCTCGATCGGGAAGTTCGAGAGCATCCCGCCGTCGACCATGAACGAGGTCTGCTCCTTGCCGTCGGGGTCTCGGCTCGTGAGCCGCACCGGCTCGTAGAAGAACGGGATCGACATCGACGCCCGCACGGCGTCGGCCACGAGCTGGGAGTCCGGGTCGAGCCCGTACTGCGGGTAATCCCACGGCAGGCGCACGAGCCGGGCCCGCGTCACGTCGGAGACCATGACGACGAGCCGGTACGCGCGCTCGACGGGCATCGTCCCGTCCGGGTCCTCGACACGGAGGTCGGCGAACGTCCGGGCGCCGAGCGCGGTCAGCCGCTGGTCGAGCCAGTCGCGCAGGTAGCTGCCCTCGTAGATCCCCTTCTCGAACAGCAGCGAGGCGCCCTTGCCGACGAACCCGAGGTGGTCCAGGAACCCCTTGTCCTCGAAGCGCCCGTAGTCGATCTCCCGCATCTCGCGCTGGAGCTCCTCCGAGGTCATCCCCCCGGCCAGGAGCGCGCCGACGATCGCGCCGGCCGACGTGCCGGCGATGCGATGGAAGGCGTAGCCGGCCTCCTTCAGCTCGGTCGTGGCGCCGACGAGCCCGATGCCCTTGACGCCACCGCCTTCGAGCACGAGGTCAGCGTCGATCGGCCGCCTCCTCGGTCGAGTCCGGGATCACGACGGCCCGGTCGCCCAGATGCGGGTCGGGCGGGACCGAGGACAGGTGGTACTCCTTCGCGAGCTCGTTCCACAGGCGCTCGCCGATGTTCGGCGACTCCTTCGCGTAACGGTCCATCCGGAGCGCCACGCCCTCGAGGTTGTGCTCGGCGTTGCCGCGCGACTTGCGGGGAAGTGCCAGGGTCTTGGCCATGTCGCGCCGGAGCGTCTCGTACCGGATCGCGCCGATCCGGTGCCCCTCGGAGCGGGTGGCGTATCGAAGGAAGGTCTGCAGGCTCGACAGGACGGCGGCCGCGATGCTGATCACGCCGACGAGCGCGCGCGCCCAGTCGTCCACACCGCCCGACTGCTCGAGGGAGGCGAACGCGCTCGTGCCGACGAGCGTCGTCAGGATCACGACCGGGATGCCGAGCGCGAGGTAGCGTCGACGGAGGCGATCGGCCATGAGCCGGTGTCCCCGTTCGGCCGCGGCGACGCGGCGGTGCCACGACTCGTACAGGCGCTCGGTCTCCTGGCCCCACCCCGTGGAGGCGGGGGTCGATCCCTGCGAGCGCGTCGGGGTGGACGCCATGGCGTCCTATCGTGCGCGTCTCCCGAGCCCGCCGGGATGGGGCGATCGGGCTACCGCATTCCTCCGATTCGGGCTACGGCGGGGCCTCGGCGCGGTAGTTGACCCGGAAGAACGCGTAGACGCGCGGTCCGACCGGCATGACCGAGACCATGACCGGCTGCGTGGGCGTCGCCAGGCTGAGCGAGAGCGTCACGCCGTCGTCCCGTGGATGGTTCGGGTCGTACAGGCGCAACGTGAGATCGGTATCGGTGAGGTCGTACCCGTACGCGAGCACCTGGTGGTTCTGCTTGAGCTGGAACGGGTCGTTCGACTTCACTCGCACGAGGCCGAGCGGCGAGGGGTGGCCCGCGTCGATGTCGGAGCGGATCTTCGGCCACTCCTCCCGGATCATGCGCCACGCCCGCCCGTGGGGCGCGAGCCCGAGCTGGGTCCACAGCGAGTCGCCGTCGGAGAGCAGCGGGCTCATGAGCTTGAGGTAGCGGGTCGGTCCGAGCGGCAGGTCGAAGCTGTCGAACAGCCGGGTGACGAGGTACTCGAAGAGCACGCCCCGGCTCGGCGGGGTCGTGTTCCGCGGGATCGTCCGCCCCGCCTCGAAGTAGTCGCGCGCCGCGAACGCCATCCCGCCGCACAGCCCGTTCGAGGCGTCCCCGATCGGCACGCTGACGAGGCCGGGCACGCCGATGCGTCGAACGGGCACCTTCGCGAAGCGGTTCGGGAAGCCGAAGCCCGACGTGCTCGGCAGGAACCCGGGCACCTCCCGCGTCGTGATCGCTCCTCCCTCCCCTCGGCCCTACTCGTCCCGCTCCCCGAGCGCGGCGAGAGCGTTCGGGACCGTGTCCTCAGGCGTGACGGGCGACCAGGCGCGCTCGATCCGCCCCTCCTCGTCGACGAGGAAGGACGAGCGGATGATGCCCTCGTACGTTCGCCCCTCGGACGACGTCTTCTCGCCCCACGCGCCCCATGCCTCGGCGATCGCGTGATCCGGATCGGACAGCAGCGGGAACCCGAGCGAGTACTTCTCGTCGAACGCGAGCTGCTTGTCGGGCAGGTCGGGGGAGATGCCCAGGACGTCGGCGCCGATGCCCGTGAGGTCGCTCCGATGGTCGCGGAGCGCGCAGGACTGGCGCGTGCACCCGGGCGTGTCCGCCTCCGGATAGAAGTAGACGAGGACCTTCCGGCCCCGGTGGTCCTCGAGCCGGACCGTCGATCCGTGCTGGTCGAGCAGGGCGAACGACGGAGCGGGGTCGCCCTCGGCCAGGGTCGTCACGATCCAAGCATAGGGCGCGGCTCATGGGCACGCGCACGGCTGCCGATGCCACCACCATGGTCGCTCGATCGCCCGCCCGGTTCCTCCACCAGCGGCTCCGGCTCGCCCTGTTCGCCGCGGTCCTGCTCATCGCCGAGGCGTTCCTGCTCGCGCTCGCGGTCTTCGTCTGGTGGCCCCTGGCGTTCGTCGCGATCGTCCCGCTCGTGCTCCTGGCCAGGAACACGACGCTCGGGGGTCTGCTCGACCCCGTGACGATCCGGCGCGGGATCCAGGGAGAGGAACGCGTGGCCGCCGTCCTCGCGGAGCTCGAGGCCGATGGGTACGAGGTCATCCACGACGTCGAGATCGGTCGCGGGAACGCGGACCACATCCTCGTCGGGCCGACGGGGGTGTTCGTGATCGAGACGAAGGACTGGGGCGGTCGCTTCTACCCGCGACGGGGACGGCTCATGTTCAACAACCGGCCGGCGGATCACATCGTCGACCAGGCGACGATGGTGGCGCGCACCGTGAAGCGGCGGCTCAAGCGCGCCGGGATCGACGTGTGGGTGGAGGCCGTCATCGCGTCGACCCGGGCATCGGTCTCCTCGCGGCAGATCAGGCTCGGCCACGTCACGGTCGTCGAGGCGTCGAAGCTCCCCGCCTTCGTCCGCGGCCGGTCGTCGCACATGGACCCGGACCGGGCGTCGAGGGCGGCCGAGGTGCTCTCCCGCCCCTAACGCCGGCGCCGGCCACCTGCCTCGACGTTCGCGCGGGGCTCCGGTAGCCTCCCCGCTGCCCCCCGGCCCGAGGCGGCGACGAACACGACCACAGCCCGACGCATCTGGACCTCGACGCTCGCCGTCGCCCTGCTGCTGACCCTGGCGTGGGCGCCCGCCGCCGCGGCTCCCTCACAGGATCACCGGATGGGGGCGGCCCCGGCTCCTCCGATCCCGATCCTTCCGGTCGGCCTGCCCGGGACGCTGCCCGGGATCGACGTGTCCCATCACCAGGACGAGATCGACTGGGCGGAGGTCGCCGGCTCGGGCGTGCGCTTCGCCGTCGCGAAGGCGACCGAGGGCCGCACGTTCGTCGATCCCCGGTACGAGGAGAACAAGGTCGGCGCGATGACGAACGGCGTTGCGTTCACCGCGTATCACTTCGCCCGCCCCGACGACACGCCGAACGACGCCGTGAGGGAGGCGGATCACTTCCTCGACGTCGCCGGGCTCGAGCCAGGCAACCTCATCCCGGCGCTCGACATCGAGCGAACCGGCGGTCTCAGCGACGCCGAGATCACCGAGTGGATCCTCGAGTGGCTCGACCACGTGACCGAGCGCCTCGGCGTCCGCCCGATGGTCTACACGAGCCCGAACGGGTGGCTCACGCGAACCGGCGACACGACCGCGGTCGCCGAGGCCGGCTACACCGTGCTCTGGGTCGCGCACTGGAACGTCTCGGAACCGCGCCTGCCGGCGGAGGACTGGGCCGGGAACGGGTGGACGTTCTGGCAGTACTCGAACTGCGGGGCGATCCCGGGGATCGGCGGCTGCGTCGACCTCGACCGCTTCGACGGCACCTCGTTCGATCCGGTCACGATCCCGAGCCCCGACGTCACGCCGCCCTCTGCCTCGTTCTCGACGCCCACGGACGTGGCGGGACCGGTGACGATCTCCTTCGACGAGGTCGTTCGCCAGGTCGGGCCCGACAACACGTACGTGTGGACGCCGCTCACCGGGACGTACCCGCCCGTCTCGCGGACCTGCCGGTCGCGGCAGGGTGTCGAGGTCGACTGCTTCACGGGCAACGTCCGCTCGGTGATCGTCCAGCCGCTCGAGCCGCTCGTCCCCGGTGAGACCTACCAGGCCGTCGTGAACCCCGGTGTCGTGCAGACGGGGGTCGTCGATCGCGGCGGCAACCTCGTGCCGACGAGCGTCGCGGACTTCGCGGCGCCGACCGAGGTCGAGGAGTCGAGCCCCGCGGTCTCCTACGCGTGGCGCTCGGTCTCGGCGGACGCCGCCTTCGGCGGCCGGTACGCGGTCGAGCGTCGAGCCGGCGCGACGGCCGCGTTCGCGTTCCGGGGTCGCTCCGTGACCTGGTACACGGCGACCGGGCCGACGATGGGCCGCGCCGCCGTGCGGATCGACGGCGTGCCCGCGGGGACCTTCGACCAGTACGCGAGCCGAACCGGGTTCGCCGTCGCGCGGGTGTTCGGCGGGCTCGAGCGGGGCGAGCACACGATCACGGTCCGGGTCCTCGGCACGGGTTCGGCGAGCGCCACCGACACGCGGGTCGTCGTGGACGCGTTCGAGACGGGCGGGGACCTCGTGCGCAACCCGGCGCTCGACGCGCGCTGGTCGAGCGAGAGCTCGCCGGGCGCCTCGGGCGGCAGCGTCGCCTCGAGCGATCTCCAGGGGGCGAGCGCGGAGTTCACGTTCCGCGGGACGGCGGCGGACTGGCTCACCGTGCGGGGTCCGCACCACGGGCGCGCCGAGATCTGGGTCGACGGTCTGTTGCTGCGAACCGTCGACAACTACGCGCCCCAGGAGACCGTCGCCGTGGCGCGCCACGTCACCGGGCTCGTCGACGGTCTCCACACGATCCGGATCGTGGTCCTCGGGCAGGGTCGGCAGGCCGCCGAGGGCACGCTCGTGGCGATCGACCGCTTCGCCGTCGTCGGGTAGCGCTCGCGCCCCGGTCGGGCGGATACGCTGGCCTCCAGATGCAGGCCGACGTCCGCTTCGAGCCGCTCCAGACCGAACGCCTGCGGCTCCGCCGCTCGCGTCCCGACGACGCCGAGGCGATCTCGGCCTACCGCAGCGATCCCGACGTCCGCCGGTTCCAGGGGTGGGAGCGCACCGACGCCGAGACGATCCGTCACGAGCTCGAGGAGATGGCCCCGCGCGCTCCCGGCGAGCCGGGCGGCTGGGTGCAGCTCACCGTCGAGGAACGAAGCACCGGCCGGCTCGTCGGTGACGTCGGGCTCAGCCCGGCCGACGAGGAGCCCGGCGTGATCAAGCTCGGGTACACGATCGATCCGGC
>DATBLA010000079.1:0-6479 GCA_036555645.1 Actinomycetota bacterium
GACCCCGACGACGTCGACATCTCGTGGCAGATCGACGCCTACACCTTCCCGCTGCCGATGATGGCCTCGGCGATGGATGCGGCCGTCTCGCCGGCGACGGCCGCCTCGATCGGGAAGCTGGGCGGTCTGGCGTGCCTGAACCTCGAGGGCCTGTGGACGCGGTACGAGGACCCCGAGGCGATCTACGAGGAGATCGCCCTCCTCCCGGACGAGAAGGCCACCCCGAGGATGCAGGAGCTGTACCGGGAGCCGGTGAAGGAGGAGCTCGTCGTCCGCCGGATCCGCGAGATCGAGGAGAGCGGCGTGACGAGCTGCGCCTCGCTCACCCCGCAGCGCGTCGAGCGATACGCGAAGCTCGTCGTCGAGGCGGGCCTGAAGATCCTCGTCATCCAGGGAACGGTCGTGTCCGCGGAGCACGTCTCCTCGACCTCCCAACCGCTCAACCTCAAGGAGTTCATCGCCACCTTCGAGCTCCCGGTCATCGTCGGAGGATGCGCGTCGTACACGACGGCGCTCCATCTCATGCGGACCGGCGCCGTCGGCGTGCTCGTCGGGGTCGGCCCCGGCAACGCGTGCACGACGCGAGGCGTCCTGGGCGTGGGCGTTCCGCAGGCCACCGCGATCGCCGACGCGACGGCGGCGCGGATGGAGCACCTGCGCGAGAGCGGCCGCTACTGCCAGGTCATCGCCGACGGTGGCATGCGGACCGGCGGTGATATCGCGAAGGCGATCGCGTGCGGCGCCGACGCGGTGATGGTCGGCTCGCCCCTGACGCGGGCGTACGAGGCACCCGGCCGAGGCTTCCACTGGGGCATGGCCACCTTCCATCCCACGCTGCCCCGCGGGGCCCGCGTCCGGACCCAGCAGGTCGCCTCGCTCGAGGAGATCCTCACGGGCCCCGCACGCGAGAACGACGGCACGTTCAACCTGTTCGGAGCCCTCGCGACCTCGATGGCCACCACGGGCTACGCGACGATCCGCGAGTTCCAGAAGGCCGAGCTCGTCGTCGCCCCCGCGATCAAGACCGAGGGCAAGACGTACCAGACGGCGCAGGGCGTGGGGATGGGTCATTAGCGGGTGGACGCCGGCCACCCTCGACCCGTCCTCGTCGTCGACCTCGGAGCCCAGTACGCCCAGCTGATCGCGCGCCGCATCCGCGAGTGCCGCGTGTACTCGGAGATCGTGGCGCACGACCTGTCGGCCTCGGAGATCGCGGCCCGAGGACCCGCCGGGATCGTCCTGACCGGAGGGCCGGCCTCGGTGGACGACGAGGGCTCGCCCGCGATCGATCCGAGCGTGTACGGCCTCGGGATCCCGGTCCTGGGGATCTGCTACGGGCACCAGCTCATGGCGCGCGCGCTCGGTGGCGACGTCGCGGCCTCGGGACAGCGCGAGTACGGGGCGACGGATCTTCACGTGCTCGAGCCCGGTCTCCTCCTCGCGGACCTCGCCCCCGAGGAGCGCGTCTGGATGAGCCACGGCGACACCGTCACGCGGGCGCCGGAAGGGTTCCGGGTGACCTCGACCACCGACACGATCCCGATCGCCTCGATGGAGGATCCCGAGCGCGGGCTGTTCGCGGTCCAGTTCCATCCGGAGGTCGCCCACACGCCCAACGGGACGGCGATCCTCAAACGGTTCCTCTACGACGCCTGCGGTCTGCTTCCCGACTGGACGCCGGCCAACGTGATCGAGCGCACCGTCGCCGAGGTCCGGCGCCAGGTGGGCGACGGCCAGGCCCTGTGCGCGCTCTCGGGCGGGGTGGACTCGGCGGTGGCCGCGCTCCTCGTCCACAAGGCGATCGGCGATCGCCTCACGTGCGTGTTCGTCGACACGGGGCTGCTCCGCGAGGGGGAGCCGGAGCAGGTCGAGGAGACGTTCGGACGGCACTTCCGTGTCCCGCTCGTCCACGTCAAGGGGGCCGATCGCTTCCTCTCCCGGCTCGACGGGGTGGTGGATCCCGAGGAGAAGCGTCGCGCCATCGGCGAGGAGTTCATCCGGATCTTCGAGGAGGTGGCGCGCGATCACGGCCGGGCGCGGTTCCTCGTGCAGGGGACGCTGTACCCGGATGTGATCGAGAGCGGAACCGGGACCGCGGCGACGATCAAGACCCACCACAACGTCGGCGGGCTGCCACCCGACATGGACCTGGAGCTCGTCGAGCCGCTCCGCGATCTGTTCAAGGACGAGGTCCGGGCGGTCGGGGAGGAGCTCGGGCTTCCCGAGGAGATCGTCCGGCGCCAGCCGTTCCCGGGGCCCGGTCTCGCGGTCCGCATCGTGGGCGAGGTCACCGCGGAGAACCTGAGCATCGTTCGGGCGGCCGACCACATCGTCACGACGGAGATGCGACGGGCGGGCTGGGACCGACGGACCTGGCAGGCGTTCTGCGTCCTGCTCGCCGGCGTGCGGAGCGTCGGCGTGATGGGAGACGGGCGCACGTATCACCATCCGGTGATCCTTCGGGCCGTCACGAGCGAGGACGCGATGACCGCCGACTGGGCCCGACTGCCGCCCGAGCTGCTCGATCGCATCGCGGCGAGGATCGTCCGGGAGGTGCCCGGTGTGAACCGCGTGGCCTACGACGTCACGAGCAAGCCGCCCGGCACGATCGAGTGGGAGTGACGGCGCTCGGGTCCGGAGTGGAGCAGCAGCGTCAGTCGATCCGGTCGGCGAAGACCACGAGACGCTCGGCCGCCGAGAACCTCGGGTTGCACGTCGTGAGGACGAGGGTCGGCCGCCGCGTCGGCGCGAGCACCGATCCGTCGCTCGGCACGATGATGCTCGACCCGGTCACGCGATAGCGGAACACGCCGTACTCGGTGGCCAGGACGATCCGGTCGCCCTCGCCGAGCTCGTTCAGGCTCCAGAACGGCGCCCCGTACGTCGTTCGGTGGCCGGCGATCCCGACCCGGCCGTGGTCCTGCCACGGATAGGCCGTGTCCGCGTAGTGGCCGGGACCCTTCTTCAGCGACTCGGTGTCGGTGCCCTCGACGACGACGTAGTCGACGTCGATCGACGGGATCGTGATGATCGCCATCGCGTCGCCGGGGACCGGGACGACGCGCGGCGGGGCCTCGCTCGCAGGGGCGGTGGCGACGAGGCGCTCGAAGTCGGGGCGAAGGTCGTGCTGGGCCGCGCGAGTGTGGAACCCCGTTCCCCACAGCGTCCACCAGACGTACGCGCCGATCCCGAGCGCGGCCAGGAGGCAGGCCAGGCCGGCGATCCACAGGACGCGGCCGGATAGGCGCCGCCGGTGTCGCGGCGCGTCGGCGATCTCGGGCGAGGCCGCGGTCTCCGCCATGTGAGAAGTGTCGCAGGTCACGGTCGTCGACTTGAGCCTCGGGCGCCCAGGCCGGGTCGTCCGGGCACGCACCTACAATCGAGCCGTGGTCTCGCAGCCGTCCCTCCTGGAGAGCCTGAACCCGATCCAGGCGGAGGCCGTTCGGCACACGGAGGGGCCCGTGCTGATCGTGGCCGGCGCGGGGTCGGGGAAGACGAGGGCGCTCACGCACCGCATCGCGTACCTGATTCGCGAACAAGGGGTCAGTCCCTACGCGATCCTCGGCATCACGTTCACGAACAAGGCCGCCCGCGAGATGGCCGAACGGGTCCAGGGACTCCTCGGCGAGCGGATCGCCTCGGGGATGTGGATCCTCACGTTCCACTCGACCTGCGCACGCATCCTGCGCCGCGAGCACGCGCACGTCGGCCTGCCGGGCGCCTTCACGATCTACGACGACGCGGACACCGAGCGCCTGCTCGCCGCGTGCCTGCGGGATCTGAACCTGGACGCGAAGCGCTACCCGCCCCGAGCGATGGCGGCGGCCATCGGCAAGGCGAAGGACCACGTGCTCTCGGCCGAGGAGTTCACCTCGATGGCCGGCACGTTCTACGAGCAGACGATCGCAAAGGTCTACACGGAGTACGAGCGGCGCAAGCTTGCCGCGGGCGCGCTCGACTTCGACGACCTCATCACCGAGACCGTCCGGCTGTTCCGGGATCACGCCGAGGTCCTGGAGCATTACCAGGAACGGTTCCCCTACATCCTCGTCGACGAGTACCAGGACACGAACCGAGCCCAGTACCAGCTCGTCAACCTGCTGGCCGCCAAGTACCGGAACCTGTGCGTCGTGGGCGACGCCGATCAGGGCGTCTACTCGTGGCGTGGCGCGACGATCCAGAACCTCCTCGATTTCGAACGGGACTACCCGGACGCCGAGATCTTCCTCATGGAGCAGAACTACCGCTCCACGTCGAACATCCTCGCGGTCGCGAACGCCCTCATCGAGCACAACGTCCAGCGCAAGCCGAAGTCGCTGTGGACCGAGACCGGAGACGGCGAGCTCGTCGTCCGATACCGGGCCGACGACGAGCACGAGGAGGCGGTCTACGTCGCCGAGGAGGTCCACCGGCTCGTCGAGGAGTCCGGCCACCGGTTCGCCGACGTCGCGATCTTCTACCGGACGAACGCCCAGAGCCGGGTCATCGAGGACGTGTTCCAGCGCTCGGGAACGCCCTATCGCGTGGTCGGGGGGGTGCGCTTCTACCAGCGACGGGAGGTGAAGGACGTCCTCGGCTACCTCCGCCTGCTCCTGAACCCGCAGGACGCGATCAGCGCCCGGCGCGTCGTCAACACGCCGAAGCGGGGGATCGGCGACGCGACGGTGTCCGCGCTCGAGGGCCTCGCCACGTTCGCGGAGATCCCGTTCCTCGAGGCGGCGCGCCGCGCCGACGAGCTCCCGGAGCTCGGAGCGCGCGCCAGGGGCGCGGTCGCCGGGTTCGTGGGGATCATGGATCGCCTCCAGGGGGCCCTCGACGCGGGAGCCGGGGCGCAACGGATGATCGAGGCCGCGGCGAACGAGTCCGGCTACCTGCTGGAGCTCGAGGCCGAGCGCACCGTCGAGGCCGAGGGCCGGATCGAGAACCTTCGTGAGCTGGGCGGCGTCGCGGCGGAGTTCGAGCAGCGCTCGCCCGACGGGAGCCTCGCCGAGTTCCTCGAGCAGGTCTCGCTCGTCTCCGAGCAGGACGAGTACTACGAGGAGTCCGGCAGCGTGACGCTGATGACGCTGCACAACGCCAAGGGGCTCGAGTTCCCGGTCGTGTTCATCATCGGGCTCGAGGACGGCGTCTTCCCGCATTACCGATCGATGGGGGAGCCGGAGCACCTCGAGGAGGAGCGCCGGCTCATGTACGTCGGGGTGACGCGCGCTCGCGAGCGGCTCTACCTCACGCACGCGTGGAGCCGAACGCTCTACGGCTCGACCTCGTTCAACCCCCCGTCCCGGTTCCTCGGCGAGATCCCGTCCGACCTCGTGCGGGCGATCGAGGCCGACTCGTCGATCGTCGGCGGCGCCTCGCCCTCGCCGATCCGGGCGGCGGCGGATCCGCGACGCGAGATCCCGGAGATCTCGTCGGGCGACACGGTGCAGCACGACCGGTGGGGCGAGGGGGTCGTCGTGTCCGTGAGCGGTTCGGGCACCGACGCCGAGGCCACGATCCGGTTCGAGGACGCCGGCGAGAAACGCCTGCTGCTCGCGTACGCGCCGCTTCGGAGGATCGGCTGACGCGAACGCGAGCCGCGGGGATCGCTAGCGAGAGAGGCGGTCGAGGATGTTGCGGGTGATGCGCTCGACGACCGGATCGCGCAGCCCGAGGACCCAGTCGATGACGCCGGCGTTCACGACGGTCCCGCCCCCGGGCCGCTCGAAGACGCCGAGGACGGCATGGCCATCGGCGAGCTCGGCCAGGTGCTCCCGGCTCGTGTCGCCGAACACGGCCATCGAGGCGCACTCGAGCTCGCCCGGCTCGTGGGCGTACCGGGTCGGCTGCTCGTCGCGGGCCCACAGGTGCGCGGGGGCCGTCGCGAGGATCTCCATGTCGAGGGGAGCGCCGTCGGCGCCCGTCGGTCTCGGGCGCCCGTCCCCGTCGAGGACGAACGCGCAGCCGTCGCACTCGTAGGCGACGATCCCATCGCTTCCGCCGAACTCCGCATCCCGCTCGAGACCGGTGCCCGCGAAGATCCAGTGCTCCGGGGCGTGGACCGTGTACGCGGCCGAGGCGTCCGGGACGCCGAGCCCGTAGCGCGAGTAGCCGCCTCGCGTGAAGGTCAGGCCGATCGTCGAGGTCTCCGGCCGTCCGATCCGGCGATCCGACCAGGGGCCGGTGAGGAACCGCTCCCGCTCCGTTCCCAGGACGGGATCCTCGCCCGCGCGGTACTTGTACGAGGTCATCGCCCGGTGCTCGTCCTCGAACCGGATCTGCCAGAAGCACGTGTTGCCGGACAGGAAGACCGCGTTGCCACCGCCGCCGACGAACGCGTCGACGGCGTCACGCATCCCCCACGACCAGTACTCGTCGTGGCCGACGCTCACGAGCAGGCTCGTGCCGTCGAGCACCTCGGGATGCTGCTCGAGATCCTGGGAGATCACGACGTCGATCCCGTAGCCGGCCGATTCGGCCCACCGTGTGAACGGCCGCTC
>DATBLA010000080.1:0-1515 GCA_036555645.1 Actinomycetota bacterium
GCACCAGGCGGCGGCGGGATGGCGGTCGGCGACGGCGGTCCAGATCGAGCCCGCCTCGTCGCCCGAGATGATCTCCAGCTCGATCGCGTGGCGCGTCGCCGCGGCGACCGCGACGATCTGCCGCTCGTAGCGCCGCTCGCCCCGCGGGGCGCGCTCCGAGGCGAGTGCGATGGCCTCCAGCCGTGCCTCGAGGAGCCGGACCATGCGATCATGGCGCGCGCGTTCGTCCATCGGCAGCCCCTCGATGCTACGACCCGGTCCGGACGCCGCCTGACCGGCCGGTCGATTCCTGCTCGGGCCGTTAACACTTCCCTTACACGGCCGTAATCGAAGGCTCACCGCCGCCGACGATAGTTGCGATCAGCATGTGGCGGCTCGCGCTCCTGGCCCTGATTCTGGCCCTCGCCGTCACGCTCGCCCCGACGGCGTTCGCCGCCGACGTCGCGGCCCGAACCCCCGGTGCCCAGAGCTTCCAGGTCTGGAACGGCCATGGCCGGGCAGTCATCACGAGACGGGGCGCCGTGTTCGTCAACCTGGGCTCCGGTCGTGTCCGCGTGATCGACCTCCCGAGCGGCAAGGCGCCGTGGCATCGCTGCAACTCCGAGGGGCGACGCGTCAGCGAGACGACGATCGAGTACCGGGGCCGCGATGTCCGCTGCCGGGTCTCGTCCCTCGGCGAACCGCGGCCGTGGCAGCTCGTGATCCGAGGTCACGGGATCTTCGCGAGCGGCGTCGTCCGGGGATCGCTCACGCTCGACGCGTTCGACGAGGGGCCGGCGGGGAGGTTTCAGATCGCCGATCGGCCCGTGAGACGCTGGCCGCGCGCCGTGCGCACCTACCCCCTCGTTGCGCAGTAGCTCGTCGCGGCGGCCGGTGGGTGTGCCACCATACCGGGTCGTGACCCCGGCGAAGCAGTCGATCCTCGTGGTCGAGGACGAGCCGAGCATCGCGTCGTTCGTGGGGATGTACCTGAAGCGTGCCGGCTTCGCGGTGCGCCTCGCGGGCACGGGCGGCGACGCGCTCGAGAAGGCGAGCGCCGACCCACCGTCCCTCATCGTCCTCGACCTCATGCTCCCCGATCTCGACGGCATCGACGTGTGCCGCCGCGTCCGGCAGCGCTCCGACGTCCCCATCCTCATGCTGAGCGCGCGCGACGAGGACATCGACAAGATCATCGGGCTCGAGGTCGGCGCCGACGACTACCTGACGAAGCCGTTCAACCCGGGCGAGCTCGTCGCCAGGGTGAAGTCGATCCTGCGCCGGTCGAGCCCGGAGCGCCGCGAGTTCGTGAGCGAGGTCATCGATCACGGCGACCTTCACGTCGATGCCGGGCGCCGGGAGGTGACGGTGGCCGGGACCGAGGTGCAGCTCGCTCCGAAGGAGTTCGACCTTCTCTGGGACCTCCTCGACCACCGCGGGCTCGTCCTCACGCGCGACCAGCTCCTCGAGCGCGTCTGGGGCTACACGTTCGCGGGCGACACGCGGACGGTCGACGTCCACGTCCGCCAGCTCCGG
>DATBLA010000081.1:0-7347 GCA_036555645.1 Actinomycetota bacterium
GCGGCGAACGTCTTTCGAAGGCTCGACAGCGTGACCTCGTCGCCGTCCTCGAACAGCCCGTCGAGCAGGCGGCGCTCGTACTCGAGCAGGTCCGGGCTCTGCGGCTGGAGCCTGCGGAGCGTCCAGTCGGTCTTGCCGAACAACCCGGACTTCGGGATCTCCTCGATGACGAGGTAGCCGCGGACCGCCAGGTCCACGATCGTGGCCGAGACGTCGAGCGTGTTCGCCTCCTCGTCGATCAGGGTCCCCACCTGCCCCGGGCGCAGGTCCTCCGGCGCGGCGAACTCCACGGCGACGGCCGGCTTCTCGAACAGCGGGACGGCCTGCGTCTCAGCCCCGGCCGAACCACCCATGACCTGGTCGACCTGGGATCCGCGATAGCGAACGTCGCGCCCCCTTCTCCACACGAGCATCCCGAAGCCCACCGCCACGAGCGCGAGCAGGCCGATCCCGCCCCCGACGGTGGCCCTGGTCCGGCTGAACGCGCGGTCCAGGCTCCAGCGCTCCTCCAGGATCGGCTCCGTGCTCGCGACCGAGCCCGGCGGCATGGCCACGACGACCGACACGGCGCTGAACGCCGGCACGTTCGACTGCGCGAACACCGCGTTCCCGCCTCGGATTCGCTCGCGGTCGCACCCGAGGGTCGAACCGAACGGCCCCTGGAAGCACGCGACGCGGGTGATGTCGGCGGGGCCGTCGACGCGGACGGTCATCTCGCGGATCGTCTGCTCCCACTGGTCGCCGATCGCGTTCCAGTACAGCTCGTCGTGGGAGTCGAACCCGTTCATCGCCCCCTCGACCCGGTAGACGATCTCGTACGTGTGCCGGCCGGTGATCTCGACGTCGGGATCGCCGATCCGGATGATGAAGTTCGAGCCGTCCTCGGAGGTCTCCACGTCGTCGGGCGTGCCCTCCGATGCCGTCACCGACACGAGCTCGATCGGGTAGATCCGGTCGCTCCGGTCGTCGTAGCGGAGCCGGTTCGGGATGAACCGCTGGATGCCGTGGCGTGGAGTGGACGCGAACTGCTGCACGATCGTCTCGGTGATCCGCAGCGCGCCGGAGGGCTCGATGAGGATCGACACGTCGAAGCGCTCGGTCTCCTCGGACGCGAAGTCCTGACCGATCGCCGACACCGGCCGAAGCGCCATCGCGACGAGGACGACGACCCACGCGGCTCCGATTCCCTTCCTCACAGCGTCTCCACGAAGTAGAACGAGATGGCCATGATCACGTAGGCGCCGGTGAGCTGCGCGCCCTCGAGCCAGTTGCTCCGCCCGTCGCTCGAGATCATGAACACGAGCACCGTCGACAGCGCCACGGCGGCGACCTCGAACGTGCTGAACACGAAGTCCATCGGGTGGCCGACGAGCAGGCTGATGAACACGAGCGCCGGAGCCACGAACAGCGCGATCTGCGTCGAGGACCCGATCGCGATCTCGAGCGTCACGTCCACCTTGTTCCGCAGGGCGAACATGATCGCCGACGAGTGCTCGGCGGCGTTGCCGATGATCGGGATCACGATGAGGCCCACGAACAGCTCGGACAGGCCGAGATCGGCGAGCGCCGGCTCGAGCGAGCTCACGAGGAGCTCGGCCTCCAGCGCGACGAATCCCGTCGCCGCGAGGAGCACCGCGATGGCCCGGCCCCTCGACCAGTCCGGGCGCTCGCCTGCCTCGGGCGTGCGGAACAGGTGCTCGTGCGTGACGAGGGTGAACACGAGCGCCAGGACGTAGAGCGTGATGAGCACGGCGGCGACCGTCCCGCTCACGACCTCGCGCTCGAGGAAGTCGGTCTGCTGCGACTGGGCGAACAGCGCAGGCATGAGGAGCGCGGTCACCGCCAGGACGAGCGAGGTGGCGTGGATCGAGGCGGAGCGGGCGTTGTAGGACTGCTCCTCGTGCTTCAGCCCGCCGAGCAGGAACGACAGGCCGAGGACGAGGAGCAGGTTCCCGAGGATCGAGCCCGTGAGCGAGGCCTTCACGACGTCGGTCTTGTCCTCGAGCAGGAGGAAGACCGCGATGATGAGCTCGGTCACGTTGCCGAACGTGGCGTTCACGAGCCCCCCGATCCGCGGACCCGTGTGGAGCGCGAGTTGCTCGGTCGATCGCCCGATCAACCCGGCGAGCGGGAGGATCGCGCCCGCGGACACCACGAAGATGAGGAGCTCGTTGCCGCCCGCGATCTCGAGCGCGATCGAGACCGGGACCAGGACGAGCAGCCAGTCCAGCGACGGGCGTGGAAGCCGCACGCGCGAAGCCTAGAACCTCGCGCGCGGCGACCGAAGTAGGCTCGGCGCGTGGAGGACGGCCCGAGGCTCTACCGGGATCTCGCCGAGTGGTGGCCCCTGCTCTCGGCGCCCGAGGAGTACGCGGAGGAGGCGGCCGACTACGCGCGGCTGCTCGAGGGCGCGGGCGACGTCCGCACGGTCCTGGAGCTCGGCTCCGGCGGCGGCAACAACGCGTCGCATCTCAAGGCCCGCTTCGACCTCACGCTCGTCGATCGCTCGCCCGCGATGCTCGAGGTGAGCCGGCGCCTGAACCCCGAGTGCGAGCACGTCGAGGGCGACATGCGCTCGGTGCGCCTGGGCCGCGAGTTCGACGCGGTCTTCGTCCACGACGCGATCGCCTACATCACGACCGAGCCCGACCTGCTCGCCGTGTTCGAGACGGCCTTCGCCCACTGCCGGGCGGGCGGCGTCGCCCTGTTCGTGCCGGACTTCGTCCGCGAGACGTTCGAGCCGGCAACCGATCACGGTGGTCACGACGGAGCGGATCGATCTCTGCGGTACCTGGAGTGGACGTGGGATCCGGACCCGTCCGACCTCACTCACCGGATGGATCTCACCTACGTGTTCCGCGAGCCGGACGGGTCGGTCCACGCCGAGCTCGACGAGCACCTGTGCGGTCTGTTTCCGCGGCAGACGTGGCTCGAGCTCATGCGCCGGGCGGGGTTCGAGCCGCGGGCCGTCGAGCTCGCGCACGAGGGGCGGCCGGTCGGCGCCGAGGGGTTCTTGGCGACGCGGCCGGGCTAGTGCGGGGCCGAGCCCGCGGCGTCGCCGTCGCCGGCGAGGGCCTCCTGGAGCACGTCCCATGCCAGGACGGCGCACTTCACGCGGATCGGGTACTTCACGACCCCCTTGAGCGCGACGAGCTCCCCGAACGCGTCCTCGTCGGGCTCCACGTCGCCGGCCATCATGCCGCGAAACGATCCCACGAGACCCTCGACCTCGTCCCGCGACTTCCCGGCGACCGACTCGGTCATCATCGAGGCCGAGCTCTGGCTGATCGAGCACCCCTGTCCGACGAACGAGACGTCGAGGACCTTCCCGTCGTCCTCGTGGACGTAGACCGTGATCTCGTCGCCGCAGAGCGGGTTGTTCTTCGAGCACGAGCGCTCGGCCTCGGGCATCTCGCGCTTGTTCCGCGGGTTCTTGTAGTGGTCGAGGATGACTTCCTTGTAGATCTCGTCGAGCGCCACGGCCTCCCCCTCAGCCCGCGAAGACGCGCTCGGCAGACCTGAGGGCCTCGATGAGCGCATCCACCTCCGCCGTCGTGTTGTAGATGTAGAAGCTCGCCCGCGCCGTCGCCGGAACCCCGAAGCGCCGCATGACGAGCTGGTTGCAGTGGTGACCGGCCCGGATCGCGACCCCTTCCTCGTTGAGGATCGTCGCGAGGTCGTGGGGGTGGACGTCCTTGAACCAGAACGAGACGGCGCCCCCCCGGACCCTGGTGTCCGAGGGACCGAACACCCGGGCGCCGGCATCGAGCAGCCGCTCGATCGCGTACGCGGTGATCTCCTCCTCGTGCTCGCGGACCGCCGTCATGCCCAGGGTCTCGAGGTAGTCGATCGCGGCGCCCAGACCCACCTCCTGCGCGAGGTTCATCGTCCCCGCCTCGAACTTGTAGGGGACGGCGTTCCAGGTGGAGTGATCGGGGAAGACCTCCTCGATCATGTGCCCACCGCCGAGGAACGGGTCCATCGCCTCGAGGTGCTCGAGCTTGCCGTACAGCCCTCCCGACGCGGTGGGACCGAGCATCTTGTGGCCGCTGATCGTGAGGAAGTCCACGTCGAGCTCGGAGACGTCGACGGGCACGTGCGGGACCAGCTGCGCGCCGTCCACGAGCACGAGCGCGCCGACCGCGTGCGCCGCGGCCGTGAGCTCGCGCACCGGCGGGAGCGTGCCGAGCGAGTTCGACATCCCCGTCACCGAGACGAGCTTCGTGCGCTCGGTGAGCAGGCCGTCCAGCCCGGACAGGTCGAGCAGGCCCTCGTCGGTGATCGGGAGGTACCGAAGGATCGCGCCCGTGTCTCGCGCGGCGAGCTGCCAGGGCACGATGTTCGAGTGGTGCTCCATCTCGCTGAGCAGGATCTCGTCGCCTGTTCCGAGGACGCGGCGGGCCCAGGCGTAGGCGACGAGGTTCGTCGCCTCGGTCGTCCCGCGCGTGAACACGATCGTCTCCGGCTGCGGCGCCCCGACGAACCGGGCGAGCGACACCCGAGCCTGCTCGAACAGGTCGGTCGCCTCCTCGGCGAGGTGGTAGATGCCGCGATGCGCGTTCGCGTTGTGGAGGCGGTAGAAGTCCGCCTCCGCCTCGATGACCTGCCGCGGCTTCTGGGAGGTGGCGGCCGAGTCCAGGTACACGATCGGACGGTCGTCGATGAGCCGCTCGAAGATCGGGAAGTCCGCGCGGACCCGATCGACGTCGAGGCGATCGGCGGATCTGCGCTCGGTCACCGACATCGCGGCTCGCCCCCCGTCTCGGTCACGATCCCGTCACCGCCTGCTCCAGCCCGAGCTCCGTGCGCAGACCCTCGTACCCCTTGTCCTCGAGCTCCTGCGCCAACTCCTTGCCACCGGACTTGACGATACGCCCGTCCATCATCACGTGAACGAAGTCGGGCGCGATGTAGTTGAGGATCCGTTGGTAGTGGGTGATGAGGAGCACGCCGAGATCGGGGCCGATGAGGTGGGCGACGCCCTCGGCGACCGCCTTCAGCGAGTCGATGTCGAGCCCGGAGTCGGTCTCGTCGAGGACCGCGATCTCGGGCTCGAGGACGGCGAGCTGGAGGATCTCGTTCTTCTTCTTCTCGCCCCCGGAGAACCCCTGGTTCACGTACCGCTGCACCATCGCGTCCTCGACCCCGAGCAGCTCCATCTTCTCCTTCATGTGCTTTCGGAACGCCAGGGCGTTGATGTCCTGCCCCTTCACGCTCTTGTAGGCGGTCCGAAGGAAGTTCACGACGCTGACGCCCGGGATCTCGACGGGATACTGCATCGCCAGGAACAGCCCGCGCTGCGCCCGCTGATCGGCGGTGAGCTTCGTGATGTCCTCGCCCTTGAACCGCACCTCGCCACCCGTGAGGACGTACCCGGGCCGACCCATGAGGATGTTGGCGAGCGTGGACTTGCCCGAGCCGTTCGGCCCCATGAGCGCGTGGGTCTGTCCCTGCTTCACCACCAGGTCGATGCCGTTGAGGATCGGTTTGTCATCGACGGAGGCTTCGAGCTCCCGGATCTCCAGCGTTGCGGGTTCGGTCATCAGTCGGTCACCTCGATCATCACGTCGTCATCGTCCACGGTGGTCGCGAACACGTCGACCGGTTGGGTCGCCGGGAGCGTCCGCGGACGTCCGCTGTTCAGGTCGAAGGTCGACCCGTGCTTGGGGCACTCGATCACTTCGTCGTCCACGTCGACCTCGCCCTCGTCCAGGAAGTAGTGCGCGTGCGAGCAGATCGCGTCCACGACGCGGAACCCCGCGTCCCCGAGGTTCGCGACCGCGTAGGGGCGGTGGTCGAGCTCGAACCGTCGCACCTCGCCCACCGGAACCTCGCCCACGCCGCAGATGCGCACGAACGCCATCAGTCGGCCCTCGCCAGCTCGTCCTCGATCGCGGCGACGAGCGAGTCGCGGATCTCGGGGATCTCGACCCGATCCAGCACCTCCTGGAAGAAGCCGAACACGATGAGGCGCTCCGCCTCCGCCTCGTCGATGCCCCGGCTCATGAGGTAGAAGCGCTCGTCCTCCCCCACCGGACCCACGCTCGCCGCGTGACCGCAGCGCGTCGGGTCGTTCGTGAGGATCTCGAGGTTCGGGACCGAGTGCGCCCGCGCCTGCTCGGAGAGCAGGATGTTGCGGTTCGTCTGGTACGCGTCGCATCGGTGGGCACCCTGCTCGATGATCACGGTCCCGGTGTAGATCGCGTTCGACCGGTCGCGCATCGCGCCCTTGTAGAGGAGGTCGCTCGACGAGCGCGATCCGACGTGGTCCTGGATCGACCGATGGTCGATGTGCTGGTCGCCGTCGCCGAAGTACACGCCGAGCATCTCGCTCGTCGCGCCGTCCTCGGCGAGCAGGGCCTCGACCTCCGCTCGGGCCACGCTCGCGCCGAACGCCACGCCGAGTGACTTCACGCGGGCGTCGGCCCCCACGTTCACCCGCTGCACCGACAGGTGCGTGACCCCGTCCCCGTACTCCTGTAGTGCCACGTAGCGAACCCTGGCGCCGGCCTTGGCGACGATCTCGACAACGGCGTCCGACAGGGAGCTCTCGAGCGGCGGGGACACGTAGCGGTCGACGAACGTCACCTCGGATCCCTCGTCGGCGACGACCAGCGTCCGGGGGAAGACCGCCGCGCGCTCGGCATCGAGATACGTGAGGGTCTGGATCGGGAGCTCCACCTGAACGTCTCTCGGGACGTACAGGAACGTTCCCCCCGTTCGGAAGGCCGCATGGAGCGCGACGAACTTCGACCGTTCGGTCGGCACGAGGTCGTGCAGGTGCGGCTCGACGAGGTCGGGCCGGTCCACGAGGGCGCGGTCGAGGTCGCCGAACCACACCCCGCGAGCCGACAGGGCCGGATCGAGGTGGGTCACCATGACCTCGGAGTTCCGCTGGACCTGCAGGCCGGCTCGCTCCCCGACCTCGCCGGCGGCGGCGAGGATCTCCTCGGGCACCTCGTCGAGGTTCGCCGCCCGCCCCCCGGCCACGAACGGGCGCAGCGCGAAGTCGAAGCCCTCGAGGTCCGTGTAGCGCCACTCCTCGGTCTCCTGGGAGGGAACGGGGAGCGCCAGGTACTCCTGGAACGCCTGTTTGCGAAGACTTGCGACGAACGGGGTCGCCGACGGGAGCGCAGCGAGCGCCTCCTCGTCGAACCCCACGGTCGAGACCTCTGACATCTCGACTCAAATCCTAGCAATCAGGTCGGATTCAACCCCGTTCGAGCTGCGTGGAGGTGCCGTTCGTGACGCGATGACGGGTGAGGTGGGCTCGACTCGCCGGGGCTAGCCGATCGCGCCTTCCATCTGGAGCTCGATCAGGCGGTTGAGCTCGACCGCGTACTCCAT
>DATBLA010000082.1:0-3411 GCA_036555645.1 Actinomycetota bacterium
CGTGAGCGGGCTCGGCAAGGCCGACGGCCTGTTCGGCGGTGCCGGCTCGGACGATCTCCTGGGTGGGAAGGGAAACGACGACCTCTTCGGCGGTCCCGGCAACGACGACTGCGACCAGGGCCCGGGGAGCGGCGCCGCGCAATCCTGCTAGGTGAGGCTCGGCCCTCGGCGCGTTCGCGCCGGGGGCCGACCCCACCCGAGCACCGTCACCCCGTCGCCGCCGACGGCTCGGCGCCGGCTCGTGGGGCGAGCGCGAGGAAGTTCCGCAGGATCGCCGGCCCGACCGGGGTGAGGACCGACTCCGGATGGAACTGGACGCCGAACCGCGGCAGGTCGCGGTGCCGGGCGCCCATGACGAGGCCGTCGTCGCTCCAGGCGGTGAGCTCGAGCTCGGCGGGCAGGTGCTCGCGGGGCACGACGAGGGAGTGGTAGCGCGCGGCTTCGAACGGGTTCGGCACGCCCTCGAAGATCCCGCGCCCGTCGTGGTGGACGAGCGAGGCCTTCCCGTGGACGGGGGCTCCTCGCGAGACACGGCCCCCCGCCGCGATCGACATCGCCTGGTGCCCGAGGCAGACCCCGAACACGGGGACGTGGTCCGGGAGCATCCGCAGGAGGTCGAGGAAGCATCCGGCGTCCTCGGGTCGTCCCGGCCCCGGTGACAGCACGACCGCATCGGGCTCCATCGCGACGAGTCGCTCGGCGGGCTCGGCGTCGCTCTTCACCACGGTCGTCTCGGCGCCGAGACCCTCGATGAGCTGGACGAGGTTGTACGTGAACGAGTCGTAGTGGTCGACGACCAGGACGCTCACGTCCGTACCCTACCTGCGGCCCGCGCGACCAGAGGTGGCGTGCCCGTTCCGCCCATGGGCGAGGACGCGGCCGGTATCGTGTGCGGCCATGAGGCTCTCGCGCCTGTTCGTGCCCAGCCTCCGCGACGACCCCGCCGACGTCGAGGCCCCGTCGCATCGCCTGTTGCTCCGCGCGGGGTTCATCCGGCCGGTGATGTCGGGCGTGTTCACGACGCTTCCGCTCGGGCTGCGGACGATGCGCAAGATCGAGGCGATCGTGCGCGAGGAGATGGACGCCTCCGGCGCTCAGGAGATCCGCATGCCGATCATCCTGCCGTCCGAGCCGTGGAAGACGACCGGACGCTGGCAGGCGTACGGGCCCGTGATGTTCAAGCTCGTCGATCGTCACGGCCGCGAGCTCGGCCTGGGCCCGACCCAGGAGGAGGCCGTGACCCCCCTCGTGGCCGGTGACCTGCCCTCGTACCGCGACCTGCCCGTGAACCTGTACCAGGTCGAGCGGAAGTACCGGGACGAGTTCCGTCCCCGCTACGGGTTGCTCCGCGTCCGCGAGTTCCTCATGAAGGACGCGTACTCGTTCGATCGCGACGACGAGGCCATGCACCGCTCGTACGCGACCATGCTCGACGCCTATCGCCGGATCTTCGACCGCTGCGGACTCGAGGTGCTCGTCGTCGAGGCGGACCCGGGCACGATCGGCGGCGGGACGAACCACGAGTTCATGGCCGTGGCCGACATCGGCGAGGACCTGTACGTCTCCTGTCCGAACGGCGACTACCTCGCCGACGTCGAGGCGGCGAGGTCGCGGGCGCCCGAACCCGTCGCGACCGGAGACCTCGAGCCGCTGACGGAGGTCTCGACGCCGGGAGCGGCCACGATCGCGGCGGTCACCGACCAGCTCGGCGTGAGCGCCGACCGGACGCTGAAGTGCATCCTGTTCCGGGCCGGAGACGCGGTCGTGGCGGCGCTCGCGCCCGGCGACCGCGAGATCAACGAGGTCAAGCTCGAGCGCCGCCTGTTCCCGACGCCGGTCCGGCCCTTCGAGGACGCCGACTTCGCATCCGGCGGCTACGCGAAGGGGTTCGTCGGTCCGCAGGGGTTCGGTGAGGACGTGCTCGTGCTTGCCGACGAGACGGTGCGGGGCGGCGCGAACTGGATCACGGGCGCGAACGCCGCCGACGTCCACGTGACCGGCGCGAACACCCCGCGGGACTTCCGCGTGGACGAGTACCTCGACCTGTCGCAGATCCGGGAGGGCGACCCGTGTCCGAACGACGGGGCCCCGCTGCGCATCGGACGCTCGATCGTGGTCGGCCACATCTACGAGCTCGGCACCCGCTACTCCGAGCCGCTCCAGGCGCGGTTCGTCGACGAGGACGGCACCGAGCAGCACTATCGGATGGGCTGTTACGGGCTCGGGATCGAGCGCACGATGGCCGCCGCGGTCGAGCAGTTCCACGACGACGCGGGCATCAGGCTGCCGAAGGTGCTGGCGCCGTTCGAGGTCGTGGTCATCGTGGCCAACCGTGACGACGAGCGGGTGGTGTCCGAGGCCGATCGGATCCACTCGGAGCTGTCCGACCTCGGGATCGAGGTGGCGATCGACGACCGGGAGGAGACGGCCGGGGTCAAGTTCGCCGACGCGGATCTCATCGGCTACCCGGTCCAGCTCGTCGTCGGCAAGCGCGGCGTCGGCGCCGGGACGGTCGACCTGAAGCTGCGCGCGACCGGGGAACGATCGCAGGCGCCGCTCGCCGAGGCCGCCCGGGCCGCGGTGGACCTCCTCGCAAGCGCCCCGTAGGCTCAGCGGCGTGAGCACGAAGCGCCCCTCGACCGAGCTCCGCGAGTTCGCCAAGCTCCATCCCGAGGTGGAGGCGGTCCTCCAGCACGTCGGCCTTCGGACCTGGGACCTGGTCCTCGTCGACGTCACGGGGCTCTGGGTCCGGGACGAGTTCGAGTCCGAGGAGGCCGCCGCTGCTGCCTGCGGCCAGCTGGGGATCCGGATGCACCGGGGATGGGACGACCCCCGGATCGTGCGCCGGATGGCGACCCGCGACCACTGGAACAGCCCCGACGGCCAGCGTCGCGCCCGCTAGCGACGGCCGCGAACCGCTCCGCTCGGAGGCCGTGCTCGACGCCTCGGGTATACTGAGCAGGTCAAACGGAGCGGTTTCACCCGGAAGTGGGCTCGCGCCCACTTTTGTTTTCGAAGGGGGTCGTGCTCGTGGGCGAACGGGACGTCCGGGAGCTCGTCCGGCCGGTCGTCGAGGCCGCAGGGCTCGAGTTGTGGGACGTCACGTTCGGTCGTGAGGACGGCCGGCGGGTCCTTCGGGTCGTCGTCGACCGGGACGAGGGGGTCGACCTCGACACGATCTCCGAGATCTCGGAGCAGCTGTCGCGGCGGCTGGATCTCGAGGGGTTCGCGGGTGAGGGCTCGTACGCGCTCGAGGTGAGCTCGCCCGGGCTCGAGCGACGGCTGCGGGAACCGCGGCACTTCGCCCGCAGCATCGGGGAGCAGGTGAAGGTGAAGACGGCCGAAGCGGTCGAGGGCCGCCGGGTCATCGAGGGCGCGCTGGTCTCGGCCGACGCGGAAGCGATCGTGATC